>NZ_NMWU01000019.1 GCF_002860355.1 Bifidobacterium margollesii
CTCCTTGTTGTACTCCATGACCGGGGCCAGCAGGATCCCGTTGGCCACGCCGTGCGCCACGCCCAGACGCCCGCCCAGCGGATGCGCCATGCCGTGCACCAGACCCAGACCCACGTTCGAATACGCCATGCCCGTGATGTAGCTCGCGTACGCCATCTGCTCGCCCGCCGGCACGTCCCCGTCCGCGCTCCTCGCCAGGTTCTTCGCGATCATGCGGATCGTCTGCATGGAAAGGCAGTCCGACAGGCTCCACGCGCCCGGCGTGACGTACCCCTCGATCGCGTGCGTCAAAGCGTCCAGACCCGTGGCGACCTTCAGGCCGCGGGGCATCGAGTCCGTCAGGTCCGGGTCCACGAACGCGACGACCGGGATGTCGTGCGGGTCCACCGCCACGAACTTGCGCTTGTTCCTCGTGTCCGTGACCACGTAGTTGATCGTCGTCTCCGACGCGGTGCCCGCCGTGGTGGGCACGCCGAAGATCGGCACGCTCGGGTTCCTCGTGTCCGCCACGCCCTCGAGGGAGAGCACGTCGCCGAACTCCGGGTTCGCGGCGATGATGCCGATGCCCTTGCACGTGTCCTGCGGGCTTCCGCCGCCCAGGCCGATCAGGAAGTCCGCGCCCGACGCGTTGAACCGCAGCACGCCGTCCTGGATGCACTCCACCGGCGGGTTCGGCCTCACGTTGTCGAACACCTCGTACTCCATGCCCGCCGCGTCCAGCACGTCGAGCACCCTCCTCGCCGTGCCGGTCTCCAGCAGCACCGGATCCGTGACCACGAACGCCTTGCGGAACCCGTGCTTGCGGGCGACCTCCGGGATCTCCCGGACCGCGCCGCGACCGAAATACGCCGTCTGATTGAAAATCATCCTGTAGACCATCATGTTCTCCTTTGAGTGACTGGTCGGTAATCTTCTGGCCGTCTCCATCGGTGGGGACGTCAACCGATATTCATCGTAGCGTGGATTTGATCGTTAAACTGTGAGCGCTCTCAAAACATGCCGAGAATCCCTATAACTGGGATTGTTCTCCCACATGTAGGGACGCACGCGCTGTCATAAACGCGACACAACAGCCGCACGAGAGCATCCATGCCGGAAACGCCTAAGAAATGACACCAATCGGAGACGGATCAGCGGTAGGATACCAGCTCCTCAAGCGGCTTGCGGCGGCCATGCTTGGCGGAGGGAGCGGCATCGGCTGCAGGATATCCCAGATCCAGCATCGCCACGATCTCCTCGGTATCCGGCACGGAGAACGCCTTACGCACGGCATCGGGATCGAACGCGTTCACCCAGCAGCTTCCCAGCCCCAGATTCGTGGCCGCCAGCATCATATGGGTCAACGCGATGGAGGCATCCTCCACACCCGAATCGTATTTACCGCCGGGATACGTATACACGTCGTTCCTGTCGAAGGTGATCAGCAGTACCACTGGAGCGCCATACCGGCATTCGGTGAGGTCATCGACGGTCTTCAGCCCCTCCCCCGATCGAATGACGACGACATGCTGCTCCTGCTGATCCACCGACGTCGGAGCCAACCTGCCCACGTCGAGAATCCCGTCCAGCACCGGCTGCTCCACCGGACGATCGGCATACTTGCGGCAGGCATACCGGTTTTTGATCACATCGTTGAATTCCATGACGACTCCTCCGCTCTGCGGTCCTCGGACAACCGCCATCGCCACTCACTATAGGCGGGTTATAGGCTGATTCCGCGGAAAGAGAAGAGATCATCACCACCAGCAAAACATAAAAGGCCTGCGCATCACATCTGATCGCAGGCCTTGCTGGTGGCTCCGAACGGCATCGATCCGTTGACCTCACGATTTTCAGTCGTACGCTCTACCAACTGAGCTACAGAGCCAATCAGAACAGTTGAAAAAACCCGGACAAGCCGGGCCGATCAACCATCCAAGCGACTCCGACCGGACTTGAACCGGCGACCTCCGCCGTGACAGGGCGGCGCTCTAACCAACTGAGCTACGGAGCCATCCGCTGCGATCTCGAAAACCGCAACGATTGAATATATTACATGAATGGCGGAGCAACGCAAGTCCAAAACGCAAAATCATCGTTTCGGGCGTGTCGCAACAGCCGAAAACCTTGATCCGTCGAGGCGTTTCAACGATTCTTCGGATTTTTACCACAGGGTGTTCCGCCCTCATAAAGTGCGCTATACTGAAGATGTTCAAAAAAGTAACAAAAACGAGCACAACCGAACAATTGCTGTGCGGGTGCGTCACGGTCGACGCTGCGCCGAACACCCACCCACCACGATCACGGCTCGTTCTATCAGAAAGGTGTGAGATGACAGTTCTGGTTACCGGAGGCTGCGGCTACATCGGAGCCCATGTGGTCCACGCACTCCATCAGGCCGGCGAAAACGTCGTCGTCGTGGACGATCTGAGCTACGGCAAGCCCACCCGCATCGAGGGAGCACGCCTGTACGGCATGGACATCGCCGCCCCGGGCGCCGGCGAACGTCTCGCCGAGATCCTCGACGCCGAGGACGTCGACGCCGTCATCCACTTCGCCGCCCGCAAGCAGGTCGGTGAATCCGTCGAGAAGCCGCTGTGGTACTACCAGCAGAACATCGGCGGCATGCTCAACGTGCTCACCGGCATGAGCGAATCCAAGAAGACCCGCAAGCTCGTCTTCTCGTCATCTGCGGCCACCTACGGCGTACCGCCGGTCGACGTGGTGCCCGAAGACGTGGTCCCGATGCTGCCGATCAACCCCTACGGCCAGACCAAACTGTTCGGCGAGTGGATGGCACGCGCCTGCGAAGGCCGATACGGCATCCGCTTCTGCGCCCTGCGCTACTTCAATGTGGCAGGATGCGGCCCGGTCGAACTGGAGGATCCGGCCATCCTGAACCTGATCCCGATGCTGCTCGATCGTCTGAAGAAGGGCAAGGCCCCGCTGATCTTCGGCGACGACTACCCCACGCCGGACGGCACCTGCGTGCGCGACTACATCCACGTCTCCGATCTGGCCGATGCGCATATCGCCGCGCTGCACTACCTCGACCGCGACGAGCGCAAGTACGATGCCTTCAACGTCGGCACCGGCGAGGGCACCTCCGTGCGTCAGATCGTCGACGAGCTCAAGAAGGTCACCGGACTGCCGTTCGAAGAGCATGTGCAGGGCCGTCGCGCCGGCGATCCGCCGCACCTGATCGGCTCCCCGAAGCGCATCAACGAGGAGATGGGCTGGCACGCCAAGTACAACGTGGAGGACATCGTCGAATCCGCGTGGAAGGCATGGCAGGCCAACCCCGAGCACCACATCGACGTCGAAAACTGGAAGCAGTCCGACTGACCGATCGGTTTCGCTTCACCCGGGCCGTCCGGCGCATATGCCGGGCGGCCTTCTTCGTCCGCCTTCGGTATCGTGGTGGCACAACGACAGGACCACGAATCACCGGAGGATCGATGAACGAATCGCATACCGCGTCACCCGATTGGCAGATGACCGAAGGCACGATGCCGGGAACGGCCGGGCCGGGACGTCGCCGGGAGCTGATGTCGTTCGTCAGACGATCCTCCCGCCTCGACAAGCGTTTGCAGAAGGCCTGGGACGCCTACGCCGGCACCTATCTGCTCGAACTGCCGCAGTACGATCACCGCGAACTGTCGGTAGCCACCGATTTCCACTTCGACCGGGAATACGCGCACAGCGTCTGGGGCAACGACAACCCTCTGATCGTGGAGATCGGCACCGGACAGGGAGAAAACATCGTGGCCGCCGCGCAGAAACGACCGGACGTCAATTACCTTGCTCTAGAGGTATACCGCCCCGGCGTGGCGCACGCTCTGCTCAAGGCCGGCAAATATGAGCTCTCCAATCTTCGGGTGTGTGAGGTCAACGCGCCGGATCTGATGCGCGCGGCCGAAGACGGGCTGTTCGAGGAGGTCTGGACGTTCTTCCCCGACCCTTGGCCCAAGACCAAGCACCACAAGCGTCGGATCGTCCAGTCCACGCTGGCCGACGAGGTGCATCGGGCGCTGAAAACCGGCGGATCGTGGCGGATCGCCACCGACATCGAGGATTACGCTCTGCATGTGCATGAGGTGATGGATCAGCGCAACGACTTCGACAACGTCGGCGACCTCACGGTGAGCCTGCCCACGGAGCATGTGAGCAAGGGAACGGCGGATATGGCCGCCCAGCTGCCGCACGCCGATTTCACCGAATCGCGACGGTTCGAGGGCCGCGTACTTACCAATTTCGAGAAGAAGGGCATCGAGGCCGGCCGTGTGATCCACGATTTCACCTACCGGGCCGTATGACCCGACTACCGTAGGTACAGCGCCGGCCGTCCGCCCGGCAGTCACCTCGGGGACACGCTGCCGCATGCATCACTGTCGTCATGGTGTTACCGAGGCGACACGCCGAGTGTTGCATGACCGATGATTCTCCTGTATCGTCTATCAAGTTGTTCGCCCCCGTCGTCTAACGGTTAGGACATCAGACTTTCAATCTGACAACGAGAGTTCGACTCTCTCCGGGGGTACTCACCGGCTCCGGGTTCCACGAGGTATCGTGGACCGGAGCCTTTTGTTTCCAACGGTTTCAGGCCGTCAGCTTGGCCTTCAGCTGCTCGAACAGGAAATCGCGCGGTGGTCGCTGCCACCAAAGATGCACCTAAGTTCCCCTCTCCCAGCATCTGACGCATGAGCGTGTCGTCCAGCAGGGACGTCACGGGCACGCCGAAGTAGTCGGCCAGCGCCGCGATGTCGGGGATGCTCCACGTGTTCTTGTTCTTCATCTTCGCGCTGACGCCGCCCCTGGTCATCTTCAGGGGTTCCGTGAGCGCCGTCTGGGACAGGCCGTGCGCGGTGAGCAGCATGCTGATGTTCCATACGATCACCTTCTGCAGGTATTCGCCCGAGTTCGTCATCCGTTTCTTTATCGTCGTGGTCATGGCAATCGCCCTTTCACTGCTTCGCAAACGCATGTTGGCATGTCCAACATCTCTGGACACGATATTAGCACTCCGACTTGCGAAAGGCAAAATACTTAATTACTATGTCAACTGTGAGTAGACAAAAGCATTTTTCCGTACTGTCTCCAGTGGCTCGTTGGATGGCGCAGCAGGGTCTGTCCTGCCGCGGGTTGGCCGCGGAGATGGGGCAATCGAAGTCATCGGTTGCGGGAAAGGTGAACGGCTCCCTCCATTGGCAGCAGGCCGATCTCGTCTGGCTGTATCGGATGAAGGGGCTGCCGTCGGATTTCGTGCTGGGCAACGATGCCGCCCTCGTGAACAGGCTGCTGTCTCCTCCGGCAAAAGAAGGTTCCGCGCACTAGGCGCGGAACCGAACGACAACCGAAGGCGTCTCCGACCCGTACATCCGCCAAGATTCCCGGCCGCCGACGTCTTGCATCCCAAGTGAAGGAGGGTCATCGCCATGACCGATTCTACCAATACCGCCGGCATTCGCCCGGCATCTGTCTTTGAGCCTAATCGCCGGCGCGACGCCGCGCGGCGGACGACGCGGGCCGGCGGCAACGTCGATCTGCGCATCGCGAAGGCTCATGTGCTGTCCATGCTCGCCCACCCGTCCCGGGGCTCGCGCCGTTGAGGCGCGCGTCCGCGGACCGTTTCCCTGATACCGGCCGAACCATGTGGTGGTTGGTCGTTGCCGCCGTGTGCGTGTCCGGCGGTGTTCTCTCGTATGCGTTGTGCCGCGCCGCCCGTCTGGGCGACGACATCGGCGCGAGGCTGCGCGAACGCCGCGAAGCGGACCCGGCGCATGACGGCGGGAAGGTCGAACGATGAGCAGCAGAGCCGAGAACTGGGCATGGGAGCGCGACGACGTCAAGGGCATCACCAAGTTCGTGCTGGTGTACCTGGCCCGCCGCGCCTACTACGACGATGGCACCGCCGCGTGGCCGAGCGTGGAGACCATCGCGTTCAACTGCGGGTGCTGTGAGCGCACCGTGATCCGTTCGTTGCAGGAATTGGAGCGTAAGGGCTACATCAGGCCCGGCGACCAGGAGATGTCGGCGCGCAACCCGCGCACGCGCAAGCCGATCGCCAAGGGACACCGCTCGCGCGTGTGGGACGTCGTCATGGACGGCGACCGTCCCGCCGAGAACATCGAGGAGAAGCCCCGGAACCTGGACGCGCTGGCGGAAGGCGACGGCAAATCGAATCCAGACAAGGACAATTTGTCACCCGACGGATTGTCACCCGAACCGAAGGGCGTGAAGCCGAGGACAAATTGTCCCGGAATCTTGGACAGAAAGTCACCCAATAGACAAGTGATAAACAATTCTCCCCTCATCCCCTTCGGGGATGCTCCCCTCAACGCCGAACAAGCCGCTACGAAACCGGACGCCGATCCGAAACCCGAACCCGTTCCGACGACCGATTGGGGCAAGGCCCTGCCTCCAAGGGGTTGCAGGAACCCGCTGTGGGTGCCCGAACCCGGCAAGCTGCCCGAGCCGGTGATGGAACGCGCCGGTCAGGAGGTACGCGTGCTCGACGGCATCCGCCGGCGCATGCTCGCCGTGGACCAGAGGTTCGACGTTCCGGCGACCATGGCCGACCGCAAGGCCGTCCACTCGCTGCTGATCGATCGCCCGTACGGCGAGATCGTCGCGACGATGGACTGGGCGTACCGCAACCGCTACTGGCTGCCCCGGCTCACCAGCGGCGCCAGGTTCGCCGCGAACTACGTGCAGCTGCGGCTGGAAATGCTCACCCATCCCGATCCGACGGGCAAGCGGGCGCCAGACGCCCCGCTGCCGGTCGTCAAGGACCCCAACCGGGCGATACCGGTCAGCTCGTCGTCCGCGAGCCGTGTGCCGATCTACGGGGCGGCGCTGCTGCGCACCTCGCTGTGCCAGGAACACATCGAAGGCGTCATCTCGCAGGAGGCGTGCCCAGTATGCGCGTACGACAAACGCAACCACGCCACCCACGACGTCGCCGGACGGCGCAAGGCGAAGACCGGCGCGTCGGCGGAGGCGGTGGTGCGGCCATGAGCGGAGACGGGCAGCGTCTTGAGGCGTGGAAGAAGGCCGGCGAATGCCGCGACTTCCCGCGACCATGGTCCGACTACCTGTGGTCGCTGGAGTTCGAGCACCGTCCCGGCGACGCGAAGGCGTTCCACTCGGTCGCCAAGGCCGTGTGCGAACGATGCCCGGTACGCGCCGAATGCCTGGCCTACGCGGCCAGCGGCGGACTCGAATGGGGCGTGTACGGCGGCAAGGTGTGCACCGACCGGCGCAGGATCGCGCGCATGGCCGAAGCCGACGGCGTCCCCTGCCGGGACCGCGGCCTGCCGTGGCCGCAACGCTGGCGGCTGCTCACGGACTGGATACGCGCCCACCGGAACGTGTTCGACGAAGCCACCGGCGAGGCCAGCGCCGAACGCCAGCAACGACGCCTGCGCGCACGGGGCAGGACGGCCGATCGCCCCGCCCCGCATGAGCCGTCAGACAATCAAACAATCAAGCAAGCAGGAATCCAAGCAATCAGACAAGCGGACAATCAAGCGACCGACTGACCGGGTTCGCATGATATCCGGCAGCCGCAAAGGAGAAGAACGAATGCGCATCGCCATAGCCAACGCCAAGGGCGGGGTCGCGAAGACCACGTCCAGCATCTACATCGCCTCGGTCATCGTTTCCAGGGGCGGCAGGGCCGTCGTGTACGACGCGGACCCGCAGTCCAGCGCGAGCCTGTGGGCCGCTGCCGCGGAGCAGACCGCGGACCCGCTGACGTTCGACGTGCTGCCCGCCAACCAGGCCACGCTCCGCCAGCTCGCCGCGGGAGCCGACCCGGACGAATGGGCGATCATTGACGCGCCGCCGCAGGGACCGACCCTGGACATGGCCATCAAGGCGGCCGACTTCGTGATCGTGCCGGCATCGGACTCGCCCATGGACCTCCAGCAGGCATGGAGCACCCTCGACATGGCCAGGATGAGCACGCCCGCCGCGCTGCTGCTGGTCAAGGCCGAACGCAACACGAAGGCGTTCCGCGACACCATGGACGCCCTCAACGCCATGGACACTCCCCGGTTCGACACGATCGTGCCGAAGGCCCAGTCCTACAAGCGTTCGCTCGGCACCAACCCGCACCAGCTGGGCGAATACCGCGACCTCGTCACCGAACTCCAGCAGATCGCCGGAAAGCAGGAGTGAGACCATGCAGGGCAACTACCAGCCACTGGCACGACCGGTGCCGTTCGACGACGTGCTGCGCCAGCAGAACAAGACATCCAAGGCCACGGGCGAACCGTTGGTCATGCTCTCATTGCGCATACCCGTGTCGCTCAAGACCCGGCTCAAGACCACGGCCGCCGCGCACGACCTGCCCATGCAGCAGCTCCTGCGCGACGCCATCGAACGCGAGCTCGACCGGCTCGACGGCGACGACGAGCCATGACCCGTCAGACAATCAAACAATCAAACAATCAAACAATCAAACAATCAAGCAATCCGACAATCCAGCAAGCAAACAAGCCAACAACCAAACATTCAGGCAGTCAAACATGCAGACGCGATCCGGCAAGCCGGCGCGTCTGCGGAAAGGAGACACTATGGACTATTCGATGGAGGTCTCCGTACTCGGCGACCGGATCAGCATCGGCGAGGAGGCGCACGTCATCACCCTCGGCGTGAACACGGGATTCCCCGCGGGCTCCACGGCGGGACTGGCATACACGCTTTCGCCATTGCAGGCCCGCGTGTTCGGCGCGCAGATGCGTGCGGCCGCGGACGCCGCGGAGGGACATCCAGGCATGCCGTCCGACGAGGAGGTGAACGCTGCGGCGAAGGTGTTCTGCGGCGGCGTGTGGAACGGGTTCGACCCCGCCAGCATGATGCCGACCAAACAGTTCGACCGGTTCTGGGGCGACGGCGAGGGCCACCAGCTCTACCTAGAGATCGCGCGCCACGCGCTCATCGCCGCCCGCATGTCCATCCTCGCCGGGCAAAACGAAAGCTGACAAGCAAACAAGCCCGCATGCAGACAATCAAACAATCAAACTTGACTGCATGCAGGCAAGCTGACATGCAAGCAATCAAGCAAGCCAACAATCAGGAAAGCAAACAATCCAACAATCAGGAACGGAGCAGAACCATGAATGACAACCACAACGAAAACGAGGAGCCCTTCGACGGCACGAGCGAGGATTCCACTCTCGAAGACCAGATGAGCGCACACATCGCGGCCATCGCCGCCAGCGGCGTCGCCGCCGAAGCCGAAGCCCTGGCCAACCGGCAAGCCGACATGGCGGCCAAGGAACGCCGCGAAACCAGACTGGCGCTCCTTGCCGCCGTCACCGTCATCGCAGGTCTTATGGCCTATGTAATTACTCGCATCGTCAAATAAAGACGATGTTTCTGTCGCTTATCATTTCAGGGACGGGTAATTCCTTGGATCCACGTCCCTGAAAGGCGCGCGTTTCCCCATTTATGCAATTAGGATGCCCCGTCAATGAGCTGAGCCATCGACTCGCCACAGCGGCGACACCCGCCATCCGTCAGGGAATCCCATGTCAGACTTCGGAATCTGAGGGTACCTATCCATAAGGGAGATGAATTTCTCCGTCCACGCGGGTCCGTCGATCTGGGATGTCAGGTAGTTCTCCATGGTGAGGAATGCAGCAGGGCCGGAGGACTTACGGAAGATATCCCAATTGTTACCCCACCAGCCCTTTGCATGGGATCCGCTGCGATGCTTCGGCAGTTTCGGCGCTATGCGGGTGCTGGTTTCGTTCCAGAAGCGATCATGATGCGCGGTCATGTTCCGGGCCTGCCGGATAGTCTCAAGCCAATTGGAGAGGATTTTGGCGTCGCCGCGTACGGCGGGATTCGGGTTGGGGTTGAAGATATGCAGCTTGGTGGCCAGCTTTCTCTTGATATGGTCTGGCGCACCTTGGTAGAAGTTCTCCTTGAGTGTTCCGTAGCTCAGGCATCCGACGATCATCCAGTACGGAGGCAGCGGATCACTGTAGGTACTCCGGAAATGCCTGAGGTACGGAAGATTTGATTTGGTGAATGTCGAACGCAACGAGGAAAGGCAAGCCAGATGGTCGTCATAGCTCAACCCCGGGAGTCCTTCCTGTGTCATGTAGCCGAATTCGCCGCCGAATACCGATAGCTCATGGGCGAGGAAGCTCTTGAGATAGATCTCGATGGTGACGATGCCGTCGAATACCAGCATCCGCAGTTCCTGATCGAACAGATACCTATCCCAGATATCCTTGAATTGCACATCTTGACGGAAGGGCAATGAGCGCTTCGCCGACTGCTCCGATACCGGGGTGAGGAACGGATACCAGTATCCTTTCAGCCGAAAGTATCCCACTTGCTCGATTCGACGTTCAAGGAGCTCGCGACTTATTCCGGACAAACCGTTGTCAATGAGCTTGGCCGATAAATCATCCAATGATTTCGGCGGATGCTGCGGATAGGGGCGGAGCTGTGGAGTATCATTCTCGTCCATCGTTCCTCCGATAAGAAAAATGCCACCCTAGTGTGCTTCAGTGAGAGGCAATGGTGGCTTTTAACATCGCTAATTGTAGCGAATATATCGCCTTTCGTAAAGATACAGAACACTCCGTACATCTAGTATCCAAAGCAAAGCAATGCACTAAATGTAGTATCCGCGTCATGTTTCATCCATGAACGGGTTGCCAATCTTCGTCACATGTCCGCCGCAGCATCGCTCGATGCGGGGTGATGCTGATGGTGCGTTCGGGGTCCGGCGGCCGGCCGTCGGGCTTGCGGGCGTGCTTTTCTTCCAGGGACCCGGGAGGAGGCGGGTTCTGGAGTCCCCGTCTCCTCCCTTTCCCGGAGAGGGGCGCTTCTGTCGTATGTGGGAAAGGATTTCGTATGAGGTTCGGGAAGAAGGGCACCGGTGCGGTGGCGTCGATCACCGCCGCCGCGGCGTTGCTGGCCTGCTTGGTTCCGGTCGCGTTGGCCGATAACGGTGGCGGCGGTTCCGGTGAGGACGGTGGCGGTTCGGGCGGTGGTCCGACGCAGACGGCCGATGTGCATTGGATCTACAAGGATTCGTGGCCGGCCACGCTGGATGGCATGAAGACGGCGTTGAGTGACGCGAAGGTGCGTCTGTCGTCCGATCTGGCGAACGGGCAGAACCAGTTCGTGAACATGAACAAGACTTTGAGCGACGCGATCGATGAGTGCCAGCGTTCCTATACGGGTGAGGGGAACGCGGACTGCCGTCTGGTGGCGGTGGGCTACGTGCGATTGGCGGATGGTTCGTTCAACGGCAGCTATGTGAGTTCGAACGCGAAGAACCGTTGGGAGGCGCAGTGGAAGGCCGAGGCGAAGGGCGATTACACGTATCAGGGCCAGAAGTATTCGACCGCGACCACGTGGAAGGACAAGCTCGGCACGCGCAGTGTTGACTCTCTGGCGCAGGAGTCGATCAACTCCAACCCGAACGCCTCGTTCCGCGTGATCGTGCTGGCGCAGAACCAGCCGCCGGTCGATTACAAATTGAACGTGACCACCAGCCACAAGCAGAAGACCGACATGCAGGTCGGCTCCACCGACCCGATCGGCGACGTCATCCATGCAGACAACGGCGGTTCCGCGATCAGGGAGACGTTGAACGGCACCGCGATCATCCATTACGAGAACGGCCCCTATCTGCCCGCGAAGAGCGTGAGCAAGCCGATCAGCTTCTCCGGCAATGGGGACACCCAGCTCGACAATCTCGCCTCGCCGAAGGATTTCGGCATGGAACACTGGGCCGAGGGTTCGTACTGGATCGACATCCAGGTGCCCAAGCAGGGCCGCATGCAGGCGGCCGTGGACACCGCGGACCGTGATCCGGCCGAATCCTGGAAGGTGAGCTCGGTGCCGCCCGAACCCCCGGTCAAGAAGATCGAGGACGGCGTGAGCGCCGACCGGATGACGAACCGTACCACCATCACGTACGGCACCGGCCGTGGCGGCTACGAGATGCGTTTCCGCGACGTGATCGAACCCAACGGCGTCGAATACTCCGTGGACAACTACAGGCTCATCGACAGGACCGACGGCAACCGCGACGTTTCCGGCGAGTTCGAGATCAATTGGGACAAAGCGTCGAACACGGTGTCGGCCGCGCGTTCGGCGGACAAGGGCGAGATGCCCATGGACCATGTCTACGAGTTCAGTTTCGACGTGACCGTGTCGAAGCCCTCCGACTTCCAGCAGGTCAAGGACCATGCGTGGGGCAAGTGGAACCATGAGCCCGAGGCCGACGCCGGAAAGAAACAGTTCGATACGTGGCGGCCGAATCCCGACAAGAGCTGGATCCGCCTGAACGCGAAGGGCCAGTGGGAGGCGGTCATCGACCCGAAGGAGACCAATCGGACCGGCGCCGACGATATGACGCTTCTGGACGGGGACCGGGTCGCCTCGGTGGTCAACGGCACCATCGCCAAGAACCTCATCCAGGCCCCGGAGACCCTGACGCTCACGGACGACTGGTCGGCCGCCGACTACCTGTTCGACGCCGACGACAAGTCGAAGATCAAGGTGTACGAGGCCGATGCCGGCACCGATCTCGAGTCCAGCGTCACCGACATCGCCAACCACGGCAGGGACGTCACCGACCAGTGGACGATCACGATGGAAGGCACCACGGTGACTGCCACCGCCGGCCGGGCCTACCGTGAGGGATTGAAGGGACTGAAGACCGCGAAGCAGGTCACGCTGCTCATCCCGGGCAAGGCGGCCTACGCCAACGGCAAGGGCGCGGGCCAGGTACGCGACGACTTCGGCAAGCAGGCGAGCGACGAACTGTCGTTCTGCACCGCGCCGGACGGCAAGGCGCTGACGAACAAGGGCTCACAGACCGTCAACACGCACACCATCCCCACGAACGAGCCGAAGATCTGCGGCTACATACCGCCCGTCGTCAAGGACGTGGTCGGCGAATCCTCGCAGGGAGGCGACCAGGCGTCCGTGGACGGTAGGGTCGTCTACCCGGGCCAACGCTTGGAATACCGTCTGGAGACCCAGCCCCACCTGCCCGGCAATCTCGCGTACTCGGTCAGCGAGGTGGCGGTCACCGACACCTATGACGAGCATCTTGAAGTGGACAAGCAGACCCTGGAGGTCACCGACCTGTCCACCGGCAAGTTCATCCCGAAAACCGAGTACGAGACCCAGTGGAACGACGCGCAGCACGCGGTGCGCCTCGTGTTCTCCGACGGGTACGTGAAGACCAACTGGCGCAACGGCGCGAACCCGCGCATCATCGTCCGCTTCGAGGGCACGGTCGCCAAGGACGCGCCCACGGACACCAAAATCGGCAACCAGTGGGCCCTGACCCTGAACAACATGATCACCCCGAGCAACAAGGTATGGAACGAGCCGCCCGACTTCACGCCGGTGAAGAAGGACACCCAGGCCGACCCGTCCATCAGCATCGACGGCAAGACCGCGCTGCTGGGCGACCGGATCTACTACCGCGTGACCATCGACGCCAAGCAGACCAACCAGGCCTACAAGGTCTGGAGGCTCGGCATGACCGACGACTGGGACGACGAATACCTCTCCCTCGACGTCAAGCGCATCGAGGTCACCGACACCGCGACCGGCAAGGACGTGACCGCGAAGTTCAACATCGCGGCGATCGACGGCGTCGCCTACGTGTACGCCAAGACCGCGGACACGAAGGTGCCGGCCACCGGCGAGACCATCAAGGGCGACCCTCAGCCCAAGAACCTCAAGGAATACGCCGAAAAGAAGGACCACGACCCGTTGAAGGAGCCGGCCATCGACCAGTCGATGCTGGGCACGAGCTACGAGGTGAGCCTGCCGATGACCGTCATCAAGGTCACCGACGGACATATCGTGAGGAACAAGGCCACGCAGGTCGTCAACGACACCCGCAAGGACACCAACGAGGTCGCCAACCCCCTCAAACCCGTCAACCCCTCCAAGGACGTGGTCGTGAGGGTGGACGGCGAATCCATCGACAAGCGGAGCGTGTACCTCAACGGCCTGTTCCTCTATCGCCTCGACAGCTCCGCGCTGCCCGCGCACCGCGCCTACCAGAAGGTCACCGACTGGAGCATCACCGACCCGCTCGACACCGAGCATGACCAGTACACCGGCCAATGGGCCGTATACGCCATGCGCGACCTGACCGAGCAGGGCAAGGTGATCGCCCGCAAGGGCGTGAAGATCGCCGGCAGCGGCTTCGACGCCAGTGTGTACGGCGGCGAACTGTTCACCCTCGCGCAGGACGACAAGGGCGTGGTCACCGTTACCGCGACCCAGCGCATGCTCGATCTCGTCAGCGGCAACGACGAAAGCGAGCAGGCATGGACCGCGTTCATCCAGTGCAAGCGCGTCAAGACCGGCGAACACATCGCCAACCGGTTCGACGAAACCATCAACGGCACCAAACGTCCTTCCAACCAGGTCGAGACGCACACGCCCGACATGACCCCGAGCCTGAAGATCGAGAAATGGGACGAGGCCTCCGGCTGGCCGGCCGGCGACCGCGACCAGGTCAAGGACGCGCTGGCCATGCAGGGCGACACGCGCATCGTGTTCACCATCACCAACACCAGCACCACCGACCCCGACACCAAGCGGGGCGCATGGTACCGAACCAAGGACCTGAACCTCAAGGACCAGCTGGTCGCCGGCGACGGCCGGGTGACCGATCTCGAATACCCCGCCGATTGGGACAGCCGCATCCTCAAGCCCGGCGAGAGCGTCGAGGTCAAGGGCGTCCTCAAGGGCGTGACCGGCCATCACACCGACCGCGCCACGGTCACCGGCACGCCGTTGGTCGAATGCGTCGTCTCCGACCCGGATCCGTTCGACGGCAAGGACGAGACGTCCGCGCCTGATGATGCGGTCACGATCGACGGCAGGCTCGTCTGCCCCGACACCGAAGTGGTCAGCAACACCGACGACTGGAACGGCTACCGGACCGGGCTCGCCCATACCGGCGCCGCCGTCCAGGGCGTGATCGCGGCGGCGATCACCCTGCTCGCCGTCGGCGTGGGACTGGTCGCCGCCCGCAGGTTCAGGCGCGGGAACAACGCCGCCGGCCGCCACTCCGGCACGATGCAACCCGTCGATGCCGAGGATGCCGACGCGGATGACGTCGAAACCGTGGATTCGGTTCCCGGCGGGCAATCCGTGGTCTGACCGAAGCGGCGGGGACCGTTCTCCGCCGCGATGATTCTTCCGGTCGGACGGCAATCCGGCCGGAACCCCGCCGGTTCTCTTCCTTCTTCTCTCCCCGGCGGGCATGGCAACGGCCCGACGCCAACGGTTCAAACCGTTCGCGTCGGGCCGTTCCCTTGCTACTTTTGGCTGCTTACTGTTCGTCGGTGTTCTCGGAGGCGAGTCGTTCTTCGAGTTGTTCGACGATGTGGTCGTGCATGTTCTCGTCGATCTTGACGGTCAGGAGGAAGACGACGAGGCTGGCGACGATGCCGGCGAGCGGCAGGTAGTAGGCGCAGGTCTTGAACGTGCGGATGTTCGCGGCGGTCATGTCGGCGGCGGTGGCGTTGCCGACCATGCCGGCGGCGACGGCCACGAAGCCCACGATGCCGTTGGACAGGGCGCCGGCGATCTTGTCGAGCATCGGGCGCACGGAGAGGGTGACGGCCTCGTTGCGCTTGCCGGTCTTGAGCTGGCCGTATTCGATGGAGTCGGTCATGCTCAGGATGGCGGTCATCTGGATGGTCTGCGCGGGCAGGTAGAAGAGGACGAGCGCGACGATGACGACGGGCAGGTTCATGGGCGCGATGATGAACAGCGTGTAGCCGGCGATCATGAACGCCATGCCGGCGGTGTACAGCCAGCGGCGCGGGATGCGCCGGTTGAGCACCGGGTAGAGGGGCGTGGTGACCAGTCCGGTGATGACCGGGATGACGCCGGCGATGGAGAAGCTGTCCGGGGCGCCGAGCACGTATTTGAACTGGTAGAAGAGCACGCCGGTGGTGGCGACGTTGGCCACGGAGTACAGCAGGTAGCTCAGGGCGACCCACAGGAGCTGGTCGTTCTGTGCGATGGCCTTGAACGCCTCGAATGGGGTTGCCGTTGGCCTCGGCCTTGGCGCGCAGCTCGCCCTGGTTCTCGCGGGTGCCGAACGCGACGCTCCACGCGGTGAGCAAACCGAGTACGGCGATGATGATGGCGAACGCGGCCCAGCCGGTGCGGCCCTGCTCCCATTGGCCGGTGAACTTCCAGGTGAACCAGCTGACGACGGGCACGACGATGACGGTGACGCCGTTGTATCCGATGGATCCGGTGAACGCGCCGAGAGCGGTGTACGTGCTGCGCTCGTGCGAGTCGGAGGAGATCGCGGGGATCATGCCCCAGTAGGAGATGTCGCGCAGCGAGTAGATCACGTCCAGCAGGATGAACACGATGACGAACAGGACCATGAACACGCCGGTGTTCACGTCCACGAGCCCGAACAGGCCGGTGAACACCATGATCAGCAGGATGCCGGGCACGAGGCCTCCGATGAACTGCCAGGGACGGAACCGGCCCCAGCGGGTGTTCGTGTTGTCCACGAGGTTGCCGAGCAGCGGGTCGAGGAAGATCTCCGCGATGCGGATGACCACCACGAGTCCGGTGATTACCGCGATGAGGCGCGCGGCCAGCGTCTTGTCCACGTCGATGAACAGCGCGGTGGTCACGAACGTGATGAAGAACGTGCTCATCGTGTTGTAGAACGCGGCCTGGCCCAGGTTGCCGAACGCGTATGCGATCTTCTGCCCCATGTTCCTGGTGGGCATGGGCTGCGGCTGTCCGGGCGTCGCCGTGCGCTGTGTGGTGGATCCGCTCATGGTGTGGTGGCCTCCTTGCGACCTGTAAAGAATCCGTGCGCGGGAACAGCTCCGATCCCGCAAGACGCGAGTATAGGACTTTCTTGAAAAAGTAAAAAACTTTACCGCGTGTCGCAAGCAATGCCAACGATTCCTGTTCGCCAATCCAACACGCCGCGCGAGCGCCGGCGATGGTCGGAGACCGGATTATCGTTGATAAGTAACGGCTTTCCGCTGTTCTTGCGGTCGCAGTCGGGACAAGCGCAAGAAGTTGCGTAAATTAGTAAATATCTTTATCATCGTTGTGCAAGGAGTCACATTCGGAGGCTCCCGAACTGCGGCGGCAACGACGCGACGCAATCCGATGCGAAAGCGAGGACATCATGAACACAACCGACGATCAGCGGAAGAACGGCGATCCGATCGTCTCCCCGTCCATGCCGACGACGGCATGGCTCGCCGACCCGCGCGTGTACGCGGTCCACCGGCTCGACGCCCATTCCGACCATGCATGCTGGTCGCACGCCCCCTCCGTCGGCGAGGGCACCGATCTCACGCAGAGCCTCGACGGCGAATGGCGGGTCCGCGTCGAGACGGCGCCGGCGAACAGCTTCCCCGACGGGACGAGCGACGGGCCGGATTGGATCAGCGACGTGTCGCCTCTGTTCGCCGCACCGGGCTTCGACGACTCGTCGTTCTCCCGGGTGCAGGTGCCCTCGCATCTGGAGACCGCGGGGCTGCTCGACCCGCAGTACGTGAACGTGCAGTACCCGTGGGACGGCCACGAGGACCCGAAGGCCCCGGCCATCCCCGAGCATGGCCATGTGGCGGTCTACCGACGCGAGTTCGCCGCGGAGGGCGCGGTCGCTCAGGCCATCCGCGAGGGCCGCACGGTGACGCTCACCTTCCAGGGCGCTGCCACCGCCATCTACGTGTGGCTCAACGGCGCGTTCGTCGGATACGCCGAGGACTCCTTCACGCCCAGCGAGTTCGACGTGACGGACGTCGTCAGGAAGGACGGCAACGTGCTGGCGGTCGCCTGCTACGAGTATTCGAGCGCGAGCTGGCTGGAGGACCAGGACTTCTGGCGTCTGCACGGCCTGTTCCGCTCCGTCGAGCTCAATGCGAGGCCCGCCGCCCATGTCTCCGACATCCACGCCGGGGCCGATTGGGAGCCCGCCACGTCGATCGGATCGCTTTCGCTGGACGTACTGATCGACGGCGCCGCGAACGCCGCGACGGCCGACCTCGCACTGCGGGACAAGAACGGCGCCGTCGTCTGGCGCACCGCCACGGAAGCGGCCGGAACGCTGCACGCCGAGGCCGAGATCGACGACGCGGCCCCCTGGAGCGCCGAACGCCCCGACCTGTACGAGCTGTCCGTCACCCTGCTCGACGCGGACGGCAAGGTCTTGGAGACCACGCGCAGCCGCATCGGCTTCCGGCATGTGGCCATCGAGGACGGCATCCTCAAGCTCAACGGCAAGCGTCTCGTGTTCCGCGGCGTCAACCGCCACGAGTTCGACTGCCGGCGCGGCCGTGCCGTCACCGAAGAGGACATGCTGTGGGACATCCGCTTCATGAAGCGCCACAACATCAACGCGGTGCGCACCTCGCACTACCCGAACCAGTCACGCTGGTACGAGCTGTGCGACGAATACGGCATCTACCTGATCGACGAGACCAACCTGGAGACCCACGGCAGCTGGAACAGCCCCGGTGACATCCCCGTGGGCACCTCCGTTCCCGGCGACGACGAGGCCTGGCTGGGCGCGTGCATCGACCGGCTGGACAGCATGATCCTGCGCGATCGCGACCATCCCAGCGTGCTCGTCTGGTCGCTGGGCAACGAATCCTACGCGGGTGAAGTCCTCAAGGCCATGAGCGCGCACGCGCACCGGCTCGACCCGTCCCGCCCCGTCCACTACGAAGGCGTCAACTGGAACCACGCCTACGACGGGATCAGCGACTTCGAAAGCCGCATGTACGCCAAGCCCGACGAAATCCGCGACTGGCTCGAACACGGCGACGAACGGGGCGATGCGAACAAGCCGTTCGTCAGCTGCGAGTACATGCACGCCATGGGCAACTCGTGCGGCGGTCTGAGCGAGTTCATCGACCTCGAACAGTACGAGCGCTACTCCGGCGGGTTCATCTGGGACTACATCGACCAGGGACTCGTCCAGCGCCTGCCCGACGGGCGCGAACGTCTCAGCGTCGGCGGCGATTGGGCCGACCGGCCGACCGACTACGAATTCGTGGGCAACGGCATCGTGTTCGCCGACCGCACGCCCAGCCCCAAGGCGCAAGAGGTCAAGCAGCTGTACTCACCGGTCAAGCTCACCCCCGACGGACACGGCGTGACCATCGAGAACCGCAACCTGTTCGCCGGCACCGACGGCTACGTGTTCGCCGCACGGCTCCTCGAAGACGGGCATGAGATCTGGCACGCCGACTACCGGTTCGACGTGGCCGCCGGAGATACCCAGCGCCACGACATCGCCTTCCCGGACATCGACACGGACGGGAATACGCGCGAGGTCACCTACGAGGTCGATCTCCTGACCGCCGAAGCCACCGCATGGGCGCCGGCCGGCTACGAGCTCGCGTTCGGTCAGCTCACCGGCACGCTCAACCCCGAACGGGACATCACTGAGACCGATCATGACGACGACGGCCGCGCGACGGTCACGCTCGGCCGATGGAACGCGGGCATCCGCCGCGACGACGAGGAAATCCTCCTGTCGCGCACCCAGGGAGGCATCGTCTCCTGGAAGCGGGACGGCCGGGAAATGGTCATCCGACGCCCCGAACTCGTCACTTTCCGCCCGCTGACCGACAACGACCGGGGCAACCGTTCCGGATTCGACCGCGCCGCATGGTTCGCGGCCGGCCGCTACGCCGTCGTGACCGATACGAGCATCGCGCAATCCGACGACGGAGGGCTCACCGCCAAATACCGGTACGAGCTCGCCGACCCGGACCACACGCCCGTGACGGTCTCCTACCGCATCACCGCCGACATGCGCATGCGACTAACCGTCGAATACCCCGGCGGAGCCACCGGTGCGGCCAGCCTGCCCGCGTTCGGAGTCGAATGGGAACTGCCCGGCGAATACGAGCGTCTGCGCTACTACGGCCCCGGCCCCGAGGAGACCTACCGCGACCGCAAGCAGGGCGGCAAGCTCGGCATCTGGAACGCCACCGCGAAGACGAGCATGGCACCGTATCTCATGGTGCAGGAAACCGGCAGCCACGAGGATGTCCGCTGGCTCGAAGCCACCGACATCCAAGGCCACGGCCTGCGCATCACCCAGCGCGGCGACCGTCACTTCACGGCCAGCCTGCTGCCCTGGAACACCTACACGATCGAGGCCGCGCGCCGCCATGAGGACCTGCCCGAGCCGCGCCACAACTACCTGCGTCTGCTCGCGGCCCAGATGGGAGTCGGCGGAGACGACTCCTGGGGAGCCCCCGTCCACACGGCCTACCAGCTGTCCGCCGGCAGGCCGCTCACCCTCGACGTGGACCTCGAACTCATCTGACCGGCAACGGGCGGCGGCATGCACCACCATGCCGCCGCCCGTACACGTATATATACATTTCCCAAACACAATCCACAGGAAAAGAGGCAATCAATCATGGCTGAAGTGATCATCGTCAAGAACGAGGAGGAGGCCGGCGAGATCTACGGCCGCTGCGTGGCGGACCTCATCAAGGCCAAGCCGAACGCGGTGCTGGGCCTGGCCACGGGTTCCAGCCCATTGGCGGCCTATCAGGCGCTTGCCAAGATCGTGCACGAGGAGCACATCGACGTCTCCCAGGTGCGTGGCTTCGCGCTCGACGAGTATCTGGGTCTGCCGCTGACCCACCCGGAGTCCTACCACTCCACCATCCACCGCACGGTCGTCGAACCCCTCGGCCTCGACCCGGCCAAGGTCCATGTGCCCGGCGACGTGCTCAACGGCGCCCCGCTGGAGGACGGCGACAAGATCGCCGCCGCCGGTCCCGCCTATGACTCGGCCATCGAGGCCGCTGGCGGCATCGACGTGCAGATCCTCGGCATCGGCACCGACGGCCACATCGGCTTCAACGAGCCCGGCTCGTCGCTCGCGTCCGGCACGCGCGTCAAGACCCTCGCCGAGCAGACCCGCATCGACAACGCGCGCTTCTTCGACGACGACATCAACCAGGTGCCCACCCACTGCATCACGCAGGGCATCGGCACGGTGTTGAAGGCTCGTCATCTCGTGCTGCTCGCGTTCGGCTCGGGCAAGGCCGAGGCCATCGAGGAGACCATCGAGGGCGGCGTCTCCGCGTTCTGTCCGGCCTCCGCGCTGCAGCTGCACCCGCACGCGACCGTCATCATCGACGAGGAGGCCGCGAGCCGTCTGCGCCACAAGGACTACTACCGCTACGCCTACGCCCACAAGCCCGACTGGCAGGGCATCTGATCGGCAGACGAACGATTCGGGCTCCTTCTTGCTTCGCCAAGAGGGAGCCCGAACCCATATGCAGGAAGGAAATCATAACGCAGGACAGAGATGAGATCGTCGCCCGCGTGACGGCGGCGTTGGAAGGCGAGGCCAAGCCGGTCGCGATCCGCGGGGCACGCAAGGTAGACGCCTGCGGCGAACAATCGGGCTACTGGGTGGTCTCGGACGCACGTGGCGTGATTGTGGCCACGGGCTTCGCCGCCGCGGACGGTACCGGCGAGGAGGCGTTCGAGCACGCCTGCCGCACGGTCGGCATCGACCCGGCCGTTCCAGCTGACTCCAACGACGCGGTCATCGACGCGGCCGGCCGCATCCTCACGCCCGGCTACGTGGACATTCATGCCCACGGCGCCTGGGAGAAGTCGTTTGACGACGGCCCGGACGGCATCGACGTGGCCCGAGCCGGCCATGCGGTCCACGGCACCACCCGTCAGGTGCTCTCGCTTATCACCAACCCGATGGACGTGATCTGCCGCAACATCCGCACCGTGCATGAGAAGATGGCCTCCCGCCCGGACATCCTCGGCTGCCACCTTGAAGGCCCGTTCCTCGCCTTGAAGCGCAAGGGCGCGCACGACCCGAACTGCCTCAAGGACCCGGTGCCCGAACTCGTGGATCGCATGCTCGACGCCTCGGGCGCCGACCCCGCCGTCGGGCGTCTCGGCTGCATCCGCCAGATCACCATCGCCCCCGAGCTCGAGCACGGCATTGGCGCCATCAAGCAGTTCGCGGCCGCCGGCGTGGTGCCCGCGGTCGGCCACTGTGACGCCGACTACGCCACCGCCCAGGCCGGCTTCGACGCGGGCGCCGGCATCATGACCCACATGTTCAATGCGATGAACGGCCTGCACCACCGCGAACCCGGCCCCATCCCGGCCGCCGTCGAGGACCCGCGCGTCACCATCGAGCTCATCAACGACGGCTTCCACGTGCAGAACCCGATGGTCAAGCTCGGCTTCGGCCTCGCGCCCCACCGCATCGCGTTCGTCACCGACGCCATGGCCGCCACCGACTGCCCCGACGGCGCGTACAAGCTCGGCAAACTTGATGTGAACGTCATCGACGGCCACGCCCGACTCGTGTCCAACGGCGCGATCGCCGGCTCCACCTTGACGTTGGAGGTCGCGGTTCAGCGCGCGGTCAACGAACTCGGCTTCAGCCCGGTCGCCGCCGTCGAGGCCGCCACCCTCACCCCGGCCCGCGCTTTCGGATTCGACAGGGCCAACCCCGTCACCGGCACGCCGCTCGGCCTGATCGCCCCCGGATACGCCGCCGACCTCAACCTCCTCGACCCCACCGACTGGACCGCCCAACACGTCTGGTGCGCCGGCCGCCAGCTGAAGTAAACTCCTTCCAGCAAAATCGACACCGGTGCCGCCCGTCTTCGAGACGACGTCTTACGCCCGAGGAACGAAGCTTGCGCGCGGCACCAGCTCGGTCGTCAGCAGGATGTGACGCCGCACCCGCCGCTCATGCTTCAACCCATCAATCAAGGTGGAGAACGCCATACGGGCCAACTCCCTTTGATCGATCGCATACGAACTCAGCGACGGAGACGTGTACCGGGCGATCGACTGGTTGTTCACACTCACCACAGCCAACTCGTCGGGAACCGCCACACGCAGCGCATTCAACGCCTGCAACGCCCCCACCGCGAGCACGTCGGCGGCCACGATCAGGCCATCGGGCATGCTGCCGGCCTCACGATGGTCAGCCACCAATTGCTCCGCGAGACGGTAGCCGTTCTCCACGGTGAACGTGCCGGACGAATACACCAATCCGTCCGTTCCCAATCCCAAGTGCGCGGCCCACTGGCGGAACGACAGTTCACGGATGTCCTCGGGATAGTCATGCATGCCCATGATGCTGCCCACTCCGCCGAGAAACGCGATGCGCCTGCGGCCCACCGCGATCATCGCGTCCAGGGCGTCCAGCATCGTCTGCGACAGATCGGGCCGTACGGAGTCGAACAGGTGCGGCGCCGGATTCGTATCGATGCACACGCCATGCGGGAGCACCGCATGCAGGGCGCGCAGGTCCGCTTCGGGAAACACCGTGGCGCCCACGGTGATGAACCCATCAAACTCCGCCGCACGTTCCGTCAACTCGTGTATGGACCGGATGAACGTGGGCTGGTCCAATTCCATCGACTTTGCACACTCCACAAGGACCTTCCGCAGATCCGAGAAGTATGCGTCCTGCAATTCCTCCCCGGACGGAGGGGCATCCAACACCGCGATCGCGGGACGGAACACGTTGCGGTATCCCATCTCCTCGCATACGCGCAGCACCCGCCGGCGCGTCTCCTCCTTGATGGAGAACGACGGGTCGTTCAGCAAGCGCGACACCGTGCTCTGCGACACCCCGGCCCGTTCCGCGACTTCCTTGAGCGTGGCCATGACATCCTCCTCGCAAACTTTAGTAAAGGGTTTTACTACAGCATAACCCGGGAAGGCGGGGTTAGCGGCATTGGCGGCGTGGAAGTTTACCCATGACTGGTAGACTGCACATGTCCCGGTAACAGGGGGCAATGCATAGGGGTGACGGGCATGTGCAGCAACATTCCCGTCACCTTTTAAAATTCGGAAGATAATTTTATTTCCAATAGACCGACCGATACACGTTTGGACGAGGCATAACGATTATCTGACGTTTCTCTCAAATATCATTCATAATTTTCAGTATAAATGAACCGAAATTTCTGATGCAGGAAATGTTTAATGCTACGATTCTTATAGCGTGTCAGGTAAAAGAATTATGATTCTCAATCCACCTCCCGGCCGCGCTTGCAGACTCAAATGGCCATGATGCATAGCAACAATCTCTTGCACTATGGATAAACCTAACCCGTGATGAGGTGACGCAGATCCCACATGTGTGTTTATCCTATTATCCTCCCCTCTGTTAAAAGGTGACAGGAAATCGTCTATCTTCGTATCAGAAAGATCCATGCCGGTATTGGATATGTCTATCGCAATGCAGGACTCGCCTTCGTATTGTCTGTCGTTGGCTAAGTTTATCCATACATGTGGTTGAGCTGCACGATTATGCTGAATGGCATTCGTAATAAGGTTTGCAATCATCTGCTTAATTAGCAGACCATCAGCTAGGATATATGTATTCTCCAGATTAGTATGTACTTGAACTCTATCTCCGATAAGTTCCATATTTTCCTGAAGAGTATTGCGAATGATCTCAGCTACATTAACTCGGCTAAGGTTAGCTCGGTCTAATTGCTGAACTTTCGACAATTCGAGCAGATGATTGACGATTTCAACCCCAGCATGATTTGAAGCCAAAGCCTTTTCGACGAAAGGCCTGCAGCGCTCATCGAAAAGCTGGTTATGCAGCGGAATCTCCAATGCGGCCGAAGTGGCCGCAAGTGGATTTTTTAACTCATGTGACGCATCGGCGATAAATTCCTTTTCTCGACTGATTGCGTTGTTGAGATCCTTTAACATGAGGTTGTATGCGGATGCAATAGTGTACGCCTCGTCGTTTTCATATGGAATAACGATAGGTTGCCTTTCCAATCCAGCGTCGGACGCAGTAATCTGAGAGGCCACACTATTGATTCTTCGCTGTGTCCTAGTGGCGATAATCCAAGTTATTCCTCCAGATAATAGGCCGAAAACAATGATGGGGGCTATGCTTACCGCCAATATCAGATCCCGGGATTTTTTATCTCCTTGTTCCATAGTTAGCGTTAAAGCATCCTTACCGGAGTCATACCCGGCGGAAACGTAATCCTTATCGGATTCAGGAGGAATGGCTTGCGAATTCAAACTATGTTGTTCATCGGCCTCTTCTGCCTGAGTAAAAGATTTATTTACGGTCACCGTTTCCAGTTGCCGGTTCACGACATAATATGTCATGGCGGTCACCACTCCGGTAAGCATGAAGAATACGATGACGATCGTGGTGACCAATCTTCTTCTTGTAGACCACTGAAACGGTAAATGCAGTTTCGGATGGCTGGAATGGTTCCCATTCAACGAAGGATATTCAGGATTTTTCATGATATGCGATATCCTTGTCCGGGAACGGTCTCAATGAAATCAGCAATTCCAATTTTCGTGCGAATCGCATAGATTGTGGTCTTGACGATTCCTCTCGTATGAGCGTGATCATCCTGCCAAATCTCACGATATAGACGTTCCGCACTAATCACCGCACCTCGCGCCTCAATCAACGTCCTCAATACGGCAAGTTCTCGTTTCCCAAACTTTAGTTCTGTACCGCGAACCGTGATGGATCCCGTTCTGAAGTCCGCAGAAAAGTCATCCCGGTTGTAGACCATGTCATTCACCATGCCCAAACGCCGACGCACCGCATTAACTCTGGCCAGCAGTTCGGCGTATTCAAATGGTTTCGTCAAATAGTCATCTGCCCCAAGATCAAGCCCGCGGACTATGTCCTCGGTCTGAGATGCCGCGGTCAACATGAGAATGTGTATGGGATCACGTCGTTCGCTTAACCTCTTAGCGATTTCGTCACCATGCAGTCCGGGAAGATCGCGATCAAGTATCAGCATGTCCCACTCCCCGGAATTCAGTTCCTCCAGAGCATCCCGGCCATCGTAAACAGCTTTTGCCTCCATGCCTTCCATGGAGAGCCCCATCCGTACCACATCAGCGAGATTGGCGTTGTCTTCGACAATCAGAACCTTCATCCGGCCAGCTCCCTTCGCGAAACAATGCGCACACCATAGCATTCGCGTCCAACCTGGTCAGGAATCGGTCAGGTTCAGTCAGCGGCAGGTCAAAACCCACCTTGCCAGCCATGCACGTCGTAGCTTTGACTCCGGCTGGACGGACTTCCCCGTCGCAGCCTCTTTCACAAGAGAAAGGAAACAACATGATGAACATGAAGAAAAGAGTCATGTCCGGTGTGCTTGGCGCAGCACTTGCCTTGACCGGATTCGCTGGTGTCACAGCGCCGGCGATGGCAGTGGTCGGCAACGGCTCATACATCAATGCGGCAAAGAATCTCACTTGGGCCAACGCATACAACACAGCAGGGAACAACGGATACGCCCGAGCTGAGGTCGGCCGCATCGTGAACGGCAAGAAGGTCGTCTACTACAACGGCTGGAAGCACGGATATGCTTATGCATCCTCCACCGCGGGATCCTCTTGGTACGCCCGCGGCATGCTGAAGTAACTTTCATACTGTGCTGGCGTTCCATTCGATAGCAATTCGTATGGAACGCCAGCACTTTCCTTTTATGCACCATAGTTTTGAAAGGAACACATATGTCACAAGATGCGTTGCGCGTGGTTGCGGCTGCCGGTGTGTTGTCGGTGGTGTTGGGTTTGGGGGCGTGTTCGATGCCGGGTTCCGGGAATGCCGGCTCGTCGGATGGGGGTTCCTCCTCGTCTTCGTCGTCTTCCGGATCGTCATCGTATGAGGCGGAGTTGAAGCAGGCGTTGCAGTCGGCGTCGAGTGATTTCGAGCGCGGGGTGTTGGAGCGCGCGGTCAAGGCCGGCAAGATCAGCGAGTCTGATTACCGCGAGGCGAACGAGAAGTACCAGGAGTGCATGGCCGCCAAGGGCGATGACGTGGAGTTCGACACGGACCAGTCCACCGGGTTGATGCAGGAGCACATGAACACGGACGATAATTACGATTCGGCCAAGGCGAACGAGGACAGCATGGCGTGCGCGAAGGGCACGAACCTGCAGATCCGCGACCTGTACGAGCGGATGGTGCAGAACCCGTCGAACGCGGACGAGATCGAACTGGTCGTGGGGTGTCTGAAACGACGCAAGCTGGTGCCTGATTCGTTCACGAAGCAGGATTACCTGACCGAGATGGGCAAGCCCGAGGGGTCGTCGAAGCTGGACACGTCGTCGGACGCGTTCTCCCAGTGCCTGGCGAACCCGGGCAAGTAGAGAGGAGGGATGTTGCTCGTGTTTCGATCGGGAAAGAACAGCGCCCGCACGCGTCGGCGGGTGAACGGCGCGGGGTTCGTGGCGGCGTGCATGGCCGCGTGTCTGGCGGCGGGCATGGGCCTGGCCGTGGGGTTGGAGCGGACGGTGACGCCGCCGTCCCTGTCGGCCTCCCCGGATGCGGGGAGTCTCAGGTTGGGGTCGGAGGAGTTCGACGACGCGCGTTCCCTGAACGTGGACGTGACGGCGTCGCCGGCCAGCGGGGTCGCGTTCCCGGTGTCGGGCAGGGTCACGTTCGCGTCGTGTCCCGCGGACGGGGTGGTGCGTTCGGGCTCGCACGAGTACGACGTGGACGGCACGCCTCTGGTGAGCCTGCACACGGACACGCCCCTGTATCGTGATCTGGCGTACGGGGACAAGGGCGACGACGTGACGGCGTTGCAGGACGAGCTGGCCGCGCTCGGCTACGGCGGCTCCCGGTCGGGCGTGTTCGACTGGGCCACGTGGGACGCGTGGCGGCGCCTGTACGCGGCGAACGCCGGCACGGCCGCGGCGGCCAAAGTCCAGCAGGGCGCGTTCTCCCGCGCGTTGGCGGTGTGGCTGCCCGCGCAGGCGATGAGCGTGTCGTGCGCGGCGTCGCTGGGTTCGACCGTGACCGGCGATTCGACGGATTCGCCCGCGTTCCGCGGCCTGGCCGGGGTCGCGTCGGTCAAGGCCGCGTCCCTGCCGGACGGCCGCATCCAGGGCGATCGCGTGGTCGAGATCAACGGCAGGGACTATCCCATCGGCGACGACGGCATCGTGTCGGATACGGCCGCGTTGCAGGCGATGGCGGGATGGTCCACGTACACGGGCGCGCGCAAGGACGGCGAGGACACTACGGGCGTGACCGTGACCTACAAGCTCAAAAAGCCGATCGGCGTGTACTCGGTGCCCGCGTCCGCCCTCACCGGGCTCAAGGGCAGCGACGGATGCGTGGTGGCGGCCGACGGCACGAGCGTCAAGGCGCACGTGGCCGGCAGCTCGTTGGGCCGCACGCTGGTCACGATCGACGGCAAGGCGCCCGCGCGCATCAAGGCCGATCCGGGACAGGCGGCGTGCGATGCGCGTTGACCTCGACCACGTCGGCCACCGGTACGCCGACGGCCCGCTCCTGTTCCACGATCTGACCGCGAGCCTCACGCCCGGGCACGTGTACGCGTTGACCGGGCCGAGCGGCGCGGGCAAGTCCACGCTGCTCGGCATCATCGCCGGCTGGACCACGCCCGCCGAAGGCCAGGTGACCCGACAGGGCATCGACTCGATGCGCTGGATCTTCCAGAACCCGCACGGTGTGGCCCAACGCACCGCGATCGACCACGTCAGCCTGCCCCTGCTCGCCAAGGGGCTCCCGCGCCGCGAGGCCGAGGAACGGGCGCGCACGCTCATGGACCGGTTCAACCTGACCCGGGTTGCCGACCGCAGGTTCGCGGAACTGTCCGGCGGCGAGGCCCAGCGCCTCATGCTCGCCCGCGCGTTCGCGGCCCAGCCCTCGCTCATGCTCGTGGACGAGCCCACCGCCCAGCTCGACATGCACACCGCGGCCACGGTCAGCGAATCCCTCTCCCGTATCGCCCGCAACGACACGATCGTCGTGGTCTCCACCCACGACCCGAACACGCGCGACGCGTGCACCGACATCATCGATCTGAAGAACTACCAATGAACCACACCACGATGAAAGCAACCTCCGTCATCTCCGAGGCATGGCGCTCCATCACCAGCGGCGCCGCCCGCCTCGCCCCGGCCGTTCTCGCCCTGGCCCTGACCGCAGCCGGCATGGGCGTCATGGACATCGCCGCCGGCTCGGCCATCCTTAATCAGGCAAGCGCATACCGGCAATCCGGGGCCGACATCCTCGTGCTCAACGCGCCCGACGGCATCGACGCGGCATCCTGCGAACGTCTCACCAGCCTCACAGGCGTCCAGGCCGCCGGCGCGATCCGCACGACGGACCCGCTCACCCTCGCGGCCCTGCCCGACACCACCACGCCCCTCTACCAGATCACCCCGGGACTGGCCAGACTCCTCGACACGAAACAGGACACGAACACGACCGGACTGATCGCCTCCCAACAAGTCGCCGAAACACTCGGCACCTCCACCGGCGGCACGATCGGCCTCGCCGACGGGCGCACCGCGCACGTCAAGGGCGTCTACCAATACCCCGACGACGGGCGCACCCCCGGATACGCGTACGCGCTCATGGAGGAAACACCCGCCACCGGCACGTTCGACGCCTGCTGGGCCAAGACCTGGCCGCAAACCAGCCAGACCCGCAACGCCCTATGGTCCACCCTCACCCCGAACGCGAAAACCACCGGCGACGACACACCCACCCTCGGCCAGCTCAACACCACCAAAGGCGACGGCTTCGACGGACAAACCCTCTACCGGCAACGCTCCACACGCATCCTGCCCGCCTGCGGCGCGCTCATCGCCCTCGCCATCGGCTACCTCCTCATACGCGGCCGCCGGCTCGAAATCGCCTCCGCACTGCACTGCGGCGTCCCCAAACCCGCACTCGCCACGCAAATCATCATCGAAACCGGCATCACCATCCTGCTCGCCACCGCCATCAGCCTGCCCATCGACATGACCGCCGCCAGACTCCTCATCGACACCACCGACCGAACCACCATCACCCTCAACGCCATACAAACCACCATCACCACCAACACCGCCTACCTACTCGCCACCACCATCACCGCCCTCCACATCAAAGAACGACACCTCTTCACCTACTTCAAAGAACGATAAAGCGCAGAAAATCATTGGAATTACGCGATCCGTAGATTCCGAAATCCTCATCATCGTCGGCGGACACTATCGGCACGGCAGCCTACTCGATTCATAGGCTGCCGTTTTCATTTATCAATGTTCTTACGAAGGGCGCATAAGACATTTAGCAGCCACATCGACGATAAACTCTCGGTATCTTTCCGATAAAACTAGTTATCGACTTATCAAAATAACCTTCAGAAATCCCCGCTATGGGATGCACAGTCGCATCTTCGTCAACATTGAAGCCCTATGTTCTGAACTATTCAGAAAGTCTGTCCGCCGCTATCCCGCCGATTTTCCCTGACGATGGGTGTCAACGGAGGCCGTTGCCTGTCGGGCTCCTTGATCGTCGTCAGAGGAGGCCGTCGTGGATTTGTTGAATCAGGTGCTTCAGTTGTTCGTCAGGTTCGCCACCATCGGCGGTGGCTTGTGGCTGGTGTGGGGCGCCGTCACATTCGGCGGCGGCCTGAAGGATCATAATGGGCCGCAGACGCAGTCTGGACTGTGGCAGATCGTGGGCGGAGGCATGATCATCGCGGCCGCGCAGATTTTCAACGCGGTGGCTCTAGGCTGAGCTGATTCGGGGCCTGCCGTGGAGGACTTCATCGTAGCCATGCTCAACATGATCGGCGGCGGAGGTGCCGGTTCGATCACGGCCGGGCTGTTGTCCCAGACGCCGGAGACATGGAATCCCGCTCTTTACCAGTTGGCGGTGAACGTGCATGGAGTCGCCGTCAAGCCTCTGACGTCGGTGGTGCTCGCGGTCATGTTCACGTTGGAGCTGGCGCGCAACTCGACGCGCATCGAAGCGGACCGCGATCTGGGCGTGAAGATCGTGGCCGGCACCATGTTCAAGATCGCGCTGGTGTTCATCGCTGTACAGAACGCCGGTTTGTTCATTCGTATGTTCAATCAGGTCACGCAGTTCCTCATGCAGGGCGTGTCCTCGCAGATGTCGTATGAGGCGACGGGCGACGGCGGTCAGTTGGGTGATCTGATGCGTGACCAGATTCGCGATGCCGGGGTGATGGGGCAGGCGGCGTTGTTCTTTCTGCTGGTGATCCCGTGGCTGTTGTCCCAGTTGGCGTCGGTGGTGTTCACAGTGGTGCTGTATGTGCGGTTCATCGAATTGTATGCGTTGACGGCGTTCCAGTCGTTGCCATTCGCGTTTCTGGTGCATGAGGACACCAAGCCGATCGGCGTGGGGTTCTTCAAGTCGTATGCGCGCACGTCGGTGAATGCGGTGTGCGTATTCATCTGTCTGGTGTTCTATCAGCGGGTCGTGGTCGATGCCGTGAAAATCCCGGATTCCGTGGACAAGGGCATGGTGGCGTGGGTGACGGGCAACTTCGGCAATCTCATGATGGCTGGCATCCTGCTGTTCTTCGTGATCGCGGTGAGTCAGCGTGTCAGCCGGGCCATAGCCGGCGGCGAGTAGCCGCCTATCACAAACCGGGTCCAATCAGGGAAAGGATTCTTTCATGTTGCAGATGCGCGTATATAAGGAGATCGCCAATGTCGAGGCGAAGGTGATGTGGGGTTTGAGCTGGCGCCAACTGGCGGCCGCCGCGTGCATGCTCGTTCTGGGCGGGGGTGAGGCGGCGTTGTTCTGGTCGTTGGGGCTGTCCGATCTGGGGTCGTATCTGCTGTTTGTGGTGTGCCTGCCGTTCGCGCTGTGGGGTTGGTGGCGTCCGAAGGGGCTGAAGCCGGAACGGTATCTGGGATACATGCTGCGCCAGCGTTTCGGTCCGAAGGTCTATCTGCTTGAGCCCTATGTTCCCGCGAGGTTTCCCGGCAAACCGTCATTGAGGGAGAAGACCCGTAGACGGATCAGGGGAAGGAAGGCACGTCGTCATGTCTGACATCAGCGGCAGCAAAGCGGTCAAAGGCAACGGCAAGCGACATGGAAAGGCCGGGAACCGGCGTTCCGGGAATCGTCGCATGCCTCGTTCGTCGAAGGAGCTGCTTGGCTATGATTCGATGCTGTCCAATGGCATCGCGTTCCTTGGCGGCGACCGGTGGAGCGTGTCTCTGCGAATCAGCGACATCAATTATCAGGTCGCGACCCAGGATCAGCAGCTGGACGTCGTGGACCGGTGGGGTCGTTTCCTGAATTCGGTCGGCGAGAACATGGGTGTCCAGATCACGGTCGCCACGCGCATGCTGGATCCCGAGGAGGTGACGCGCAGCATCGCCATGTCGCTTCGGGGCGATGCGTTGGATGGACTGCGCGGGGACTTCAACCGCAATGTGCGTCGGCGTCTCGCCGGCCGTTCGCAGGGCGCGGTGACGGACAAGTATCTGACGTTGACGCTGCGCGAGCGGGATGGGGAACGTGCGGTCACGCTGCTGAACCGTGCCGCGTTGCGTGCCACGGCGCAACTGCGGTCGGTGGGCGGATGCGTCGGCGTCCGTTTGAACCGTCAGTCGCGTCTGGCGGTGTTGCACGGGATGCTGCGTCACGGTGTCCGGTTCTCGTTCACCGAGGATGGTTTCTTGAAATCGCATGGCATGTCCACGAAGGATTACGTGGCCCCATTCGCCGTGGACGTGTCGGACCGCCGTCGGCTCCGGTTGAGCTCGGGCACCACGGAAGTATGGCATCAGTGTCTTTTGGTGCGTGACTTCCCGGATTATCTGAGCGATCAGCTGGTGTCATCCATCACAGACATCAAGGCGGACATCACGGTCGGCATCCATCTGTCCCCGCGGGGCAAGGCCGAGGGATTGAAGCTCGTGAACCGGACGATCGCCGAGATGGACATGCAGGCCATCGACGAGCGGCGCAAGAATCGCAAACAGCATCTGCCCGAGGACATGCTGCCTCATGATCTTCAGGAATCCATGGCTCAAGCGGGAGAGCTGCGCGATGATCTGGAGCATAACGGCGACCGGCTGGTGGATTCCCTCATGATCGTGAACGTGTCGGCGGACAGCCGCGAGCAACTGGACCAGACGGTTCGTGACGTGACGGCCGCGATCGATGGACAGTCATGCGTGGCCGAGACTTTGGCCTACATGCAGGTGGAGGGGTTGAACGCCGTGCTGCCATTGGGTAATCCTCTGCCGCCGATGCGTCGCACATTGACCACGTCGAGCGCGGCGATTCTGGTGCCGTTCACGTCCCAGGAGCTGTTCGAGCCGGGCGGGGTGTTCCATGGTGCGAACGCCCGCACCGGCAATCCCGTGGTCATCGACCGTACAAAAGGCATGAACGGCAACGGATTCGTTTTGGGCACGACCGGTTCGGGCAAGAGCCAGGCGGCGAAGAACGAGATAACCCAGATCTATCTGACCCGTCCGGACGATGATCTGATCGTCATCGACCCGGAACGTGAGTTCACGCCGTTATGCACCGGTCTTGGTGGCGAGCGAGTCGAGATCGGGGAATCGTCGCGCGCGCATATCAACGCTTTGGATATCGAGTATGAGGATGATTCCGAAGGTGATCCGATACGGTCGAAATGCGCGAGCGTGCTGAACATGCTCGGCGTGCTGATCGGTGGACAGGATGGCATCGACCGCATGCAGCGCAGTCTGATCGACCGTACGGTCATCGGCATGTATCGCGAGGTGCGGGAGCATCCGGAACTGGGCATGCCCACGCTCGTCACCCTGCATGACCGCCTCGCGGCTTTGAATGAGCCAGGTGCCCGTGATGCGGCACGAGCATTGGAGATCTATGCGACCGGCAGTCTGAACGCCTTCGCCCATGCCACTGATGTGAACACGTCCAGCCGGTTCCTGGTCTATGACGTTTCCGGTCTGGGAGCGGAGTTGCGCACGTTCGGCATGCTCGTCGTTCTGGATCAGATATGGAACCGGGTCGTCAGGAATCGCCGTCTCGGCCGGCGCACCTGGCTGTGGGTGGACGAGTTCCATCTGCTGTTCTCGAACCGATATGCGGCCGAATACTTCTTGCGCCTGTACAAGCGCGCCCGTAAATGGGGCTTGTGCCCCACCGGAATCACGCAGAACATCGAGGAACTGCTGGCCAACCAAGACGCGCGTCTGATGCTCGCGAACAGCGACTTCCTGCTGCTGCTGAACCAGACTGCCACGGATGCCGACGCCTTGTGTGAGCTGCTGAAGTTGTCCGATGAACAGCGGGCGTTCTTTACCGGGGTGCAGCCCGGTCAGGGCATGGCCAAGAGCGGCACCGCGTTCATACCGTTCGACGGGCGTATCGATGCCGATAGTCTGCTTTACCGGCTGTACACTACGAAATTCGAGGATCGGAAGCCCGAATGAGACCCGTCACCTCCGACTCATTCCACGCCACGCGCAATCTCGTTCAGTCGAACGGCACAATTCATAGCCTGAAAGTCCGTCATGTCAATGGACTCTCCCATGGGCCAACACTGGCCGGGCTGAAACAGCCACGAACCACCATCGGGAACAACCAATCAGAAGCATCGCACCCGATCGGCACAACAACCGCTAGCGTTTTGGAACGTGGTGTGAAGGCGACACGGCCCGTGCTTGAATCGCAATCGACACAGACGGAGACCAGCGAGGACGACAACCTGTTGTCGCCAATGGTCCCCGTAAGCCGGATACGCGACGGCGTGACCGGCATTATTCGCACAAGACATGCCGCAAGAGGTTCAACGGCACGTGCCGCGGCAGGAAGAACGGCTTCGGTTCGCGCCAAACGTGCGAAGCGTTCCGGCAAGACCGTACGATCGGGTGTCCAGGGAGCCGAATCCGCTGCCAGAGCTTCGACGCAGGTTGCACGGCAAGTCACGCAGGCGGTTTCTCGATCCGTGACGGCGGTGAAGGCCGGTGTCGCGGCATCGGCGTCAGCTGCGGTCAGCGTTCCATTTCTATTGGGCGCGGCGGCGGTACTGATGGTCTTCAGTCTGCTGTTGTGGTTCATCCCCACCGTTGCCGTCGGAGATGACGGAGGTTGCGAGGCCAGTGTGATTGAGGTTCCGGACGAGGCGAAGCCATGGGTGAGCGAGGCGGCCCGATCGAGCGGATTGAGCGCGGATTTCATCGCGGCGATCATGAAGCAGGAATCCGGTTTCCGACCGTATGCGTATGCCGACGACAGCAACGGCGGAACATGGGGATTGTTGCAGATGAACAGGAGCGTATGGCGCGGCGTGCATCCCGAAGGCGCCAATCAGACACCGCCCGAAGGCATCACCGACCCAATGGTCCACTCCCATTACGGCGGCATATACCTGAAAAACCGTCTGGAAGGCGTCAAACAACTCAAAGCCGCGCATCCGGGCATGCTGTTCGCCGAGCTTGACGACCTGACGGCTTTGGTCATCGCCCATAACGCCGGCGAAGGCAATCTCATGAGATACCCGGATATTCCCAACACCACCAAACGGTATCTCGACAACGTGAAGCCGGCAATCGACGCGGGAGGCGGCTGCTCGGCCACGGCAGGACGAACCATCGGCAAGCTCACGCCACCGTTGGTCATGCGGTCCGGCACGCTGAACGTGGATGTGGCGGCGACCGGCACGCCCGTAGGCAAGATCACCACCTATGAAACCGGCCAATGCACATGGTGGGCGGCCGCCCGCCGATTGCAGATCGGCAAGCCAGTGGACGGTTACATGGGCGACGGCTGGATGTGGGCGTCAAGCGCCAGAAAATTCGGATACTCGACGGGCGGAGGCATACAGCTCGGCGACGTGGCGAGCTTCGCCAAAGGCTATCTCGGCGCAAGCGCCGATTACGGACACGTCGCCATCGTCGAGGAAATCAAGGACGACGGCAGCATTGTCGTCAGCGAATCCGGCGGCGGCCTCCCATACGCATGGCTCAGGACCCTCACCAAGGAACAGGCCAACAATCCCAGCATCACTTACATCCACTAAACCAAAGAAGAATCCCATGCCCCGTATCAATCCCAAACTTGACCCATACGAGCTTGCCGATTTGATGAGCGATTCCAACAACTGGGATCTCCTCACACAAATCCACGAGCATCCCAATACATGGCCAGAACTCGACCAGTGGGCTGCGCATGCCATCGCACATCCCGAAACCGCTGGGGCCCCACCGGAACCGCTGCCAGACAGAAAACCCAAACATCGGCTGCTGCCCATCACACCCATCATCGACGATGAGCTTCCTCGTGATACACGGAACAATAACACTCCCACCTCCGAGCCAGACAAGCAGACGGAAACGACGATAGACACACCAATGGGGATCGGAGAACATGCCAAGGATGATGTGTCCTTGGCAGAAGATTCATCGGCTGACAGCACGGATGAGGTGGCCGTCCATCGGCATATCCCTGTTACCCGCATCGCCGGCATCATGCTCGTTCTGATCATCGCAGCAGGATCAGCCGCAGGCCTTGTCATGGCGAAAAAGAATTACGACCATCGGGATGCAGTCACGTCATGCAATCAAGCAATCAAGCAATCTGACATAGTGCGGATTGAATGGAACAAGGCATTGAAACAGGCGGAACCATATGCGAAGCTCCAGGATAAAGACGTGCGGGATCCCAAGTCTTTGGAACTGCTTGGCAAAATCATGCAGTATCAACCATCGGTCTCAACAGAAAATTGCGATCCGAGTCTGACGGCCGACCGTCTCGATCGCACCCGTACAGAAATAGGGAGAGCGAACAACCAGCTCAGAACCCAGATCAGGAACCTGCATGACACGGTTGACACGGTCAAAGCATTACAGGAACAACAACGGATCGACAACGCACAGAACGTACTGAGTCAAACCATTGAAGACGCCGATAGGCTCTACAAAGAATCCGAGAACAAGGTCAGAGACGACAACACCCGTGCACGGCTCAATGAGCAGATCGCCCGTGCACGACTCATGATGCGCGACCATCAGGATCTCGGTGTCTATAACAGAACCATCCAAGACCTCAACGAGGCCATGCAAATCGTTCGGGATTCCATGATGACTGTAGGGAACGAGTATATTTCTGATGCGGGCCATTCGGATGAATCCACACAACCGGGATCGGATTCCCAGTCATCGAACCGACAGCCCGCACCATCATCGGAAGGTTTATCCCCGTCAGTCACGCACGGCAATCCCACTTGGGATGTGCCTGGGCAATCAGCAACCCCCTCATTCCCCGACCAGCTGGGATAGTACTGCTCATCCGAGTTTGCCGTCGGTCATGGTGTAGAGGTGATCGGCGATTTGGTTGAGCTCGTCACTGTGGTGGGAGGCGATGACGATAGTTCGTCCCGTGTCACGCTGACGTTTCATCTCATCAAGGAAGATGCCCACGGAACGTTCGTCGAGACCATTGGTGGGCTCGTCGAGGAGGACGAGATTCTGGTGTTCCATGAGGGCCTGGACTATGGCGAGCTTCTGGCGCATGCCCAGGGAGAACGACTTGACCTTCTCGCTCCTGTGGCCGTTCAGTCCGAACAGCGTCAGCAGCCGCGTGGTTTCCTGCTCGTCGTAGGCGTGGTTGATGCCGGCGAGATAGCGTAGGTTGGCGTCGGCGGTTTCGGAGGGCATGAATCCGGGATTCTCGATAATTACGCCGACCGTGTCGGGGAGTCTGCGGTTGAACTCAACCAACTTGCCGTCGATGGTCACGGTCCCACGGTCGGGGCGGATGAATCCGCATACGGCCCGCAGCAGCATGGTTTTGCCGGAGCCGTTGGCACCGACCACGCCGTATATCCTCCCCCGTTCGAAGTTGGCGTTCACGTCCTTCAGAACGGTATGACCTTTGAGTGTCTTGGTGAGATTCCTGACCTGCACGTACATGATGCACCCTTTCGCTGATAATAGTTAGATTAAAATTCCGATTGATGATGCTGCTTTGCTCACTCAGAGAATCTGCATTCGGTCGAACGCGATCAGGTTCACCGCGGCGCATATGGGGATCGTCAGCGCGGCCACGGGTATCCAGTTGGGCGCATGGGCCAATCCACTGGCGAGCAGCCACCGTTGCAAACCGGAGAAGGACATGAGCAGCCCTAGCAGTGCGGCCATGACGAAGTAGCCAGCGATACGCGATCCCATTAAATAGCCGAAGTTCGCAATCAGCATCGCAATTAGCAACACGCACGTCGCGCACACGGCTGAGCCGACGAATGCGACCGGATTTTCATCCGGGAACATAATCTGCTGGATCATGGCCTGAATCAATGTGTAGATGACACAATACGCGGTAATCATGAGCAGGTAGGCGAGGAATCGCCCCGGTCCCCGACCGCGCCGGACGTACACCATGCACTCGGGTACGGAGAGCCATTCCGAGAACTGCTCCAACGGAATCGCCACACCGAACAGAACGTACGCCAGCGCGTACATGTTGTACGCCAGCCCCGGGGTGAACGGCGAATCCGACGAGCGGAACATCCCGATGAACACGCTCGGATCTATGCCGCTGATCAGGAACCGGTACACAACCACCACATAGACGACGAACAGCATCACGCGCAGCCCATTGCGCCTATGCAGCGACTGGAGAAGCCTGACCGCTTGCCACTTCCATCTGCTCCCGTTCATGTCACGCCTCCAGCCGGTCCATCCGTCCGAAAACGACGACGTTCGCGAAGACGAATATCAAACACCAGCCAGCGAACGGCATCACTTGCCCGATGAACACATCCGGCCAATAGGGACTGATTGGATACCAGAAGTAGTACACGTACCGGGCTGCCTCGCCCGTCAACGGCATCAACATCCAGTTTGCCAACAGCAGGACGGCAATCAGCACCGGCAACGTCCGCGACCACGGCAGCCCGCAGTTCGCCAGCAACAACACCAGCAATGACACGCTCACGCACATCATCACCGTCTGCGCAGTCAACATCACCGTCAACGACAATGATTTCGCCTCAAACGGTCTACTGAGCAGGACGAACTCAGCCAAAGCGAACACCATGCCCGAGCACGCGCCAGTCAACAGCCCCATAAGGATCAGCCATACGAGGTTGCGCCGCAACTCGTCCCGCGGATCACGGCGCACCCGCTCGAACGCGCCGTACCTAGCGCTACCCGCACCCACCGCGACCAGACATGGCGGCAGAGAGCACGATGCAGCACCTACACGCATGAACCCGATATAGTCGTCGCGCAGAGACGGGGCCGACCCCCCGTACAGCAGACTGACGGCGTATAGGATGCCGAATAGGGATACCAGCCCTACCGCGATACGCATCGTCCATGGCGCAGTCCGGAACGGATGGAACAGGTCAGAGCACATCGCGCGACTCCTTCACACGCGCCAACACCAGAGAGCAAGCCGACATCCCGGCCGTCATCAACAGCATCCCGGTGAAATTCATCCATGCGGTGCCCGGTGGATCCCAATGCGAGAAGTTCAGAAATATAATCTGGCTCCACTCATCAGGAACCAGACCACCGGTCAGCGATGGCAGCATCCACCACACCAAACTCACCACGAACGGCACCAACAGCTCCACATGCTTGCGACGGATGAATAGGGATGCCCCCAATGCCAGTAGGGAGAACGCACCGGATAGGACGAACACCATCAGCAGAATCACCGCAATCAGCAATGGCTGGCTCGTTGCATACAATGGGTACGCCCACGACGAGGAATCAATCAGCACGTACCGCCCCAGCACCATGCCTTCCGCATTCACTGATGTGCCATCGATAAACGACATATACGGTGTTTGGATGGCGGAAACCAACAGGTTGATGATCAACGGCAACACACCGCCCAAGCCACCCAGCACAAAGCCGGAAAGCATGCTCGTGCGCAGCAGCACGGAACGCCCCTCACGTGACAGCATGTTTATCAATCGGCCGCTACGTTCCTCCGCCGCCCACACACTTCCACCCATCAGAGCTGCGAGGAATGGCAGTAGATACAGATATAGCGTGGATGCCGAACCATACTGGTTGAACAGCATTACATCTCTGAGGAAAGTCGGAGCACTCCTCTCAATCCGATACCCCGCATGATACGTGGTCCAATACTGCACCATTATCAATATTGCTGAGGATACGACAACGATCAGCAACCGTATGCTGCACAAGTTTCGCATCAATTGTCGAAAAAACAAAGATCCACTCATAGTTTGCTCCTGCTACCCGCGCCATACAATGACGATGTGGTGACGTCGAGCATTTGGCGTCACCACATCGCATCAGTTGGAGTCTGGGCTCCAAACACCATATGCGGAAGTTGCAGAAGAATAATTCTCTACATTCTGCATACGTAGGTGAATCTGCTTGGGACCGTTCTTGAAAGCATTGTTCGGCACGTTTGCATACGTATTGCTGGTCAGGAACCTGACTCCGGATCCCACATCGTCGTTGCCATATCCAAGAGCCCATACTCTCAGAGTATGGTTTCCAGATACATTATCCGCTCGTACGAAGGAATCAGAGGCATTCTGCTTCTGCCGGTTGGGCGTGTCAAAAGTAGACCAGTTCTTGGCATACCCACTCCAGCTAGTGCTGAGAGCATTGCCGGCAAACGCAGGCGTTGCGAGACAGGCCATACCCAACAATGGTATGAAAGCGCCAAGAAGCACACGTTTGAGAGCATTCATGGTGGTTCTTTCTCTTTTGCGGTTATCCGTCTGATGAGGTTTCACCAGACGTTGAGAATTCATTGACTTCTTTGTAATGAACCTCATCTTTATAATCACACTTCATCTTGGATGCCGCTTGTAAAAAGAACTGTCTTGTCATCTATAGATGACAAGACTTATTACTAAAGAATGGCGGTATGCCTCTGAGCAAGTAGATGCACTGATCGGTAGGTATGCGCCCGAGTTCGTCCGGGGTGAGGAGTTTTCGGGCGTTCTTGCGGGTGCTGCGCGTCCAGCTGCCGTTGAGGCCTTTGGTTTCGCTGGTTTCGATGACGTCGATGGTCTGGTCTCCGAGCCGGTCGCTGATGTACTTGGTGGTGCTGGGTTCGTTGCCGCCGAGGAAGAGCTGGCTGTCGCAGTTGCCGGCGATGGTCTCCCAGTCATCCCGATAGAGGCTTTTGCCTTGGCTGACGGTCTGGAGGATGATGCTGCAGCTGATCCGTCGGCTTCGTATGGTGGCGATGAGCCTTACGAAGTTGGGGATCTTGCCGATGTTGGCGAATTCGTCGAGCATGCAGTGCACGTCGCGGTCGAGCACGCCGTCGGGTTTGGCGTCGGCTTTGCGTACAAGCGTTTCGAAGAGGCATTGGTAGAAGACGCTGGCGATGAAGGAGAACGTGGCATTGGTGTCGGGCAGTTCGAGGTAGATGATGCGTTTGCCTTGGTCAAGGGTTTCGAGCCGGATGTCGTCGCCGTCGAGAATCCGGCGCACTTCGCGTACTTGGAGGGGTGCGAGGTGGACGCCGGTGGTGATGATGATGCTTTTCTTGGTTTCGCCGGCGCCTTTGAGGAACGTGTTGTATTGGGCGCATGCGAACGCGAGCCCGTCGAGCATTCTCCGGGTTTCCGCGTCGTAGTCGTCGGGGTGTTCGCGCATGCGGTGGATTTCGGTTTGGGTTTCGGCGAAGAGCGCGTCGATGATGTATTCCTTGTCTTCGTCTTGTTCGCTGGCTCCCATGCGGTCGAGGGTGTCGGTGACTTGGTTGAGGGTGGGGTTGTTTTCGGTGTAGTAGGTCCATGCGATGAGGGCGCATAGGAGTGCTTTTTCGGCGTCCTGCCAGAAGCTGTCTCCGGTTTTGCGGTCTCCGGTGGCGTTGGTGACGAGGTTGTCGGTCAGGCGCAGGATCGCGGATTGGGGTTCCTTGGAGTCGATGTAGCGCATGGGGTTGAACCGGTCGGATCGGTCGAGGTGGATGAGGTCGAGCGTGTTGACCTGGTAGCCGCGGTCGCGCATGGCGTGTTCTGTGTCGCGTTTGAGTTCGCCTTTGGGGTCGGTGACGGCCCAGTTCATGTCCACGGACAATAGGTTGGGTTTGACGTAGTAGCGGGTTTTGCCGGAGCCTGATGAGCCGAGCAGGAGCGCGTTGAGGTTGCGTAGGGTGCGTCGCGTGTCTATGGAGAGCCGTTCGGTCGCGGTGAATCGGATGTTGTGGGATTCCACGGGGTCGATGAACGGTTTGATGTCCTTCGTGGTGCCCCAGTGAGCGGAGCCGTGTTCCTCGCCGCTGCGCAGGTTCAGGCGTGCCGTGTACTTGTATGCCCAGATCAGCAGGCCGACACCCATTGCGGCGAGTCCGCACATCAGGTCGGTATGGTTCGTGGACAGGTGGAATGGGTGGTACAGGTCGAGCCAGAACCTGTTCATCAGGTCGATCACGCTCGTGCCTTCATCCAGGTCGGTGCGTATCTGGTAGCCGATCTTGTCACCCAGCCAGAACAGCGTGAACAGTCCCATGGCCGCGGGCAGTATGGCTTGCAGACGTTTCATTGGTTTCCCCTGTCTCTTTCCAAGCCTCCGCGGTGCTGCGTCATGGTTCTTCGCATGTCATCGCCTGCGGGGGCATCGGTCGGTTGCGGGATCCGGCCGTTGATGCGGTGTTCGGCGCGGACGCGGATGTTCGTGAGCGTCTGTTCCTTGGTCCATGGCGGATCGTCGGCCGTCGGATGCATGACGGCGGTGTCCGCCGGCAAAAGTTCATCGTGCCCGGACGTCGGCTGCCTGTTTCCCGAGTCGGCGGCGATGGTGATGCGCGTGAGGCCTTGGCGGTTCTCGATGGTGTCGCCTCCGTCGCACATCGCGGCAAGGATGCGTCCCACGGGTGTTCCCGTATCGTAGATGGCCGGGTTCCCGCGTGTGATTGGAGCGCCGTTGGTTTCCTCGCCTGCGTCAATGATGGTGATCGTTCGCGCCGTGTTCACGGGAGCGTGTCCTTGACGCTGGTGTGCAGGGCCATTTCATCGGCCAGGATGTATGCTTCGTCGGCGTTTTCCTCTTCATGGATGATGCCGTGGACGATGAGCCGTCGTCCCTGCAGCGCGCCCTGTTCGCGTAGGTATGCCGCATGGTCTCCGGCTGCATGCACGCGGATGATGAGCGGCGCGTCCATGGTGCCGGCGTTTACGGTCAGGGTTGCCGTCGTCCTGCTGTTGCCGTCGGTGTGGAATCTGGCGTCATCGGTGAGGATGCCGCGCGCATAGGCCTGCGGGTATCGGGCGTCGCTCATCGGCTTGGCCTGCGTTTTCTGGCGGGTTTGCCGATGTTCGGGGCTTTGCCTTGGACGGCGTTGATGGCGTCGTGCCCGATGGCGCGGGCGTCGCGGCCGCCGCCGGTGAGCGCGTCGGATTCTGCGCGGGCCTTGGCCACCCGGACGTGCTTGGAGGAGAGCGTGTCGAGAGCCTGCTCCCGTGCGGCCATGACCCGAATGCTCCATGGGTCCCGGTAGTCGTAGATCGGTTGGCTGATGCGGGTGCGGTCGGGCAGTTCGTTGCGTCGGGTCTTGCGGTCCACCGGGTAGGAGCGACATGCGGGGTTCGCGGATTGGATGTAGTGGATTGCGGTGGCGAGGTCGGCGATGCGTTCCTCCGCCGTTTTGTCCATGTCGATGAGCACGCGGCCCTGCACGTGCTGTTCGTCGCATACGGTGCGCGTCCACGTTTCGTAGTCGCGCACGTCAACGGTGTCCCGTTGTTCGCGGTCGTGCTGGTATCGCGTGGCGTCGAACCGGTAGGTGATGTCATGCGGGTGCACGTCGGCCGACCATTCGGGCAACGGTTCGATGGGGATCTCGCGCAGGGTGACGAGCCGGTACGGTGGTTCGATGTCCCCGTAGGAGCCTTGGGGCTGGAGGATGCCGAAGCCTTCCATGCGCAGCTCGTAGCCGAGGCGTTTGAGTTCGTCCTGCAGTTGCCGGTAGGCGGTGTCCATGGTGGTCATGCTGGTCTCCTCGGCGGCTTATCGGTTGCGGGTCTTCGTCCGCTCCGGTGTGGATGGATGGGCTGTGGGGTCGTCGGCGCGCTGGCTGGCCCGTTGACGTATGCCGTCGAGCACCGTGTCCTTGCCTTTCGACGTGTTCGGCTCTTCCTCTTTCGCCGGTTTGGGGTTGAAGGAGGTGATGGGTGCGGGCAACGCGTATCCCTGGTCGATCGGGGTGATGCCGTCGGCGGGGTCGAGTTCGCCGGCGGGTCTGGCGCCCATGGTTTCGGCGAGTATCGCGGCAGCGTCGCCGCGCCCGGTCCGGTCGGCGATGATGCGTTGGAGGGTGTCCTCCAATCCTGCGCTGATGTCGGTGGAATCGGCGGGCATGATGCACTGGTAGACGGGTGCTCCCCAGTTCGTCGCCGTGCAGGCGAGCGTGTATTCCATGATGCGTTCGCCGGGTTCGAGCAGTGATTCGAGCCGGAACGGTTCCCGTGCCGGCATCTGGTCGGGATTGGCGTGTTCGGTGACGAGTCTGGCGAACGTGGCAGAGCCTGAGGGCATGTCGCCGTCCAGCTGGTCGGCCACCGGTTTGATGAGGCCTTGGACCTGTTGGCGCAGGGTTTCGTCATCGGCGTCGTTGGCCCGCATGATGCGTTCGGTGATGCGTTCCGTGCCGTCCGATCGCATCACGTTGTCGTGCGTGTCTCCCCAGCTTTCGATCATCCGCATTGCGTCGGGGGCTGACTGCGTCGTGGCGTCGAGGCCGGGCTCGTTGTCGGTGTAGGCGTCGATGATCTGCTTGAGTTCCGTGTCGGAATACCGTTTGGTGTCGGGGATGGTGGCGTCGAGCAGGAACCCCTGGTCGGCGAGGGTGACGTTGTCGTTGATGGCGGCGTCGCGCCCGTATTTCGCCACGTCGAAGTACATGCCGTATGGGCCGTCAAGAAGTTTCGCGAGTTCGGCGTTTTGGTTGACGCAATGCCAGCCGTACATCTCGTCCAGATCGGGCGTGTTCTCCTGCGTGATGCCTTGCGGCGGGTCGTAGGTCATGTATTCGATGTCCTCGGATTGGACGAGCAGGTTCGCCAGTCCGATCGGGTCGTGCACGCTGTTCATGTCGGCCGCCAGCCGTACCGCCTCCAATGCTTCGGGCTGGTCTTGCGTGAAGATCCGGGCGGCTTGTGCGAGCGTGTTCAGGGCGTAAATGTCTTCGTATTCGCCGGGCCGATAGTCGAGTGCGGCGAGCAGTCCCGCGTATTCGTGGTCGAAGATGCCGTATTCCTCGTAGACGACGCCTCCTTGGCGTCCGATCTCATAGGCTTGCTGCGCGTCGAGCGTCAGTCCGACCTGTTCGGTGAGGAACCGGTCGATCCGCTGCTCGTCCGTGGGCAGGCGCAGCCATCCGCCGATGAGCGTGCCCTCGTTGTATCGGCCGAGGTTGCCTACCCATACGTTGATCGTCAGATCGTCTTCCGCCATCATCGGCTCCTTGTCTGTGATTGTTGTGATTGCGTCCGCGTTCTTGCCGGCGTGGTGGATGGTGCCTGTGCACGGCGTTCGGCCCTGTCCTTGATGGCGTCGAGCGTCCGGCTCTTGCCGGCCGTCCGGGATTGCGCGGCCGTCGGTTCGGGGTTCTCCGGGCCGGGTGCTGCTGCTGGCGGTTCCTCGCCGGATCGGGCGCCGGTGGTGGTGACCGGTTTGTTTTCGGCGCGTTGCCTCGCGTAGGCCATGCGTTGCGCTTTGACGGCGCGGCACAGCTGCCATGCGTCGTCGATGCGCATGGTCTCGCGTTGCTCGCCTTTGCCCCGCCACAGTTCCACCGGTTCGCCGGGTTTGAAGCTGACGGTCACGTCGCGCCCGTTCAGTTTGGCGTCCCTCGCATGGTCGGTCAGGAAGCGGTCGAGCTGCCATCCGGTCAGGTCCACGCCGCGGATGCTGGTGCCTTGCGGTATCGCCACGCGCATCTTGTCGAACGTGCGCCCGTCCTTGGAAGTCATCCGGTACAGGTGCACGTAGCTGTTGGGGAAGTTCACGCGCGGCCAGATCTCCCTTGTTCTTCCGCCGGCCGCGGGTTGCGCCGTCTGCTCGCCGCCGGGCCAGCCGACGGCCGTCCCGTCCTGCTTCGGCTCCGGGGCCGGGGTCTGCGCGTTCCCGGGATGTTCGGACTGCCATCGCGTCGGCGTCTGCATGGCGTCGGGCGTGTTCCATGATCGTGCGGCCTGCGTGCGGATGCGTTGGGCGATCTCGTCGGAGGCCTGGTCGAGGTCCGGCGCGGGGAAGCCGATCGCGGCGTCGGGCCATGCCTGGTTGTGGCGTCGGATCGCGTCATCGACGACCATGCGGGCGACCTGGCCCAGCCGATTGTCCTGCGGCATACCAGCGGCCGCGTATTGCTCGCCACGTCGTGCGATGTCCGCCAGGGCCTGCCGGTCGTTGTCGATGAGGTTGTCCATGAGCCAACGCGCGTTGGCTGAAAGCTCGGGCATGGCGATGCTCCTTTCCGGTCATGGTCGTCGCGCATCCGCTCACCGGGTGCGGGCGCGTTGCTTCGAGGGCGCGGTGCGGCGTTGGCCTTCGACGCGTTTGCCGGCCCGCTTGCGGATGTCGTTCAGGGTCTGCTGCTTGGTTTTGGGGCGGCGCACGCCGCCGTCCGGGGCGGGGATGTCCATGCGGCTCCAGTCCAGGCCCCGCGAGCGTGCGGTCAGGGATTCGATCGCGTCGGCGATGCGTCTGGCCTGGCCAGCCGGGTAGGTGAAGCGCACCGTGTCGTCGGCGACCCGTTGCGTGTGGTGTGGTATGTGGAGCCGGTCGAGCTGGTCGGTGATAATCGCGGCGTCACGATCCCAGGGCACCGTGCGGAAGTCGAACCGGCCGTTCGATGGCGATTCGGCGTCGAAAGCGAGGCGCAGCGCGTCGTCGGATGGTTCGAGGAACGGGTTCGGCTCCTCCCGTTCCGGCATCGGCGTCGTCTCCATGGACGGCTGTGCGTGGTCGTCGCCACCGGATTCGGGAATCGTGGCGGTCTCCTGTTGGGCGAGTTCCCGATTGAGGCGTTCGACGATGCGCGAGACGACGTGGTTGACCTCATCGGCGTCCCTGCCTTGGAAGTGGAGGAAGGTGCGGCCGGTGTCGCGGTCGTGCTCGATGTGGAAGGTGATGCCGGCCTTTTTCAGGTCGTGTTCGAGCTGCCGGGCGTATCGTCCGGTGACTTCCTGCACGTTGATCGGCTCGCCGGTGCGATGCAGGGTTTTGCCGTCCACCTTGCCGGTGGTCCTGATGCGCCGCAGTGTCTCGCCGGTGGCGTGCACGCCGATGCCAAGCAGGTGCAGCGCCTTGTCGAGCCCGTATTTGGTCACGTCGATGATGACGCGTGTGCCTTGCTCGCTGACGCGCATCATGAGTTCCTGTGCCTGGTCCTCGGCCGCCATGGGATTCTCCCGTCATCCGTCGTGGTTCGTTGCGTTCCAGCTTCCGCCGGCTCACCGGTTCCTGCGGCGGACACGATGCCCGTCATCGCGGCGTTGCGCGCGCCGTGCGCCGTCGGAGCGTTCGGAGGCTGGCGCGGTGCGGGCGATGAGCCGGCGCAGGGCGAGGGCGTCGGAAGCCAGGTTGCGGGTCTCCTGCTCCTCGATGGCGAGCTGGGCTTCCAGTCCCGTGGCGTCGGCTCCCTGATCGTGGTTGTCGGCGATGAGCGCGATCAGGGCGCGCATGTGCTTCGCGTTGCGTTCGACGGAGTCGGTGAGTCGGCCGAGCGTCGCCAATCGGCCGTCGCCCTCATCAATGACTTGGGCGAGCACATTGAGCTCGCGCAGGCTGTCGGCGAGCCGGTCGCAGGCGATCGCCTGACGCAGCGCGCGCCCGTTCACGCCGGTCATGTCCCGGCCGTCGAACCGTTGCCGACAGTAGTCCTCAAGTCGCAGCGCGGGCCGTGCGAACCATGCGTACAGGCTCTCGCAGTCCGTTGACCGCACATAGCCGCCGTTCCCGTCGGTGAGCACCTGTCTGACGTCGTCGGACAGGTAGGCGTGCCAGATCCTTCCGTCGCGCACGAGCCGGTCGCACGGTATTGCCAGGTGCAGGCGTCCGTGCGTGCCGGGCACCCGCACGGTCACCGCCGTATCCGTCCGACGGGTGATCATGGCCTCATGGAAGATGATCTCGCTGAGCGTGCGCCGGTGGATCTTGCCCATGACGGCGAGCATGTTGTACGCCACGCCCAGTCGCCGGTCTCGGATTCCGCGGGTCTGCCCGCATGACGTGTAGGTGATGCGTCCGCCGCGAACGGTCGCGTTGACGCCGAGCGTCGCGAGTTCGCGGCGGAATCCCGCGAAGTCATGGGCGTTCATGCAGGCCGTGTCGATGCTGGTGCGCAGCCGGTCCTTGAGGTTGCCGCCTCTGGCGCTCAGGTGGAGTTCCCCGATCGACGGGGCCACGCGCCCGGACTGTTCCGGCATGAGGATGTGCAGCCCGTATTCGCGGCACAGCCGGTCGCTGATCTTCCGCCATTCGCCCAAAGTCCCTTTCCGCAGACGCAGGGCCTTGCCCGTAATCCGGTCTGCCGGGCAGATGAGGATGTGGTTGTGCATGTGGGACCTGTCGGTGTGGGTGGCGATCACGTAGTCGTGCGTGCCTCCGGTGATCTCCCGGACGAACCGTTCCCCGATCAGATGCGCCAATCGGGGCGTGACCTGGTCGGTGGGATCGAACGATTGGATCACGTGCAGCGCCAACACGGCGCCCCGTCGGCGTGAGCCGCCTTTCGTGGCGTCCAACGCACGTTCGAAGCCGCGGGCGATGGACTCGGCGTCCGTGATGTCATCGCCGACGGTGGTCGAGGCCCACCGGTAGCCGTCGGTCTTGGCCGGGTTCGTCACGTAGGCGATGCTGCGGGCGAGCGTGCTTTTGATCTTGCCGATCTTGACTACAGCCATTCGGGCACCCCTTTGGGGTCGACGTCGGTCTCCACCCGGATGCTCAGGCCCGCGACCAGTCGTTCCGCCTGGCGCAGCTCGTCGAACACGCGCGAGAGCATGGCCAGGTCCGTCTCCCGCGTGGTGTTCGCGTGACGGGCGATCTGGTTGACGTTGTTGCCGATCCTCGCCAGTTGGGCGCTCACGTCATGCAGGTTCGCGGGCACGGTGATGTTGACGCGGTGGGCGCATCTGATCCGGTTGCGGGCGAACGCCATCCATCCCACGGGCCTGAGCCCGGCTTGGATACGCTGACGGTTCTCCACTTTGAGCGAGTCCGCCACCCACCGCCATTCCTCCTCGCTGAACGTGACCGTCTTGCGGATCGTCCTGGAACGGTTGCCTTTCCAGCCCATCGGCGCCTCCTCATATCGGGTTCCACGGGTGTCCCGCGATCGGCCCCGAGCTTCGCGGGGCCGCGCCGGTGTACGTACACCGGCGATGCTTGCTGCACACCAACCGCCCCTCCGGGGAGGGATGGTTGCGGCACCGGTCAGTTTCACCTTCGTGCCACGCCATGCGCGGCGGACTCCATGTCACGTTTCGCATGCCGGTGCCGGTTCCGTTTTCGTGTCCGCCGGCATCATGGCCGGCGTCGTTCTACGATGCGGGGCAACGAAGAACAATCACCGTGAGGAGACCGTCATGGCGAAGCCGAGGGAACGCAACCGGGCGATGCGCGCCATCGCCGACAACGCATTGGATGCCGAGTTGGAGGCGCTTCGGCGCAAACGCGGCGAACTGTCGCGTTTGGGCATCCTGCTGGACGACATGCGCTGGGCCGCGGAACGATTCCGCGACGCCGCCCAGTCGTTCTGCGACGACCATCACATGCCGCGCGCCCAGCTTGTGCGCACGCTCAGGATGGAGCCGAGGGAGACGGGCATGGCGTTCCATGCCGTCACGCCCGACTACGGACATGCCAATCCCGCCGATAGCCATGGCGAAATCCATGATGGCGCGGATTCGGCCGTCGAATCCGGCGGCCGACCGGCATCCGCCGCCGATGCGCCGGAGACTGCCCTGACGAAGGACAACGCCGCAACGGAGAATGCGGCTGATGCCATGGATGCTGACACGTCCGGTTCGATTGGATTGGACCCGGAGGGGTTGCGATTCGGTTTCCCGCGTCCTGGCGGCTACGCTGGATGACATTGGCGACATACGGGAGGTGACGGCGATGCCGATGCTGCTGGTGATGCTTGGCCTGTCGCTGGCGACGGGCGTGATACGCACGCTGATGCGGGGCGTGGCCTCGTGCCTTGCCCTGCTCGCGCACCCGTTGCGGCTCGTGGTGTTCCTCGCGAATTCCGTGTTCACGGCGTTCGCCATGCTGTCGGGATTGCTCATGCTGGCGTTCCTGCTCATGCATTTCCTCGCCGGCTCGGACGCTCCGGCATTGGACGGCTCTTTCACGTTAATCGTCGCCGCGTTCCTCACGGCCGTGCTTGCGAGCATGCTCATGGATTGGTGCGACGCGCGGCTCCGACGACGCTCCGCCCGCCACGGCTGAGCGTCACCCGCCGCCGCTTGGCTCCGGCAGGTGCGGGCGCGCATGCGCCGTCACGTTTCGCCGTCCGCGCCCGGACTGGGCGGAACCCGTATTCCGGTTCCGCCCAGTCCGTCGTCTATTCGGCGTCTTCCGGTTCGCCGGATGCGTCGTCGGTCTGCGACGTCCCGTCGTCGTCCGGTTCGCCGTCCTGCCCTATGCCGGCATCCCCGCCATTGTCGTCGTCATCGATTGGCGCGAGGGAGCCGTTGAGGGCTTCGGTCTCCGTGTCCGAGGTGCGGTAGCCGAGCGTTTCCAAAGCCTCGTACAGTGGCGCGGCGTGTTCCGCGATGGTCGCCGCGCCGCGCCACGTTTCCCAGCTGACGCGTTCTTCGGCCAACGCGTAGAGCAGTCCGAACGCGGCCCGTTGCGGGTCGCCGGCAATCATCGCGGTGACGGACGCGCGTAACGGGTCTTCGGCCTCGCTCTCCGGCTCCTCGGCATCGGCGTCGTCGCCCGTCGTGTCGATGCCGGTGATTTGCCCCCAGACGTCTTCGGCGTGACTGTCCCATCGGTCGAATCCCTCGGTGAGCGCATCGAGCACGAATCTCGCGGACAGCAGGGCGACGGCCCTGCCGATGCCTTTCGGCTGGGATTTCAGTTCCATGAGATGCGTCACGAACGCGATGCGCAAATCACGGCTTGCCCGCGCGAACTCCTTGGCCGGTGCCGTCTCGCGTTCCTCGCGTTCCCGTTCCTCTCGCCAACGCGCCTCCCGCGCCTCGCGGGCCGCGGTCTCCGCCTCCTCGTCCACGGTCTCGTACAGGACGATGCCGCGCGCCCATGACGCGCCTTCGGCCCGCACCCCCACGACGGGCGTGGCACCGTCATGGGAGTCGCGCCATGCGTCGATGGCCTTGGCGATGTCGCCCGTGGTCAGCATCGTGGTGCGTCGCAATCCCTTCGGCGAGTCATACCAGCCGTCCGTGTTCGGCTGTTCGTCGGCCGCGTCGATGCCCATGCGTTCCAATTCGGCTCTCGCCGTGTCGAGCCATTCGCGCCATGTCCGCTCCTGCCGGGCGTGCTTGACGGCCATGTTCCAGTTCTTGCCGCCCGCCGCCTCGGCGAGCCGTTCCTGAAGGTCCGGATACCGGTCGAAGTCGGCGATGGTCTCCCAGTCGTCGATGCTCAGCTGGGCGGTTCCGGCCTTGCTTCGCGCGTTCTCGCCGATGGCGGCTATCTTCAGGCGTCGGCGCACCAATGACACGGAACGGCCGGTACGTTGCGCCGCCTCGTCCACGCCCACGCCCAAATCGAGAAGCCCCTGATAGCCGTCGGCCTCCTCGATGACGGTCAGGTCGGCGCGCTGGCTGTTCTCCACGAGCATGAGCTCGCGTTGCTCCCGTTCCGACAAATCGGCCACCACGGCGGGCACCCGGCTCAATCCGGCGAGTTTGGCGGCGGCGAGGCGACGATGCCCGATGACGAGCAGGTAGCGTCCCCGCGGCGTGGGAGTGACGAGCAGGTTCTGCCGGATGCCCTGCGCGCGTATCGAATCCGCGAGTTCCGACACGTCGCCTACGTCACGGCGCGGGTTCGCGGGGTTCGGGTCGATGAGCCCCACGTCCAGCATGACGATGTTCGATTCGTCCATGCCTTCGTCGGTCATTACGGGACGTTCGATGATTGCGGTTTCCATGATTGTCTCCTTGAAAAAACGGATGATTGGGATTGGTCGGGGTTTCCGACGTCGGAAGCCCCGACCGGATTGAATCCGCGTCCGACGCTCAGTGGCGGCGTTCCGTCCATGCGGGGCGGATGCCGTGTTCGCTGGCCGCGAGCACGAGGGATGCCAGCGAACAGTCGTCGTCCAAGGCCAAGGCCTTGAGCGCGCGCACCGCGGCGGCGGTCGAACGGTCGGCCATCCACAGCAGGTACGCGCACGACGCCATCGGCTGCGCCTCGTATCCGTCCGGGGCGTCGGCCGTCACTGATTCCAGCAACGCCGTCGCGCGTTCCCCGCGTCGCGTGTCCGGCTGGTAGTCGGCGTCCTTGAACGCCCGTGACAGTTCGCGCATGACCACGGCCGCCGATTCCATCGAATGCGGCTGGGCGTACAGCATGTGCAGTTCGCCGCCGCCCATTTCGCGCAGCGATGCGAGTATCAGCGCGTCCCGCATGCTCAGGCACTCGGTCATCAACACCGCCAGCGTGACGCGCTCCTCATGGGAGAAACCGCCCTCGTCGCGCGACAGCAGGCCGTTCCACCTGTCCATCAGGGGCGCGAACCACTTGTCGGCCGCTTGCGCCGGGCCAAGTTCACGCCGGTCCTGAAGGAACCCGTCGCGTACGCGTTTCGCCAGTCCGGTTCCCGCCGTGCGGGTATCCACCATGTCGTTCATGTCCATCGGTCCTTTCCGTGTGGTTTCCATTTCGGACACCACCCGCCTGCCATGCGCGTAGGCGGAGAGACCGGAGGCGTGGACCGCGACGATCCGGGCCGTAGCGAAGACGGCATGCTGGTTCGCCGTCGCAGCGCAGGCACGGGAGCGGCGCGGGACACGGCGCAGGGAACGCAGACGGAGCGCATGGCATGCTGGTGGTGGCCGCAAACCCCTCGTCAGATTCCGCGCGGCCCACCGCCGCGAGCGTGCGAGCGGCCAGACAGCACGGTCATGCGCGTAGCGCATGGCCCGGGGCCGCGTCCCCGCGCCGATTGCGGAGAGTATGTCGAACGGCCCCGCCTGGAGCATTCTCTCCGCAAGCGGAGCGGGAAGTCCGCGTAAGTTATTGTCATTCATAGATGTCAAACAGGAGCCAAGTCATGGACATGCGAGCCTCGAATCGTAGATAATGGGAAAGCTGTATTTTCGGACAACGAAGAAGGCGTAAGGTGCAGGTTGCGAGGAACCGCCTCATTATGGGCTCACGCCGGGGTAAGTCATCAGATGGGGGACAAACGCTGGCCGTCACCCCACGGGATCGATTGATCCTATGGCTTCGTCAGCTCAAAGGGGAACGCCTGCTTCGTTTCACGACGACTCTGATCTGCATCGTTGGCACGATGGGCGTGCTGATCCGCGATTATGTGAAAGAGCGGATGGCAATCGGCACAGGATATTCGTTTATCCGGTTCCTCAACGAAGGAGCGGGAATATGGTACTTCCTCATACTGCTGGTTTTAGGAGCCACAAACGTGACGTTAAGGTCCAGAAGCCCCGTGGCGTTGCTGGCCTTGGAATTCATTGAGCTCTCTCTGGGCGTCCTGTTCGGCGTTGGCCTGCACTCATACACGCAGGTCGCGCTTATCCTGGTGCTTTATCTGTGCATTCGGCTTCCCCTGTATGCTCAGGCCATGTGCGGTCTGGCCATGATCTGCATGATCGCAATGCAATGCATCTATCCCTCCTATCTACAGCCTCAGTATTTGGCGTTACTGTATTCCGTCGCTTTGGCCGGCATCGCATCCTCACTGTTGTCCATAGCGCGGGACCGGCGAACGGCGAATAGACTGCTGTCTGAAGCACGGCGAAAGACCGCAATACTGGCGGAGGAGAGGAATCGTACGGAACGGCGCCTTCGCATGGCCAACGAGTTGCATGACAGTGTCGGCCATGGATTGACCTCGATCATCGCGTTATCGCAGGGAGGCGAGGACTGCATAAGGAACGGCGGCTATTCCGACTCGCAACTGGCCGATGTCTTAGCGGAGATCACATCGATTGCGAAGGACAGTCTGGGCGATACGCGCCGCATCTTAAAGGTCTTCAATGAAGAAGAATCGCAGCCGTCTTTGGAACAGATCGGTCTTGAACCAGTGAATCAGGATGACATCCTGCGTTTACGGGATTGGGACGATATCAGACCAGTACTGGAACACATACGCTCAACCGGAATCATCGTCGTGTTCACCGAAACAGGAAGACGCGTCGAGGATCCCCGCCGTTCGGATTTATGCTTCGCCGTCACTCGCGAGGCACTGACCAATGCCCTTCGGCACGGCGCGGGACTGACCCGCATTGCCGTCTCCTGGAATCATTACCGTGATGGCGGAACAGCAATCACGATCCGCAACGATGGACACGTCTCCGGACACGACACCACCGGCGAGGCATCCGGTCAAAACAGGAAGCCGACAGGTGGAACCGGACTGCAACGACTCTCCCAACGCCTTGCGAAAATGGGCGGCACCCTGTCCTATGGGCCATACGGCAATGGCTGGACGGTCAAGGCACTAATCCCCTGAAAGAAACGGAAGAACCATGAAGGATGCAAGAGACGACATCATCAAGGTCATGCTGGTCGATGACATGCGAGGGGCGCGAACCGGCTTCATGATGATGCTGAACAACGATCCGAACATCATCGTCAGCTCACAGGCCGCGGATGGCGCCCAAGCAATCGAATTCCTACGGCAATCACCGCAGCAACTGCCTGACGTGATTCTGATGGACGTGCGCATGCCCGTCATGGACGGCATAGAGGCGACGGGCATCATCAAGGAGCAATTCCCCCAAATCCAAATATTGATCCTGACCACATATGATGAGGACGATTACGCCTTCGACGGATTGGCGCGAGGGGCATCCGGATTCCTGCTCAAGGACGCAACCCCCAAACAGCTACGTGACGCCGTACACGCCGTGCATAACGGAGATGCAGTATTGACACCGAGAATCACCGGTGAAGTGCTCAATCGCGGGGTTCGCCCCATATCGGACAACACCCGTATCAAGCTGCTACGGAGCCTATTCGACGGACTTTCCAAGCGGGAACATGAAGTCGCGGAACTCGTGGCGGCAGGCTTGTCCAATCAGGAAATCGCGGAGCGCCTATTCATCGAAACGACATCGGTACGACGCACGGTAAGCCGCATATTGGCCAGAATGCATATGCGAGACCGAGTCCAAATCGCCATAGCCTGGTATCAATCGGGGTTGGACCAAATAACAGGCGGCAAACCAGCATAAAGATCACGATATTCATCTCAAGGATTGTGGTGTTTGTCATCTGAAGATGACAAACACCACAATCCTTTTATTGAGAAATAGAGCGAACTGGTTAACTGTCTATATCCGTCGCTCAAGCGAACGGAACAAACCTAGCATATATCACGTCACTTTTGCCATCCCCTAAGATAGGGCAGTATCCAAAAACCGTTAGGGGGGGGGACTTCGATTATTGCGGCTCGGGTCAATCGAAGAAAGGAAAACGATGTGCCAGCTGCCCGATTCGGCTTCACCCATCATCGCGTTTGAGAGCGTCTCATTCAATCATGCCGGTCGCGAATTGCATGGGATCTCATTTGCCGCCTATGCAGGTCGAGTCACCGTTCTGATGGGGCCACATGACGCCGGCAAAACAACTGTTCTCCGGATGCTGTTGGGACTGGATATCCCGGATTCCGGATGCATATACACCTGTGGCAAACCCTATGGCACATCCCGTATACCCAAAAACGTTGTGAATGCAATGCCCGAAGCTATTTCACTGTCCCCGTATTACTCGGCCGGAACCTATCTTCGTTGGAAAGCGCTCTGGGCCAGAACACCTAATCCGGTTCTTGACGGCATCGTTCACATGACCGAACTGCAGAATCTTCTCACCGTCAAGCTCCGCGATCTCACCCCGATCGATGTCCTCAAAATGCGATTCGCTATAGCTCTGCTTCCCAACCCCAAAGCCCTGATCGTAGACGAACCGCTCCAGGCACTTGATCAATCGGGCACGAATTGGATCTGCGAGCAGATACGGAAGCAGGCGAATCGTGGCGTTGCGGTGCTCATCGCATCCGAACCGGACGGCAGACTGAAGCCGATTACCGATGATGTTGTGGTACTGGATAAAGGCACCGTGGTAAAAGAGGGTTCCCGCGGCCAGCTCTGGAAGGAAGACTGAAAAACGCCGGCGGATCACCCGCTCCCATAGGTCCATGTGTTTGGTGTTTGTCATCCGAAGATGACAAACACCAAACACATTCTTGGATGTACCATCCAAATCAGGTTAACTGGAATGGCATGCACCGGCATGCAATCCGGTTCCATATACAGAACATGAGGAGAACGAAGATGAAGGATTATGTGCCTCCTGTCGTTGAGGTCATCGCATCATTCAAGGAAGCAACCAATGGCGTATGGTTCGGCAACTATGTCGATGTTGGCGGAGCCAAGGCCCCGTTCCCTTGGGGATCGAACTGACCGAAACCCTGCATATATTGATGATCCCTAGCTGTATCAGGATAGGGAAACGTGATGCCGTTTACGCATAAGAACCCAAACCGTACCGTGATTCTCCGCGGCGGGAAGCCGACGGACCGTTCGAAGCTTCCCGCCTCCATCAGCATCAATGACGAGGGAACATGCGTCCAGGTTCCTCTGTTGAGTGGCGATCGCATGTTCTGGACCGTCTCCGAAGATGAAGTGCTCCTGTCGGACAGCGCCTTCCGGCTTGCAAGCATCACGAACGCCGATCTTGACCTGGAACGCATCATCATGGATCTGCTGCCTTCGCTCCCTGACAGCCTGCGAGGGGACAAATCCCCATGGAGGAACATACATTCCGTACCCGCCGCAACCACACTGCACCTCGACAAATCCAATAGGCCGCGATATACGAGAGCGGAACCTTCACCCATAAAACATGTTTCAAACGACGTAATTCTGGCATCGCTAAGGAGCCGTTTCCTGACGATCGCGGATGAGTGGCGCAATGAGGCACCACTATCCGCCGATGTGTCCGGAGGAGTGGATTCCGCCGCCATCGCATACATCTTCGCCAGTGAGGGGGTTCGTATGCCCCTGTATCATGAAACACCCGACGATCCAATGAATCAGGATTCCCGATGGGCCGAGCGAATCTCCGAGGACGTTCGGATGCCACTCATCAAAATCGGCCGAGTCGTGGATGGAAACAGATCATTCGAATCCACAGCCGAATATCCCAACAGAGAGATACCTGAAGAACCGGTCTTCTGGAGCGATATCGAAGGCTATCTCAGCCGAATCTCCGAAATGGAAGCAGACACAAGCCGTATCCATGTCACGGGTTTCGGAGGAGACGAGCTGTTCGCATCCATGCCATCCTCATCATGGAGTTGTCTGCGGGAACACCCGCTGCGGCTACGGGACATTCGAAGACAATACAGCGCCGATTACCGGGTCCCACCCTATCAGGCAATTCTCGATCTGACCGACAGCACCGATCTGCATGAGGAATTACGGTCATCGCTCCTGGACGCGGAACAAGATCATGGCCATCGCTCCTCGCCTTGTGGATGGCACGATGCCATACGCATTCCCGAATTCCTGACCGCGAAAGCCAGGGATACCCTATATGGCGCCATTGAATCACAATTGAAACACGCCGACATTCGGCCATTAAGCCCCGACCGAAGCCGTCATCAGGCGCTCTACTCTCTGTCAATGCAGGCACGAATGCTCAATCAGGTTAATCGGACGTTCGCCTCCGACGACATAACGTTCCGCTCCCCCTACCTGGACCGTGGAATCGTGGGCTATGCGCTATGCGCCCCAATCAGTGCACGCACCGAGGGAAATCTACACAAAGCCGTATTGTACCGGGCGCTCAAGGGTATAGTCCCCGAAACGATATTCCGGCGTCCCGTCAAAGGCGATCACTCATATTCACTGTATCTGGCATGGCAACGCTCGAAAGACACGCTGCTCGACTCAATCGCCGGCGGAGTGCTGGACGAAGAAGGACTGATCGATATACCAGCCGTACGGCGTCGAGCTTCCATGCCGATGCCTGACATCACGTTTCTGTTTGAAATGCAACGAGTCGCGGCAGTGGAAAGGTGGCTAAGACATGCAAACCGATAACACGATGGCGAACACCAGCCTGAAAGACCAGATATCCCTATATCCCAAAGAGGGAGGGGCAATCGTATTCGTCAACGACACCGGCGAATACCTGCAGGTCAACGAAATAGGCCGAATCATCCTCGACGGTCTGATGCACGGCAAAACCGTCGAGGATTGCATGAACGCAATCGCCGAAGAATATCAGACCGACAGACAAATCATCGTCCGGGATACGGAACGATTCCTCGCCGATATAGGGAAGCACGTGCGCCTATGAGTATCCCTCTACAGCCGGAAGCAACCACACGCGTCAACTTTCACGACCGCCTGGTGGCGCTGATTGCCATCATTATCGGAAGACGGATGGAACGACAACGAATCGGAAAGTTCTGCCGCCGGCTTGAAACGTGGTCCGAACGGTATCCGCCAGCCGATGCCGACATGGCGAAGCGTTACCGCAACGCCGTATGTTCGGTAAGCCGCAGATGCCGCAGCCAGCAGGGTTGTCTGCTTCGGTCGCTCTCCACGGCGGCGGCATGCCGCATATCTCGCCGATCCGTCACATGGTGCACCGGGTTCACCGATCGTCCCTTTCGCGCACACGCCTGGGTCGAAGCCAACGGCATACCCATCGGCGAACCTGATGCCGTCAGACGGTACACCATCACCAGAACCAGTTCCGAACGGAAAGATACGCAATGACCGCCAACGACCCGGACGACACCATGCACATGAAACATGCCTCCATGTACAATCTGATTTCTCCTCTCCGAAAATACCGAGGACGGCTGGCACTCATCCTATGTCTTGGAGCCATAGGAGCCGTTATGACGCTGCTCGTGCCTAAGTACATGACCAACTTCTTCCAGAATGGTGTATTCCAGGTTCCCCAGTGGCCCGTCATTGCCGGAATGCTGTTACTCGTCACCGCTTCAGGAGCTATATCAGCCCTACAGAACTACCAATTGCAGAGCACAGGGGAGGATATCGTAAGGGATGCTCGTCTCGCACTAAGCAAACACCTGCTACGTCTGCCCATACGCGAATACGATCAACGTGACTCCGGCGACCTGCTCAGCCGTGTCGGCAACGACACCTCACAACTGCGTAATGCATTCATGCAGTGCACATCAGCCCTTGCATCAGGTTTCATCACCGTCATCGGTTCCGCTGCGTTTATGGCAATGCTTGACCCGATCCTATTCGGCACAGCGATCACCTTGCTCCTTACGGTATTCACGCTCATGCTGCTGTCCGCTAAATTCATCGAACGAGCAAGCTATGACAGCCAATACACGCTCGGCGACCTTACCTCCACGCTCAATCGTGATCTCGCCGGCATCCGCACCATACGCGCTTCAAACGGCTTCGAGAACGAGAATAAGGTTATTGCCGCCTTGATCAACCGCGTCCGCCTGTCCGGACTCAAGATTGCCAAAATCCAGTCGATCGTCAATCCACTGGCCACGATAGCCCTGCAACTCGCAGCTATCATTGTGTTCGGTCTGGGATTATGGCGCGTAACCACAGGGCTGCTATCCGTAGAGAAACTTACTCAGTTCATCATGTTGCTGTTCATCAGCATCTCACCGCTCAGCCAGATCATTTACGCAGGCTCACAAATCGGCAATTCAATGGCCGCAATGAACCGTATACGGGAAATATTGGATATTCCCGAAGAAAAGGACTCTGACACCGTCGTCGCAACAATCAATGAACATATGCCGCTGGCACACAGCGGGCCCCGTCCGCCAGCGGTGGAATTCCAACACGTCTACTTCTCCTATGGATCCAAACCAATTCTGCGTGACCTGAATCTCTCCATATCCCAAGGAAGTGTCACGGCACTTGTCGGGCCCTCAGGGGCAGGGAAAAGCACGATCCTGCAACTTATCGAACGTTTCTATGATCCTTCCAGCGGAAATATCAATGTACTCGGTAAGGACATAACAACCTGTGATCGAGACGATTTACGCAGCCACATCGCATACGTGGAACAGGATTCACCGGCACTGTCCGGTAGCATACGAGAGAACCTACTTCTCGGATCAAACGATTGTAGCGATGATGAATGCCGACGGGTATTGGAATCCGTGAATCTCTCCCATCTGCTAGATCGATCCGACAAAGGTCTTGATATGCAGATAGGGGAAAACGGAATCATGCTATCAGGCGGAGAACGCCAAAGACTCGCCATAGCCCGCGCCCTTCTTTCCACGGCAAAAATCATCCTGCTCGACGAAGCCACCGCAAACCTGGACGCCGATAACGAACGCCTTATCACTCAGCTATTGACTCAGGTAGAAGGCCGCACTTTTATTATCGTTGCGCATCGACTCGCCACGATAATTGACTCCGATCTTATATATGTACTTAATCAAGGGCGGATTATCGGATCGGGAACCCATAAACAACTTTTTAAAACGGCACCATTTTATCGCAATCTCGCAACGGAACAATATATCTCATAGCTAAAAGAAATTTGGCGATTTATTACAATAATTCCTCATCTAACTATAAAATATAGTTATTTTATATATGCTGCATATATATCACTTTTCACCGATTACAACCGATTGGACATCTACACAAAATACACTATGTTCCGCTAGGTCAAATAAGCAACACTCTGACTAACTCTATAACAAATACAGACATAAACTATACAAAAAATGTATATATCATCATATGATGACAAGGCCGACGACTGGACGGAAATCTATATCGACTCTTATCTCTTGTCATCTGGAGATAACAGATAACCCACAACGGGTCGCGCGGCACGCGAATAGGTGATGTAATAAAAATGTCATAAGCCATTAATAAGGAAAGAGACAGAATCGTGCCCATCGACCTAAAATATATCCCATTCTGTCAGTCCAACAGTTCCTTCTATGAGCCACCAGATCGTCAATCTTCGCCAAGACTTGATGATGAAATTCACTTTCCAAATAATTGGAAGATATATAAAGGTACCCCATGGACAAATTGTCGTCCTAGTAATGTTAAAATTCCGGAACAGGGATGGAAGATTCACATCTCGGCAACTCTTTGGAATTATGAAAAGATATTAAGAGAAGTATCAAATTATTGTTTTTCAAAAAAAGTCGCATTTAAATATCTATCAACAAAAGCTGATTTTTTTGATCAAAACAGTAAATATACCGATAGGGCTGCTGCCGGAAAATATATTACAATATATCCAGTAAACGAATTGGAGTTTCATTCTACTCTCAATGGGTTAGACGACATTATTGGGAATGAGTCAGGACCCTATATCCTTTCGGATAGACGTTGGAGGAACGGGCCTATATTCTATCGCTTCGGCGCTTTTATCCCGCCTAAGGATAAGACAAAATATATAAGTGTATTGAAAAGGCCCGACGGAGTCGAGGAAGAAGATGTACGTCGTCCTACCTTTATCGTGCCGGATTGGGTGAAAATACCGGAATTTCTACACGAATCCATAGAATCTCAATCTATACCATTCCCATTCGAGATGAAATCAGCTATGCATTTTTCATGCGGTGGAGGTGTGTATACCGCAGAGGCGTTGACGGATGAATACGTTTCAAAAGGAACTATCGTTGTACTAAAGGAGGCGCGACCATATACGGCGCTTGATTCCGACGGCCATGATGCTGTATATCGTTTGAAGCACGAAGAACATGTCTTATCCGAATTACAAGATACGGGCTTTGTGCCTCAGGTATTCGGAATGTTTAGAGCATGGGAAAACCTTTATCTCGTGATGGAGAAAATACCAGGAAACAACCTTAAGTATGAATGCATGCTTAGAACTCCCATACTAAAGCCAGCTCCTTGGAAACTAGATAATGCTGCCTTTGGGCAATGGGTTGATCATACCGTTTCACAGCTTGATAAAGCAATGTCGCTCTTTCATCGACACGGATGGCTTCTTGGTGATATTCACCCTAAAAATATCATTATGGAAAACGGAGTTAATCCTATATTTATTGATTTTGAATTCGCGCACAAAATGGATAAAGGATGGCGAATTAAACAAATAGCACCAGGATATGGTCCTCTGACAGGGTTTACCGGCACCGACGCAGATTTTTGTTCATTAGGGTTGCTGGAGTTAGATATGCTTCTTCCTCAAGCCACCATTACAGATCAGGGCAATGAAGGAAGCATTATACGAATCGCTAGACACGCGCAGAGTCATCTCGATATTAACGAAGACTCCATCGAATCTATAATTCAAAAGACATCTAAAAATACTCAGCTATCCTTGGATCAGCGAGCTGTCAATCTCGCTTCTATTGAAGATTTAATACATGGACTAGCTCGGGGAATAAAGGCACACCTTCATTTTGATGAAGGCGCTACAGTTGCTCTACCCGGTGATATAGAACTATTTGGCCCTAATGCTGTACAAGCCTCGGTGGGATACCCTTATGGCGTTGCGGGTGCTTTGTCGACGTTAGCTTTGGCAGGTGATCCAATAGATTCCGCATCGGTTCAAAAAGCATCTCAATGGATTTTAAATCATCTTTCGGGCGTTAAAAACCGAGGATTCGCCGGCAAAGATGGTTTGGAGTATGGCTTACGCATGGCGGGATTTGATGAACTCGCTCGAGAAGCACATTCTTTGCCCGTGGCAAACCCCATTAATCCTACTTATTGGTCCGGATGGGCTGGCGTCGGCCTAAATGACCTAAGTATCGGGTCGAATAAATCATATGATGAACTATTTTTAGCCTCATCAAAGTTGCAGAACATGCTTACCAACGATGTCGAATGTGAATCCGCTGGATTATTATATGGCTGGTCTGGCGCGGCCTTATTGTGGGCCGAAATCTATAGAACGGTTGATCGAGATGAAAAATATGTGGATTATGCACTACATGCAATACAAAACGATATTAAAAAATGTGTTTTGACCCAAAATATGACCATGGAATACGATGAAAAGTGGAGAACTCTGCCATATCTGGGAACCGGGTCATGCGGTATTGCAATCGCTTTATATGCCTTGCGAAAAGCGACCGGAGAATGTCTCTTGGACAAAGAGTATGAGTCCCTAGTTCGCGCATGCACCTACTATCAGTGTGCACAGGGAACATACGCATATGGTATGTCAGGCTTTTTGACTTTTCTGAATGCAAAGGACGATAAAAGCAAGCTGGAATATCAGGTAATTAACTCATATTGCGATTCTCTTCGACTATTTATCATTCCAAGTAAAGGCGGTTTTTATGTCCGAGGAAATCAAGGACTAAAACTGTCGTGTGATTTTCTGACCGGATCCGCCGGAGTCCTCGGATCTCTTGCCGCACTCCAGGGGAAATGGTCAGGCATACCGTTCCTGTCATGGAACGATTCCTTAGATATTAGAAAGGAGGTGCACAATGGGAAACAACGTTCTTGATTTTCAAATCTTGACTGCTGACGGCGAAACGGATGATGCAGCACGTATCAGCACGTTTAGCTTCAATGGCCCCTGCCCGGGCCTGCCGAGTACCTTGACCTACAGCAACTGCTGACAAGACAAGTGTCTGGCACCAATTCGCAAAATTGATGCCAGACACTTTTGCAATGGAGTAACTATGAAGTGTACAACACTCAATCAACCCATCAAATTGTATGAAGAATTCTCTGACAAGTATCGCAGCAAGGCGCAACAACTTTGTGAACATTTAATAGAGGATACAAATAATTTTCATTATTCCAGTAATCAATCGCTCGAATTAATGCAAATTAATAATGAACTAGTAATTCATTTCAAGGATGATCCGTCGCAATATATTCATTTATGTCAAAAACCGATTGGAAGAATATCTGGTTTTTACATTAATTCAGAGAAGACAATAGCGGCATTATTAACGCAGATGCCAAAAACTGATTTTTACACTATTTCATTATATGAATTGAAAAAGCAATCCGCCAATATTCTTCTGAGGTGCAACAATGTTGTACCTCAGATAAGAACGACATACCATTCTATCTATTGGATTAATAAAAGCAAATCAAATCGCCCGTATAAACTAATGATGGCAAACAAGTGTGGCATCATTGAAGTATACGGCACAAATAGTGAATATGATATATTATCTTTCGTTTGCAGTAATGATGCGGTTATTGTTATAAGAATGACGCACGGGGGGGTGGTGACGTTTTCTTGGACTTCGTTGTCTGAATGGTCGTTCAGAACGATATCACATGTGTTCAGGCGACGAGCCCGAGCTCGATGCGCTTGTCCATGATGCTCATCCCGTATTCGAGTTTGATGCGCTTGTCCCGGTACCAGACCATGTACTCGTCCAGCATGCCGATGAAGTCGTCGATCGTGACGCCTTGGAAGCTGCGCTTGTGGAAGAACTCCTGCTTGAGCCGGCCGAAGAACCCCTCGGCTGCCGCGTTGTCCGGACTGCAGCCCTTCGCACTCATCGACCTCGTCAGCCCATGGTCCTTGCAGATGCGGATCCATTCGGGCCACCGGTAGTGGCAGCCCCGGTCCGAGTGGATGACGGGCGTCTGACCGGGTCGGAGTGTGGCGCACGCGTCCTCGAGCATCCCGTTGGCCAGCGCGGCGTTGGGGCTGGTGCCGATCGTCCAGGCGACCGGCATGCCGTCGTAGCAGTCGATCACCGGCGACAGGTACACCTTGCCCGCGGGGATCGAGAACTCGGTGATGTCGGTGACCCACAGCTCGTTCGGATTCGCGGCGTGGAAGTCACGGTTGACGAGATTCCCCGGCGCCCGGCCGATCTCTCCCTTGTAGGAGCTGTAGCGCTTCGCGCTCTTGAACACCGGCACCATGCCATGGCGGGTCATCAGCCGCATGACGCGCTTCGCGGAGACGACGATGCCCGCGCTGCGCAGTTCCTGGTGGATGCGCTTGTACCCGTAGCGGCGCCGGCTGTTCTCGAACGCCTCGCGCACCAATGCGAGCAGACCCTGGTCCTTGTCGGGCCGGTTCATGGCCTTCAGCTGGTAGTAGTATGTGCTGCGCGCGATGCCGACCCGCGCCAGCAGTTCCTCGGCCCGGATGCCGCACTCCTCACTGACGGCCTTGATCAGCGTCGCCTTTTCCCGGTTGGTCAGGTTGTCCGGGTCTGCGCCCGGCTCTTTTCCCACCAGCTCCGCGGACTTGCGCATGATCGCCAGCCGGATCTCCGCGTCCCGGTATTCGGCGCGCAGACGCTCCAAGCCGGCGCGCAGCTCGTCGATCTCGCCGCGCAACGCCTCCGGATCCGTCGGCGCCGCATGGCCCGCGCCGTCGCGGTCGTCCTTCACCGTCAGAACCCCTTTCGTCCCGTCGAGCAACCGCCGCTTCCAGTTTCGCACGACCGAGGAATCCACGCCCAATCCCTCGGCCGCCTCGCGTGACGTCATCTCGCCGGACGCGACTCTGAGCACCGCCTCGCGCTTCGACTCCTCCGGCACCGGGCCCCGTCTGACGCGGCGTTCGCCGGGCGCGAGCTCGTCGATCCACGAGGCCAGCACCTCCTTGCTCGGATACCCCAATTGGCGTATCGTACGGCTCGCTCGCCGCCCGTGCGTCAGGTAATGATCCACCGCGGCCCGCCTCTGTTCCAACGTGTAGCGCGCATACCGCTCCCCACGCCTCGACGGCACCCCGGTCTCCTGCTCCTCGAGCCAGTCCCGATGCCACATACGCAACGCCTCCCGGCTGGGATACCCCAACTCCCGGATCACATCCGCCGCACAGCACTCATACCGGACATACAACTCCACCGCACGCCGCCGCTGCTCCCTCGTATACTTCACCATGGCCCGCCTCCCGGAACCCCCAGTCCAAGAAAACGGCACCGCCTCGCAGTGGCAGACGCTGTTCTACAAGAACCACTATTCGGCCACCAACCTGATGGACGGCGAGGCTCGCGAAGGCGACGTGATCGGAACGAACGCGAAGGCCGGCGAGATCATGGACGTGCCGGACTTC
>NZ_NMWU01000002.1 GCF_002860355.1 Bifidobacterium margollesii
CTGCCTGAGGTCCAGCGCCTTCTGGGGTTTGGCGTAGATCCACTGGTAGAGGCACTCGTGGCTTATCCGCATGCGCGGGTCGTCGGGCCATTCGATTTTGAGCCGTCCCTCGATCAGCTCCGGCGTCCATCCCTTGCGCAGCGCGTCCATCACCCAGGAGAGCAGCGGGTCGTACGCCATGCGCAGGGGCTTGCGCGACCTGCGGGCGCGGGTCTCGGCCTTGCGCTGCGCGGTCAGGGCCGAGTAGAACGGGCGCGCGGTCCATGCGCCCGTCTTCAGGCGTTTCGGCCTGTACGGACGGTAGGAGTCGTTCTCGTTGGACGCGAACCACAGGCCGCGCCTCAGCTCGCGGCTGACCGTGGACTTGTCCCGGCCGATCCTCAGGGCGATCTGGCGCACGCCGAGCCCCTCTCGGTTCCTCAGTTCGTCGATCCGGACTCGTTCCTCGGCCGACAGGTGGGAATACACTTTCGTCATGGGCGCAGCACTTTCTCTTCGGTTGTGGACTTGAACACTTCCAACCTTAGACAGGTGTTGCGCTTCTATTTAGAACCCGGGGGTGCGAAAACCATGAGTGTGTATGTTGACGATTCCAGTGCGTTCGGCCGGTCTCTGGCCGCAGTCCGCAGGGGTGCGGATTCGCTTGCCGAAGCGGAGAAACTTTACGATCAGCTCACCGACGATGAGCGTCTTGCGCTGCTCGACGGCGATACCCCGTTCTGGGAGGGCATGCTGAGTTTCGTGCGAGACGGATACAACGTCAACCCGTACGTGCACGGCGAAATCGATCGGCTCGGCATCCCTGGCACGCATTTCATCGACGGTCCGCGCGGATGCGTGCGGGGCAAGTCCACCGCATTCCCCGTGTCGATGGCCCGCGGCGCCACTTGGGATGAAGCGCTTGAGGAGCGTGTCGGTGTGGCGATCGGCGAGGAGATCCGCGAACAGGGTGGCAACTTCTTCGGCGGCGTGTGCATCAACCTTCCACGGCACCCCGCGTGGGGTCGTGCCCAGGAAACCTACTCCGATCAGCCGGTGATCCTCGGCCGCATGGGTGCGGCGCTGTCCCGCGGCGTGCAGCACAATGCCATGGCGTGCATGAAGCACTTCGCCTGCAACTCCATGGAGAACGCCCGATTCAGCGTGGACGTGAAGGTGGACGAGGCCACGCTCAACGAAGTGTATCTGCCGCACTTCAAGCATGTGGCCGAGTCCGGTGTGCATGCGGTGATGAGCTCCTACAACTCCATCAACGGAGAGTGGGGCGGCGAGAACCATTACAACCTCACGCAGGTACTGCGAGACGACTGGGGATTCAGGGGCCTCGCCGTTTCCGATTTCATCTGGGGCCTGCGCGACGCCGCGAAGTCACTGAGGAACGGTCTCGACATCGAGGAGCCGTTCACTCAGCAGAGAGGCGAGGAACTCAAGGCCGCGCTGGAATCCGGTGAGGTGAGCTGGGATGACGTGAAACGCTCCGGTCTGCGTATTCTCGACAACCAGCTGCGCTACTATGCCGAACGATGGAGCGAGGAGCCGAAGGGCACCGTGGCGAGCGATGCGCATATGGCGCTGGCTCGCGAAGTGGAGGCCCGTGCGGTGGTGATGTTGAAGAACGATGCGGTGGAAGGCTCTCCCGTTCTGCCGATCAACCCGGATGCCGCCGGTCGCATCGCGGTATTCGGCCGTCTCGCCGACATGGCCAACACCGGCGACCACGGTTCCTCCGACGTGCACTCGCCGACCGTGGTCACGCCGCTGCAGGGCATCCGCGAGGCATTCGCCAAGGCCGACGTCGACTATGTGCCCGGCAATGATTCGACGGACGCGACCGCATCTACGGACGCCAAGGTGACCTCCGCGGCGGAATCCGCCGACATCGCCATCGTGGTGGTGGGCTATACGGCTGCCGACGAAGGCGAGTTCGTGGATGGGTCGATCGCCGACCGGGAGGACCTGCTGGCCCTGTACCCCGACGCCAAGAACCCCGAGCAGGAGGCCATGCGCAAGGAAGTGCTGGAACGTATGGGAGGCGGCGCGAGCATCGTCGGCACCGAAACCGCAGGAGGCGATCGTCGTGACCTGCATCTGCACGCCGAGGACGTGGCGCTGATCCATGAGGTCGCCGCGGCCAATCCCCGAACTGTGGTGATCGTGGTCAGTGCCGGTGCAGTACTGATGGAGGAGTGGCAAGCCGAAGTTCCGGCCCTGTTGCTCGGCTGGTACTCCGGCAGCGAAGGCGGACATGGCCTGGCCGACGTGCTTTCCGGCAAGACCAACCCCTCCGGTCGTTTGCCGTATCCGATTCCGGCCAGTGCCGTCGATCTGCCGGAACTCGACATCGACGCCACCGAAATCACCTACGACCGCTACTACGGCCAGCGACTGATCCAGCACAACAGCTCCAAGGCACTGTTCCCGCTGGGATTCGGTCTTTCCTACACCGAATGGGGGCTTCGAGACGCCGCCGTACGATCCCTCGACGCCGAAGCCGGCGTGGGACAGGTGGAAACCGTCGTATCCAATACCGGTGCGCAAGACGGCTACCACGTCGTGCAGGTGTATGGCACCGTCAGGGATGGCGACCGTGCGGGCGAGCGAGAACTTCTGGGCTTCGCAACGGCGTTCGTGCCGACAGGTACCGAACGCAGCGTGCTCGTCGATCTTGATCTGACCGCCTTCGGACGTTGGAATCCCGAAACCCGCAAGGTCGAGTCGCCGCGAGGGGCGGTGCTGCTTGAAGTCTCGTCGTACTGGGGAGACCCAGCGGCGTCGTCCGTGGAGGTGACGCTATGAGTGCTGCAACCGATGCCGATACCATGGAGACCGGATGGAGCGGCACGATAACCGATGAGCAGCAGCCGAAGCCGCCGTACAAGGTGGGTGTGGCGCTGGCTTTGGTGACCTTCCTGTGGATCGGTCCGTATCTTGGCGTGCAGGCCGTATTGCTGCCGGCCAAGGTGGCGGTGATTGCACCGGAATCCAAAACCGCCGTGGTTGCGCTGCTCTCCACCAGTGCGATGATCGTGGCCACGATCGCCAACATCATCTTCGGTGCGCTCTCCGATCTGACCCGCACTAGGTGGGGGCGGCGAACCCCGTGGATTGTCCTCGGTTCGATCGCCTGTTGCATCATGCTGTTTGTGGTGAACGCCACGACTACAGTGACGGCTCTTGTGGTGGCCTGGTGCGTCTACCAGCTGTTCCTCAACGCCATCGTGGCCCCGTCTATCGCGATCCTCTCCGACCGCACCGCGCCGAAGAACCGTGGCGTGATCACCTCGATCTACGCGCTGGGCTATTCGATCGGCTTGTACGGCGGCCAGACGATCGGCGCGCAGTTCCTCGACAAGGTATCGACGGGAATCGCCGCCATGGCGATACTCACGCTGATCGCCGGGCCTCTGGGCGCGGTGATGATGCGCGAACAGTCGAGTCTCGGCATGCCGAAGAAGGCGTTCACGGTGTCGATGTTCATGGAACACTTCTCGTTCCCGATGCACCACGCGCGCGATTACTATCTGGCGCTATGCGGCAAGTTCCTGATCGTCTCCGCCAACTTCGCGATCTCCGGATACCAGCTGTACATCCTCACCGACTATATGAAGCAGGATTCCAGCCAGACGGCGAAGTTCGTGTCGATCATCTCACTGTCGCTGATGGTCACCGCAATCGTGATGTCGGCCTGCGCCGGCCCGATCTCCGATCGCATCGGCAGGCGCAAGCTGCCGGTGATCATTGCTTCGATGTGCATTGCCATTGGTGCGATCATCCCGTTCTTCTCGGCTCAGCCGTGGACGATGATCGCCTACGGTGTGATCGCCGGCATCGGCATGGGCGCATACAACGCCGTCGATCAGGCACTGAACATCGAGGTACTGCCCGATCCGAACACCGCGGCGAAGGATCTCGGTATCCTGAACCTCGCCAACACCGGCGGTCAGGTGCTCGGTCCGGTGCTCGCCGCCACGCTGATCTCCGCGGTCGGCTATCACGCCATCTTCCCGATGGCCGCCGCCTGCGCGCTGATCGGTGCGGTGCTCGTCTCCCTGATTCGCTCCGTGAAGTAGCTTGCCGAGAGGTGTTCCGGCGCTACCGGTCGGCATAGGATCCAATGGATGGGCTCTGAAGGTTCCTCTTCAGGGCCCATCACCTCATCCGGCCGACGTGGTCGGCCACCTTCCCCTCGAAGGGGAAGGCTGGGAGATTTGCATGCAAGACGGTTGAGTGGTTGGTCGCATTTCTTTGAAAGAGGAGGACGATCATCGCTGCCGTTGTCGTCGGCATCGCTCAAAGTCGTCGTGCTTACCGGCGTGGGCCCTGCCCTGCGGTAAATTCGAAATCCGAGACCTTGTTATATTCTTTATATTTGTTATATAGCTAAATTTTTGGACACTGAAAAATGCTGAAATTTCAAGTTTTTCATCCTATATATAAACACTGTCTCATTTTTTATATAGATTTTATATTTGTTATAATTAATGATGCTGATTGATGATGGTGGTCTGTGAGGAGGATGATCATGTCGTTCCCTGCCAATCCGTTCAAACCGACCGCCGGCGTGATGCCTCCGGTGCTGATCGGGCGGGAATCGATCAGTCTCGATTTCCGAGAAGGTCTGGAGGACGGTCCTGGTGCGCCGGATCGTCTGATGCTGATCACCGGTCCTCGAGGATGCGGCAAAACGGTGATGCTGACAGAGCTTGGTCTGATCGCCAAGCAGCAGCACTGGGACGTGATCGACGAAACCGCGTCCGAAGGTCTGTGTGATCGTCTGATCGCGCGTACTGCGCCTAAACCGGGAAAAATATCCGGGGCAACCATTAAGCCAACGTTTATGGGTGCGAGCATCGGAGAGATCGATATCGCTCCGGCTCTTCGTCCGGCGTCGTTGAGGGATGCGATTGTGGCCAGACTGCATGTCTTGGGAAAGGGAAAGGGTCTGCTGATCACTATTGACGAGACACAGGATGCCTCTTTGGAGGATATGACCGCGATCTCGACGGCGGCTCAGCATATGCTTCGAGAGAATGCCGAAGTGGCGTTTGTGTTCGCAGGATTGCCGTCGTTGGTCTCCGATCTGCTCAACGCCAAGGTGCTTACCTTCCTCCGCCGTGCATCGATCAAGGAGTTGGGAGACGTTCCGCTTGATGAAGTACGCGCGGCATTGGCGAGTACCATACGAAACGCCGGCATCACAATCGATGATAAGGCATTGGACCTGGCCACACGGGCAACCGGTGGATACCCGTACATGATTCAGCTGGTTGGCTACAGCATGTGGAGGCATGCTCGTCGTCGTGATGGAGGAATGGATCGTACGATCCTTGAGCAGGATGTGCGCGTTGGCGTGGAACAGTCCCGCGCCAAGCTGGGGGCAGGTGTTTGCGCTCCGGTGATCAAACGGCTGTCGGAACGATGCGTTGACTATCTGAAGGCCATGGCGCAGGACGATGGTCCGTCATCGACGGCGGATATCGCCCGTCGTATGGGTGAGACCATGAGCTACGCCAATGGTTATAGGCAGCGGTTGCTGGACGAGCATGTAATTAAGGCGCCGGTTCGCGGAACAGTGGATTTCGCCATTCCGTTTCTGCGAGAGTATTTGCGTGCCGAATACCGCAGTGACGATGGCGAGGCCTGATTCGTCCCACACTTAGCCGTCCACCCCGCTCAGTCGTCCCCCGCTCAGTCGTCGAGCATCAGGCCGATTTTGATGGCGGTGAGCAGTACGTAGGCCTCGCGCGGGTTCATCGGATCCCAGCCGGTCACCTCCACCGACCGTTTGAGCCGGTATCGCACGGTGTTCGGATGCACGTTGAGCTCGCGGGCGGTGACGTCGAGCGCGTTGCCGGAACGCAGGAACGTGGAGAGCGTGAGCAGCAGCGGATTGTGATCGTCGTCGCCGCGCAGCACCTTGTACACGTTCTCGTACAGTTCGCGGCGGGCGTCGTCGTCGCCGAGCAGCGCGCGTTCGGGCAGTACGTCGTCGGCGCGGAGCGGCCGCGGCACGTTCGCGAGGCATTTGGCAGCCTGTCGGCTGTGCACGGCCGCGCGGATCGTGTACGAGGCGCCGGGAAGATTCTCCTTCAACGGCCCCACGCACACCGGCGAGGAGTCGAACAGCGGCAGCAGCGCCTGCACGAAATCATCCGGCTCCATGCTGTGGTCGTTGTGGTCGCTGTGATCGCCGCGGCGGGGATCGATGAGCAGCACGGTGAGATCGTCATGCTCGCTGACCAGACACTCGCCGCCCAGCGTGCGTACGGCCTGCCGCACATGACGATGCGCCAGACTCAGACTGATATCCCCCGTATGCGACAGGACGCCGGCCACGGCGAAGCAGGCGAACTCGCCATGCCATCCCAGCAGATTCAGCCGAGACGCCACCTGATGGCTCGCCGTGCCGTCAAGCAGATCGGCGATGGTAAGCGCCTCAAGCCGGGCATCCCAGTCGCCGCGGGCCTGCGCACTGGAGGCGTACACATTCGCCGCGGAGAACGCCACCTCGCGCGAATAGTACATCATCGCGTTCAACGTGGCCTGCTCCATGCCGGGCTCAGCGAACCGGGAGACATTGGCCTCCGTGGAATCCACGATGAACCGGGTGAGTTCCACCACCTGGTTGAGTGAAATCGACTTGGTGAACTCCAACGGCGCGACGAAGAAGATCTCGTCGGTGCGCGGCCTCGGCAGTTCCGGCGTGACCGCGGAAGCGCGTTCGATCGCGTCCTTGGACTCCCGATACCAGTCGACGAAATTGGCCACGGCCGTTTCGGCCACGATGTTGAGCTGGTTCTTATCGTCCGGGGTCAGATCGTGATACCAGCGCATCTCGGTGTTCATCCGCTCCTGCGCCTCGACGATGATCTGATGAATCACCGGCGGAAGATCGGGATGCTTGGTGATGCGCGGCTTGTTCAGCCGAAACCGCTCGGCCAGCTCCTGCGCCTCCCTCGCCACATCCGGATCGGCGTCGGTAACCTGCCGGACGGTGGATGCGATCATGTCGGAGCTGACGCTGGATCGGCTGACGTCGGATCGGCTGACGCTGGATCGGCTGACGGTCCGCCGATCGGGAGTATCGGGTTTCGGTACATCTCCCGCGGTTTTCTCGGTACGGCTACGGATCGCATTGCGGTCGGTACGGCTGCGATCGGCACTGCTGCGACCGGCGTCGGAACGACCTGTGTTGCCGTCGTGCCCAAGCGAATGCAGTACCGAGAATTTCATATCCGCTAGCTTAGTCGGCAAATCCCCGATTGCGGCGAATCCACGGACGGCGAATCCGTGGAGGCTGAATCACCGGAGATCGAACCGCGGCGGAACCACAGGGCGAGGAACGCACGCCACCGGGTTTGAGATTATTGCGACGGTATGCTGACGGGAAAGGTTTGTGTGGGAGTGTCTTCGGTAATCGTTACGACGGCGTTCCATTGTCCTCGTACAGGTGGAGTGTCTGGACCAATTGATCCATTGCAGTCCACGGAGAGTGTTGCCTTGCCTGCCGGCAGATCATGGTACGTCACGATGCCATCGTCGCCCGTGTAAGGCAAGGTGAGTGTTTGGGCAGAACGAGATTTCGTCGGCAGTATGGAAACGCTGCAATAGGGGATCGGCTCGCCGTTGCGGTCGGCTACCACTACCTTCACCGTGGCCGTGTGCTCTTGTGTCCATGGCCACGCTAACGTAGCTCTTTCGCTATTCAACAAGTAAATGCCGTAAAGAACAATGAACAAAACTCCGCATAGGACAATAAACGCAATGCGGAGCCGGACACTGCGTTTAGATTGCCGAAGATTCATTATTTATCATTATCGGCGGCCATACAACCGCGGACTTTGCGATTCTGAAGGTTTGGGAAAGGTTCATCGTACGTTTGTGAAGGATTCAAATGTTTTTCGGAAACTTCGGAATTTCAAGAGGGAACACTGGGATCAGTGCCGTCATATTGGTGATCAATTATGTTGTGCATATTGATGATCAATTTTGGGTAAAAATTGATCACGGCAAATCCCCGATTGCGGCGAATCCACGGACGGCGAATCCGTGGAGGCTGAATCACCGGAGATCGAATCGCGACGGAACCACAGGGCGAGGAACGCGAAGGCGAAGGCCAGCGGCAGCATGTGGCGTTCGAAGTTGTTGGCCGGAGCGGTCATCATCACGCCCATGAGCAGCAGCATCGGCAGATGGAACGCCAGCGACCGCCAGCGTCGCAGCACCACCTCCGCCGCGCCGACCACCAATGTGAGCACCACCCAGAAATTGCCGTGCGTCGGCCAGCCGAGCACCGGAATCCCGGCCCAGCCGTTCGCGAACGCGGCCACCGCGTCGCGCCAGCCGCCCAGCCAATGCTTGATACCGGGGGTGCTGCGTTCCATCACGCCGTTGTCGATGTAGTAGGTCATCGACACATAAGCGCCGTCGGTCACGTCGAAATAGCCGTACATCTTGGCCAGCGCGCCGTCGATATAGTCCACGGGCGCGGCTCGGCCGATCTCAATCCACGCTTTGGTGAACCGGGTCATGTCGTCGGCGGTGACCGTACGCCACCGATAGACGATGGGCTTGTCTTCCGCGGACCCTGACGATTTCATACGGTCGGCGTCCTGCGGGAAGTACGCTTTGGCCGCGGCGTCAAGATCGATGATCGGGGCGATCTCCCTGCGGGCGGAATCGGGAATCGATTCGGGCCGGTTGCGCGCCACCCGGCCGATCTGCTGCAGCTGCAGGCCCTTGCTTTCGATCGGATCGCCGCCGATGATCGTATCGGTGGCGGTGAGCGCGGTGAGCGCTCCTTGGAAGACGATCAGCGGAATCACCATCGCCACCAGCCAGATACGCCAGCGTTTGCGGTCGGCGAGCAGAGCCAGCACGATCTGCAATGCGACCACGTACAGTGCGTATTTGGCGCTCGCCAGCATGACCAGCGTGCTGAGGGCCAAGGGAATGATGGCCCGCGGAATGACGGTTGGCGGAATCGCGGTGTGGGGGAGTGATGTGCGGAACGGTGTGGCGTACAGCTCGTACAGCACGCCGAACCACCAGACGAACGCGAAGGCGAACAGGGGGGATTTGGTCAGGGAGATCGTGCTGAACACGACGATCGGATTGAGCAGCAGCAGGGCCAATACGACTACGCGCGCGACTGATCCCGATGGAGTGAGACGACCGGAGGAGGTGGGGTTGGAGGAACAGTGGGATGAGGAAGCGAATTCGGCGGAACCACGTAGGAACGGCAGGTTGAGGAAGCGGTTCGCGGTGGCCGCACAGCAGAACGCGGCGAAGACGAACTGGGCTCCGGACAGCAGAACGATGCCCGCGTCCACAGCCCCGGTGATCGAACGGCTGGCGTAGGCGACCGAACCGTACAGCAGGGTGAGCACGATGTTGTGCTGATTGGTCAGGAAGGTCGGATCGGCGGGCCACAAGTAATGGGCAGTGGGGTAGACGTCCATGATGGTGTTTACTACACCGGTGCCGTTGAGGTAGATCTGCGGATCGCCGTGGGACTGCTCCCAGAACGACGTGAATTCGCGGATCTGCGAGAACAGGTCCGCGCCGAACGCGGCAAGCAGCGTGAGATAGCACCATGCCCATCCGGCGATGAGGATCAGCATGATCTTCCAGCCGCGGTCGGTGGCGTGTATGATGGCCTGCTCGTGCCGCGCGAGGAATCGGCGGGCGGGCCGGATGATGCACTGGCAGATGCGGGCGAGCGGACCGTGCGTCAATCCCCAGACTTGTCCACGTTGTCCACAGTGGTCATCTTGTCCACAGTGATTGTCCCCATTGCTCACAACTCTGGGGATATCGTTTTCGGCGGCTGCGGTATGGACGGTTTCGATACGGACGGTTCTGCCACGGCCCCATCGCACCAGCAGGCACACCAGACCGAAATATGCGACGAACGCCGCTGTGCCGATCAGCGCGTTGATCCACGAAAAGCTCGCGATCGACCGATCCGCGCGGTAGATCGGGCCGACCGCCGTGCACAGCGCCAGCCACAGACAGGCCAGCGCGGCCAGAAGCCACCGCAGGCTCCGGAGAACCCTGTGGGAAATCCTGTGGGAAACCTTATTCGTCGCCTTATTCATCGACCACGATTCTACCGATGGCCGTGATCGCGGACCTCGTCCGGGCGGCGGAGCTGACTGATGCGACGGTCTGGGGTCGGTTGGTTCGGCCGCGACTAGTTCAGGGCCGGGCGTCGGACGGGTTGCTCTGGATTGCCTGATTGTTCGGGATTGGGTGCTGGGCGGTTCGGGCTGGATTGCTCGGGCTGGGCGGTTCGGATATGGCGTTCTCGACACGCTCCGGGCCGCTCAGGCCGAGTCCTTACGGTCGAGAACACCATATCCGAACCTTGGCCACCGTTGCTTGGGCTTCCCCCTCCGAGGAAAGCCGTCGGCGTAGCAGTAGGAGGCGATGTAGTTTCACTAGCGGGCTTCCCCCTTGGGGGGAAGCTGTCGGCGCAGCCGACTGATGAGGGGCGGGCGAAGCCATGCGAAAGAATGTGAAAAAAGCTCCGACGCCATCACGACGTCGGAGCCGAAAACCCGAAAGGCACCCAGCCTGCGACGGATCACCTGCGCAGGCTGGGTGCGGCGGTCACCCGCGAAGATCACTTGCGACGGATCAGCCCGGCGCAGGCGAGGGAGGCGACGGCGGCCTTGACCAGATCGCCGATGATGAAGCCCATGGATGCGATCACCACGGGAATCAGCGGCACGCCGGTGAGGGCGGACTGGATGGCGCAGCCGAAGGCGTACACCACCACGACGCCGCCGAGGAGGCTCGCGCCGAAGTAGCGCAGCGCGGTGAGCGTGCGGGAGCGTAGCGGAGTGCGACCCTTCAGCGCGGCGATGACGATCGCGCCCGGCAGGAAGCCGAGCAGGAATCCGGCGCTCGGGCCGAACAGCGCCATCGTGGAGGCGCCTCCAGCGAACACCGGCAGGCCGGCGGCGCCCGCAGCCAGATACAGGGCCACCGAGGAGCCCGCCTCGCGCCAGGACAGCGTAAGACCGGCGAGCATCACCACGAACGTCTGCAGGGTGATCGGCACCGGAGTGCCCGGGATCGGAATCGCGCCGGCCGCGGCGGCGGCCCACATCAGCACGGCGAACAGGGCGACCTTGCCGGCGGAGACCAGCAGCTTCGGAGCCGCGTTGGAGGATTCCACAACCTTGGAATCATGATGTTGTGCGTTCATACAAAACCCTTCTCCGAATGGATTGCGCGGCGAGACGTCAAAACCGCCGGATCATGCCGTAAATCCAGATCAGCATACAAAGCGACCCAAGGAATTCGTCGCTGATCCCTCAGCATAAAACCCTGTTCGGCGAATCAGGTTTGTACGAACCTACAAAATTGGCTTTCGATTTTTGTGGGTGTAAGGCTTTCGCATCGATTCCGGACGTTGTTAGCTGGAGGCTAACCACAAGTGTCGCCGGTGAAGCATCCGCCGGCTTCGATGGTTGACGTCAGAAGGCGAGGCATATGAGCAATCAGCAGTCCGGGGGAAGCCGCAGTGCATGGAGGGGCACCCTCGTCCATACGCTGCGTGCGGCTGATTCGGTGTGGCTGAGCGGTTCCGTGGATTCCACCAATTCGGTGATCGCACGGACCGCAGCCGCGCAGGACGCTGGTCGTCCGCTTGACGAGCGGGTGCGCACCCTGTTCTCAGAGGAGAACGTTCCCGCCGAACCGACTGCGGAACCGATTCCCGATTCCGACACCGCGGCGCTGGCCGATCTGACCCGCCGCGCCGATGTGGATTATGAGGCCAACAACGCCGATGCGGCCGCCGCATGGCTTGCCTCGTCGGGCCTGACCCCGAATCTTGACGAGCTACCCGTGCAGGTGCCGGTCAGCGTGGCGATCGCCGACACCCAGACCTCCGGACGCGGTCGACTGGGCCGCGTCTGGTACAACAAGGTCGGCGAATCATTCGTCGCCTCGTATGCGGTCGCCGTGCCGAAGGCGCTCGCCGTGGGGTCGGACTCCGGCTGGCTGACCATGATCGCCGGCCTTGCCGCGATTGATGCACTGGGATCCGAACTGACGAACGGTTCGGCTCACGAGCTTGATCCCGAAGCCCGGTTCACGCTCAAATGGCCGAACGACGTCTTCCTGATCGGCCGCAAGCTGGGTGGCATTCTCACCGAGCTCACGGAGGTTGACGATCAGTGGGCGCTGGTGACCTTCGGTATCGGGCTGAACCTGTTCGTCGATCCCGACGAACTGCCCACCGAGGAATCCACGTCGCTGCAACTGCATTACGCGCCGCTGCCGCCGTACGGCGAGCTGCGCGACCGTCTGGCCGCGGGGGTGGCCACGGCGTTGCGGGTGAGGCTGAGCGCCTTCGCCTCGTATCCGGATCGGATCGTGGGTCGTCTGCATGACGAGGTCGTCGATCTGAGCTGGACGTTGGGTCGACGGGTGAAGGCCCGTCTGGCCGAGGGGGGTGAGGTGATCGGCGTCGCGCAGTCCATCAACGATGACGCTTCACTGACCGTCCGGATCGACGACGGTACCGAACGAATCGTCACCACGGGGGATGTGGGGGTGTTGCCCGATGATTGACCGGCCATCGGTCACGACGGCGAACGACTAGCGGTCGCCGCGACGGATGCCGAACGGTCGGCATCCGATGATCATGAAACCACAGGACGAAAAACACAGGTCGAAAACCACAGATCGATAACGGATATCGTTCCCGATTCTCGATCCTTACGGTCATTCCGATTTCCACAGTCACTGAGATCCAAACCCGGACTCATCAGACCATCCGAAAGGCATATATGAAGAAACTGCTGATAGCGAACCGCGGCGAAATCGCCCTGCGCGTGGTCCGCACCGCGCAGGAGATGGGCATCTCCACGGTGGTGGTGTACGCCGAACAGGACCGCGATTCGCAGGCCGCGCAGATGGCCGACGAGGCGTATCTGCTCTCCGGAGACACCTACAAGGACACGTATCTCAACGAGGATCTCATCATGAGCATCGTCGAGCGCTCCGGCTCCGACGCCGTGCACCCCGGATACGGATTCCTCTCCGAGAACCCCGGCTTCGCGCGGAAGGTGATCGACGCCGGCGTCACCTGGGTGGGGCCGAACCCCACCGCCCTGACCGATCTGGGAGACAAGATCACCGCCCGCCGCGTGGCCGAAGCCGCGCACGTACCGCCGGTGCCGGGCCTGAGCGAACCGGTGAGCGACATGCGCGAACTGCTCGACTTCGCCAACTCGCACGGCTACCCGGTGATGCTCAAGCGCACCGACGGCGGCGGCGGACACGGCATCACCGTCGTGCATGACGACGACGAGCTGCGCCGCTTCTTCCTCAACCACGACGCGCTGCAGGGCGGCGACCTGAACGAATACTTCATCGAGAAGTTCGTCGACAAATCCCGCCATGTGGAAACCCAGTCCGGCCGCGACAGCCACGGCAACTTCACCGTCTACTCCACCCGCGACTGCTCGGTGCAGCGCCGCAACCAGAAACTGGTGGAGGAAGCCCCCGCCCCGTTCCTGCCCGGCGACGTGGAACAGCAGCTCAAAGGCTTCTCCGAACGCCTGTTCCGGCAGGTCGACTACGTGGGCCTCGGCACCTGCGAATTCATGGTCACCCCCTCCGGCCGCGTGTACTTCCTCGAAGTCAATCCGCGTCTTCAGGTGGAACACACCGTCAGCGAAGAGGTCTGTGGCCTCGATCTGGTGCGCGAACAGCTCATCATCGCCTCCGGCGGCGAACTCACGCCCGCCCCGGCACCGCGCGGTCACAGCTTCGAACTGCGCATCACCTGCGAAGACCCAGCCACCAACCTCACGCCGAGCTCCGGCACGCTGGAACGGATCGTCTGGCCATCCGGCCCCGGCATCCGCATCGACTCCGGTGTGGAGGAAGGCGACACCGTCTCTCCGAAATTCGATTCGATGATGGGCAAGGTGGTCGTCACCGCGCAGAACCGCGAAACCGCCGTGGCCCGCGTACGCCGGGCGCTGCGCGAACTGCAGATCGACGGCGTGCCCACCCCCGCCACCCTGTTCCAGAAGATCTTCACCAACGACGAGTTCACCGCCGAGCATGGTCATCCGTTCACCGTGACCACCAAGTGGCTGGAACGCACCTACCTCAACAAGACCCCGCGCACCACCGTCACCGGTCAGCCCGCCTCGCTGGCCGGATCCGAGCCGAACCGCGAACAGCCGGCCGCTGAGACCTTCGTGATCGAAATGGACGACAAGCGCGTCAAGCTCACCCTCCCCGAGGCCATGCTCGCCGGACTCGGATCGGGCGCCGGTCGGCACGGAGAACGCAAGCCCACCCAGCCGCTGCGCGGCGCCGGACTCAAAAACGTGGACGCCAAGGCCCAGCATGCCGACGACGGCGCGAAGTCCGGCATCATCGCCTCGCCGATGCAGGCCGTGGTCACCCGCATCAACGTGGCCGAAGGGCAGCAGGTGGCCAAGGGCGATCTGCTCGTGGTGCTCGAATCCATGAAGATGGAGAACTACGTGTACGCACCCGCATCCGGCACGGTGACCAAGATCTTCGTCTCCCCGGCCGACGGTGTGGAGGCCGGCGAGACGCTGGTGACCCTCGACGTCACCGGCAATGCGACCGACCGATCCGGAAAGGAGCAGTGATCGACATGACCGCAGTGATGCCCGGACCGACCTCCGCACCGGCCTCGGCGACGACGTCCGCCCCGGCCTCCGATGCGCGGGACGACGCCGACCGCCAGCCGATCCGCTCGGCCGCGATCCGCGCGGCCCAGCTCGCCCGCGACGCCGAAGAGCACGCCCGCAAACGCCAGCACGCCAAAGGCAAGTACACGGCCCGCGAACGGCTCGACCTGCTGTTCGACACCGACACCTTCGAGGAGATCGGCCGGTTCAACGGCGGCAACATCAACAACGGGGTGGCCGGTTCCGCGGTGATCACCGGATTCGGTGATATCTACGGCCGCAAAGTGGCCGTATACGCGCAGGACTTCTCGGTAAAGGGCGGCACGATGGGCCGGGCCGAAGGCGCGAAGATCTGCCATCTGATCGACATGGCCATGGACCTGAAGATCCCCGTGGTGGCGCTGATCGACTCCGGCGGCGCCCGCATCCAGGAGGGCGTGGCCGCGCTCACCCAGTATGGGCACATCTTCCGCAGAACATGCGACGCCAGCGGGTTCATCCCGCAGATCTCCCTGATCCTCGGCCCGTGCGCGGGCGGCGCGGTGTACTGCCCGGCCCTCACCGATCTGATCATCATGACCAAGGAGAACTCGAACATGTTCGTCACCGGTCCCGACGTGATCAAGGTGACCACCGGCGAGACGGTGAGCATGGACGAGCTGGGCGGCGGCTACGTGCACAACGCGAAGTCCGGCGTGGCCCATTATCTCGGCGAGGACGAGGCCGATGCGATCGACTACGCGCGTACCGTGCTCGCGTATCTGCCCGCCAACTCCGACGCGAAGCCGCCGGTGTACGCCTACGCCTCCGGGCACGCCGAGGCCGAGGCCGCGAAGCGTCTGGCCACGATCGTGCCGGCCAACGACCGCCAGCCCTACGACGTGCTCGACGTGATCCGCTGCATCGTGGACTACGGCGAATTCGTGCAGGTGCACGAACTGTTCGCCCAGTCCGCCGTCGTGGGATTCGCCTGCATCGACGGGCATCCGGTGGGCGTCGTGGCCAACCAGCCCAACGTGCGCGCCGGCATCCTCGACGTGGACTCCTCCGAAAAGGTGGCCCGCTTCGTGCGGCTGTGCGACGCGTTCAACCTGCCGGTGATCACGTTGGTGGACGTGCCGGGCTACAAGCCGGGCAGCGACCAGGAGCATGCGGGCATCATCCGACGCGGCGCGAAGGTGATCTACGCCTACGCCAACGCCCAGGTGCCGATGATCACGGTGATCCTGCGCAAGGCGTTCGGCGGCGCGTACATCGTGATGGGCTCCAAGGCCATCGGCGCGGACATGAACTTCGCCTGGCCCAGCTCGCAGATCGCGGTGCTCGGCGCGGCCGGCGCGGTGAACATCATCCACCGCAAGGATCTGCAGAAGGCGAAGGAGGCCGGACAGGACGTGAACGCCCTGCGGCAGCGGCTCGCCGACGAGTATGAAAGGACCACCGTGAACGCCAATCTTTCGCTCGAAATGGGCGAGATCGACGCGATGATCGATCCCGAGCAGACACGCGAGGTGATCGAACAGTCGCTGAAACTGCTGGCCGACAAGCGTCGTCACCCCCGCACCACCAAGCACCACGGCAACGGACCGCTGTAAACGTATAACTCAAGATCGAAGAACCAAGAAACAGCAAGGAATACAAGGAACATCATGACAGACACTTTCTTCCTGAACCGTCTTGCCGGCCAGCCGCACGCCCTGGCGTTCGCCGGGCAGTCCACCCCGTGGCCGGTGGCGTTGGCGGATCAGATCGCCGACCCCGATCTCGACAAGGCCCTGCGCGGACATATGGCCGCCGCCCAGCGCATCCTCACCCCGGTGGCCGCCACGCTGCTCGCCACCACCGGACGCCCGGTCGACCTGTTCGGCTTCGAGCCGAACCCGGCCCGTCTCGGCGCCGCGGCCGACGCGCCCGCCTCCGTGCCGGGCATCGCGCTGAGCCAGCTCGGTGCGATCCTCGACGCCGACGCGCTCGGCTATCACATCGCCCAGGCCAGGCCGGTCGCCGTGCTCGGCCACTCGCAGGGCATCCTCGCCGTGCACATGGCCAAGGCCATCGAACTCGCCGGCTCCGTGGACGGTGCCCGCGAGGCCATCGACGAGATCCTCGCCATCGCCGAGCTGATCGGCGTGGCAGGCACCCGTCAGGCCCGCGAACTGGCCCTCGCACCCCGCTCCGGCGACGCCACCCCGATGCTGAGCGTGAAGGACGCCACCCGTGCGCAGGTCGACGCGCTCATCGCCCGCGTGACCAACACCCGCGGTCCGATCGCCGTGGCCGTCACCAACTCCGGCACCCACACCGTGCTCTCCGGATACCCGGAGGACCTCGCCTCCTTCGCCCTCGAAGTGGCCAAGGAGCACAAGAAGCAGGCCCAGCTGCGCGAGGAGAAGGTGCGCGGCGGCCGCGTGTTCGACCCCACGCTCGAATACCTCGACGTCACCCTCCCGTTCCACAGCCCGCTGATGGCCGACGCGGTCGACCAGACCGTGGCCTGGGCCGCCGAATGCGGTCTGGACGCCGAACACGCCCGTCTGCTCGCCGCCGAAGTGCTGCTCAACCATGTGGACTGGGCGTCCCGCGTGCGCGAGGCGCTGGAATCAACCGACCCGGCCGAACTGTGGGTGCTGGACTTCGGCCCCGGCACCACCGTGGGCAAGCTGCTCGGTACCGTGGCGCAGGGCACCGGCGTGGGCGTGGTCGACGCCTCCACCGTCGCCGCCCGGTCGAAGCTCTCCACGCTGGAGGGCGAGCCGGAGCGCACCCAGAACTGGACCCGCTTCGTGCCGAAGGTGGTGCACACGCCGGCCGGCGACAAGGTTCGCACCAAGTTCACCGAGCTCACCGGCAAGGCTCCGGTGCTGCTCGCCGGCATGACCCCCACCACCGTGGAGCCGGAGATCGTGGCCGCGGCGGCCAACGCCGGCTACTGGGCCGAGCTCGCCGGCGGCGGCCAGGTGACCGCCGAAGTGTTCAACCGTCATGTGGCCGGCCTCGAGGAGGAGCTTGAGGAAGGCCGCACGGTGGAGTTCAACGCCATGTTCATGGACCGCTACCTGTGGAACCTTCAGTTCGGTTCGACCCGCATCGTGCCGAAGAAGCGCCAGTCCGGCACGCCCATCGACGGCGTGGTGATCTCCGCCGGAATCCCCGAGCTGGACGAGGCCGTGGAACTGATCCACACCCTCAACGCCGACGGATTCCCCTACGTGTGCTTCAAGCCCGGCACGGTGGACCAGATCCGCCAGGTGGTGCGGATCGCCAAGGCCGTGGCTCCCGTGAAGATCATCATCGAGGTCGAAGGCGGTGCGGCCGGCGGACACCACAGCTGGGAGTCGCTCGACGATCTGCTGATCAGCACCTACGCCCAGGTGCGCGAGCAGACCAATCTGGTGCTGGTCGTCGGCGGCGGCATCGGTACGCCGGATCGCGGCGCCGACTACATCACCGGCCAGTGGGCCCGCGAATACGACCTGCCGATCATGCCGGTTGACGGCGTGCTGGTGGGCACCGCGGCGATGACCGCCAAGGAGGCGCACACCAGCCCCGACGTCAAGCGCATGCTGGTGGAGACCCCCGGCATCGATCCGAAGGCCAAGAACGACGATCCGTTCGCCCCGCTCGGCGAGCAGTGGGTGCCGTCCGGCGTGGCCGTGGGAGGCGTGACCAGCGGTCTGAGCCACCTGCACGCCGACATCTACGAGCTGGAGAACTCCTCCGCGCAGTGCGGACGCCTGCTGGTGCGCGTGATGAAGCACCCCGAGGAGCTCGAATCCCGCCGCGAGGAGATCATCGAGGCGCTGAACAAGACCGCCAAGCCGTACTTCGGCGATCTGGCCTCCATGACCTACCTCGAATGGGCGAAGCGATTCGCATCCCTGAGCTTCCCGTGGGCCGACGAAACCTACGCCGACAGGTTCCTGCACCTGCTGCAGCGCATCGAAGCCCGTGTGAGCGACCGGGATTCCGGCGAGATCGCCTCCCTGTTCGCCTCCCGCGCCGATGTGGAGGCCGATCCGTTCGCCGCGATCGACCGTCTGGCCGCAGCCTATCCGCAGGCCGGCGAAACCAACGTGGTGCCCGCCGACGTGGCATGGTTCCCCGTGCTCGTGCGCGAATACCCCAAGCCCATGCCGTTCGTGCCGGTGATCGACAACGATCTGCTGCGCTGGTGGGGTCAGGATCAGCTGTGGCAGTCCGAGGATCCACGCTACTCCGCCGACTCCGTGCGCACCATCCCCGGCCCGATCTCCGTGGCCGGCATCACCACCGTCGACGAGCCGGTGGCCGACATCCTCGGCCGGTTCGAAGCCGCGATGGTCGAGCGTGCCTCCTCGGCTTCCCTCCGGGGAGGGGATCGCGCCTTCTCCACCCTCGCCGACGCCTCCGACGCCGAGGAGTTCATCCGCAGGTCCCCGAACATCTCCTGGGTCGGACACCTCATGGCCAACCCCGCCTACGGCACCGACAACGGCGACCGATACTACGAGATCCGCAAGGTCGGCGAGGACGGCCCGGTCGAGAAGTTCGACCTCGACATCCACCTCGACACCTACTGGGACAACGATCCCGACGGTGGTGCCTCCAAGCACGCCGTGCGCGACATCGTGATCCCGCTCAACGTGAACGGCACCGAATCCGGGCTCTTCCCGGTGGTGGACCGCGACCGTCTGCCCGAACACGTCTACCGCATGCTCGCCGACACGGCCGGCATCGGCAACACCGCGATCACCGGCGACCGGCTCGCCGCCATGCCCGCGGTCGTCTCCTCCGACCAGGCCGACCGTCCGTTCGGCGAAGTGCACACCGACTACACGCTCTCCGCCAACCTCGGCTTCGACCACGAGGCCGCCACAGGCGGCGCGCTGCCGCTGAACCTCGCGCCCAGCCGCATCGCCCCCGACGCGCTGGTCGGCCCCGCATGGCCGGCCATCTACGCGGCGCTCGGCTCCGTGTACGTCAATGGCTTCCCGGTGATCGAAGGCCTGCTCAATGCGGTGCATCTCGACCATCTCATCGAACTCGAGGTCACCGAAGCCGAACTGCTGAAGCACACCGGCGAGAGGATCTCGCTCACCAGCTGGGCCGAGGACTACCTCGAATCCGCCTCCGGCCGTGTGGTCACCATCCATGTGGTCCACGCCGCCGACGACGGCACCGTGCTCGCCCGCGAAACCGAGCGGTTCGCGATCCGCGGCCGCGCCTACTCGGACGCCCTGCCTCCCGAAGCCCCCGACTACGGCGGACTCGACGTCGACACCTCCGACACCCCGCGTCGCCTGCTGCGCCGCGTGAAGGTCAAGGCCCCGCACGAGATGACCGCCTTCGCGCGCACCTCCGGCGACTTCAACCCGATCCACACCTCCCGTCGCGGAGCCGCGGTCAGCGGACTCGCCGCCCCGCTGGTGCACGGCATGTGGCTCTCCGCCACCGCCCAGCACGCGGTGCAGGCCACCGACGACGCCGGCGCCCACTACGAGATCGCCGGCTGGACGTACAACATGTACGGCATGGTGCAGCTCGACGACGAGGTGGAGATCTCCGTCGAGCGCGTGGGCAAGGTGAACCACGGCGGCATGGTGCTTGAGGTGACCAGCCGCATCGACGGCCAGATCGTTTCACGTGGAACCGCCGTGGTGCGCGCCCCCAAGGCCGCGTTCGTCTACCCTGGCCAGGGCATCCAGAAGCAGGGCATGGTGCTCGACGAGCGCGCCCAGTCCCCGGCCGCCCGCGACGTGTGGGAGCGCGCCGACAGGCTCACCCGCGCCAAGCTCGGATTCTCGATCCTCGCCGTCGTGCGCGACAACCCGAAGGAGCTCACCGCCAACGGCGTGACCTACCGTCACCCCGAAGGCCTGCTCAACCTCACCCAGTTCACGCAGGTGGCGCTCGCCACCGTGGCGTTCGCCCAGACCGCCCGTCTGCGCGAAACCGGCAGCGACATCTGGCCCGCCTACTTCGCCGGCCACTCGCTGGGCGAGTACAACGCACTGTCCGCATTCGCCAACGTGATCCCGCTGGAAACCGTGCTGGAGCTGGTGTTCCACCGCGGTTCCACCATGCACCACCTGATCCCGCGCGACGAGCAGGGTCGTTCCAACTACCGCATGGGTGCGCTGCGTCCGAACCAGTTCGGCGTGGACGACGCGCATGTGAAGGACTACGTGGAGTCCGTGGCCGAGAAGAGCGGCGAGTTCCTGCAGATCGTGAACTACAACCTCGCCGGCCAGCAGTACGCCATCGCCGGTACGATCGCCGGACTCAAGGCCCTGAAGGCCGACGCCGCCCGCCGTGTGGCCGAATACGGCGGCAAGCCGGCGTTCATGCTGGTGCCCGGCATCGACGTGCCGTTCCACTCCACGCTGCTGCGCAAGGGCGTGCCGGAGTTCCGCGACAAGCTCGACGCCCTGCTGCCCAAGTACATCGACTACCGTGGTCGTCTGGTCGGCCGGTACATCCCGAACCTTGTGGCCGTGCCGTTCGAAATGACCAAGGAGTTCGCCGCGAAGATCCTTGAGGTCGTGCCCTCCGAGCGCATCAAGGCCGCACTGGATGATCCGGCCGTGTGGGAATCCTACGCTGCGGACGATCAGAAGCTCGGTCGTCTGCTGCTCACCGAACTGCTCTCCTGGCAGTTCGCCTCCCCGGTGCGCTGGATCGAAACCCAGGCGCTGCTCTTCGGCAGCGAAACCAAGGGTGGGCTCGGCGTGGAGGAGTACGTGGAGGTCGGTCTCGGCAACGCGCCGACACTGGCCAACCTCGGTTCCAAGACGCTACGGCTGCCGGAGTTCTCCCGCCGCAAGGTGACCGTGTACAACGTCGGTCGTGATGCGGCCCGCGTCTACGAGACGGATTCCGATTCGCTGGTTCCCGAGGAGGAACCGGTGGAGACCGCGGCTCCCGTCGCTGCTGCTGCGGCTGTGAATGCTGCGTCCGAGGGTGGTCATGCCCCCTCTGCCGAGGGGGCCGTCACGTTGAATGCCGTGGCTGGGGGAGAGGCCGGAACTGCTCGGCCCGCCGCTGCGTCTGCCGTTCCGGCCGCCGATTCCGCCGTCGCCCAGCTCGGCTCCGCCCCCACCGGCCCGGTGGACGACCTGCCGTTCAAGGCATCCGACGCCATCGGCGTGCTCATGGCCTACTCCACCAAGGTGCGAATCGACCAGATCGGCGCGTCCGACACCACCGACACCCTCACCAACGGCGTCTCCTCCCGCCGCAACCAGCTGCTCATGGACATCAGCTCCGAGCTGGGCGTGGCCAGCGTGGACGGTGCCGCCGAAGCCACGCTGCCGCAGCTCGCGCAGATCGTGAACAAGGCCGCCCCGAACTACAAGCCGTTCGGCCCGGTGCTGTCCGACGCGATCCGCGATCGTCTGCGCGCGCTGTTCGGCGCGGCCGGCGTCAAGCCCGCGCACATTCGCGAACGGGTGACCGGCGTGTGGCAGCTCGGCGAAGGCTGGGTGGCCGCCGTCACCGCTGCCTTGCTGCTCGACACCCGCGAGGGCGCCAGCTCCCGCGGCGACGATCTGGCCAAGCTGCCCACCGGCGCCGTGGCCAATGCGGCCGCCGCCGACAAGCTCATCGACGATGCGGTGGTTCTGGTCGGCCAGACCAAGGGCGTGGCCGTCTCCAAGCCGAGCGCCGGTGGCGCGGCCGGCGGTGCCGTGGTCGATTCCGCGGCCCTCGACGCCTTCGCCGAACAGGTGACCGGCGCCAACGGCGTGCTCGCCTCCACCGCACGATTCGTGCTGAACGAGCTGGGCGTCACTGCTCCGGCCGCCGAACCGGGCGACGATGATTCCGCCGCCGTGGTGGCCGCGGTCGAAGCCGAGCTCGGTTCCGACTGGCCCAAGCAGGTGGAACCGCGGTTCGACGCGAACAAGGCCATCCTGTTCGACGACCGCTGGGCCTCCGCCCGCGAGGATCTCGCCCGCGCGTTCTACGACGGCGACGCCTCCGCGCTGAACGGTTCGTTCCGCGGTCTCGGCAAGGCCGTGGCCGACGAGGCCCAGTGGTTCGCCGGCAAGGCCGGTGCTGTGTCTCTCCCGCAGGCGGGAGCTGGCGTGGCGAATGCCGCGACTGAGGGTGGTCAGGCGAAGAAGCTCGCCGCGTCCTACGCCCGCATCGCCGAGGAGGCTCTTGAACCGACGTCCGACGATGCCGCCGCATCCCGCTTCGCCGGGGACGTGGCCGTGGTGACCGGTGTGGCGCCGAACTCCATCGCCGCGCAGGTGGTCAACGGGCTGCTCGCCGGTGGTGCCACCGTGATCGCCACTTCGCACAGCTTCCGCCAGAGCGTGAAGGCGTGGGCCAAGCGGACCTACCGCGAGCACGCCACCGGCGACGCGAAGCTGTGGCTCGTGCCCGCGAACCTTTCCAGCTACCGTGACGTCGATGCGCTGGTCAAGTGGGTCGGCAACGTGCAGAAGAAGGTCAACGGCGCGACCACCACGATTCTCAAGCCGGCCTACGAGCCGAGCCTGTTCTTCCCGTTCGCGGCCCCGCCGGTGCACGGTACGCTGGCCGATTCGGGCGAACTGTTCGAATCCCAGGCGCGTCTGATGTTGTGGGGCGTGGAGCGTGCGATCGCCGGACTGAGCCGTATCGGCGCCGACACCGACGTGCAGCATCGTCTGCATGTGATCCTTCCCGGTTCGCCCAACCGTGGTATTTTCGGCGGCGACGGCGCATACGGCGAGGTCAAGAGCGCGTTCGACGCGATCGTCAAGCGTGCGCACGCCGAAACCGTCTGGTCGGATCGCGTCACTTTCGCCCACCCGAAGATCGGCTGGGTGCGTGGCACCGGGCTCATGGGCGGCAACGATCCGCTGGTCGAGGTCGTGGAACGTCACGGCCTGAAGACCTACTCCACCGAGGAGATCTCGGTGAAGCTGCTGGATCTCGCCACCGCGGAGGCTCGCGCCAAGGCCGAGGTCGCCCCGCTTGACGTGGATCTGACCGGTGGTCTGGGCAACGAACCGCTGGACATCAAGGCGCTGCGGGCCGAGGCAATGGCTGATCAGGCCGCGAAGGCACAGTCCGATCAGGCCGCGAAGGCTTCGGCCGAGGCGCAGTCCGGTCAGGCCGATGCCGCGAAGACCGTGCCGGCCGCGCTGATCAAGGCGCTGCCCACCCCGCATGTGCCGCATCAGGCCCCGGTCGATCTCGATGACTGGAAGACCGTCACCGCCCGTCCGGAGGACGAGATCGTGATCGTCTCCGTCGGCGAGCTGGGACCGTGGGGCTCCGGACGTACCCGTTTCGAGGCCGAGCTGGGCATCCACCCCGACGGCGAGGTCGATCTTTCCGCCGGCGCGGTGCTGGAACTGGCCTGGAATATGGGTCTGCTCGAATGGCAGGACAGCCCCAAGCCCGGCTGGTATGACGTCGACGGCAACCTTGTTCCCGAGGAGGAGATCGCCGAACGGTATCACGATGAGGTCGTGGCCCGGTCCGGCATCCGTCCGTTCGAGGAGGGTATGGGCTCCGACTACAGGGACGGTGCCGACGAGGAGGAGGCCGAGGTCTATCTCGATCACGACGTGAGCTTCTCAGTGCCCACCGAGGAGATCGCGAAGGAGTACGTGAAGCTCGACGAGGCGCACACCTCCGTCGCGCCCGACGAGGAGTCCGGCGAATGGATCGTCACCCGTCATGCCGGTTCGATGGTGCGCGTGCCGCGTCGCGCCACCATGACCCGCACGGTCGGCGGCCAGTTCCCGAAGGGCTTCGACCCGACCCGTTGGGGCATTCCGGCTTCGATGGTCGGCGATGTGGACGAGATCGCGCTGTGGAACATCGTCACCACGGTGGACGCCTACCTGTCCGCGGGCTTCACGCCGGCCGAGATCCTGCAGTCGATCCACCCGTCGCTGGTGGCCAGCACGCAGGGCACCGGATTCGGCGGCATGATGTCGATGCGAAAGCTGTACCTCGACCGTTTCCTCAACCACGAGATTCCGACCGACATCCTGCAGGAGGCCCTGCCGAACGTGGTCGCGGCCCATGTGATGCAGTCGTACATCGGCGGCTACGGCAACATGATCCAGCCGGTCTCCGCCTGCGCCACCGCCGCGGTGTCGCTGGAGGAGGGCGCCGACAAGATCGCGCTCGGCAAGGCCGACTTCGTGGTCACCGGCGCGATCGACGACATCGGCGTGGAATCGGTGATCGGCTTCGGCAACATGAACGCCACCGCCAACTCCGAGGAGATGTACGGCAAGGGCATCGACGCGCGGTTCTTCAGCCGTGCGAACGATCGTCGCCGCGGCGGCTTCCTGGAATCCCAGGGCGGCGGCACGATCCTGCTCACGCGCGGTGATATCGCGCTGAAGCTCGGTCTGCCGGTCGCCGGCGTGGTCGGCTTCATCCACAGCTATGCGGATGGCGCGCACACGTCGATCCCGGCTCCGGGCCTCGGTGCTCTGGCAGCCGGCCTCGGCGGACGCGATTCCAAGCTCGTGCGTGATCTTGCTGCGCTGGGCGTTACGCCGGACGACATCGCCGTGGTGTCCAAGCACGACACCTCCACCAACGCGAACGACCCGAACGAGTCGGAGCTGCACAACACGCTGGCCCATGCCATCGGTCGCACCGACGGCAACCCGCTGTTCGTGATCTCGCAGAAGACGCTCACCGGCCACGCCAAGGGCGGTGCCTGCATCTTCCAGGTCAACGGACTCACGCAGCTGTTCAACTCCGGCGTGATTCCGGCGAACGCCTCGCTCGACTGCGTCGATCCGAAGCTGCGCCGCGACGACCACATGGTGTGGTTGCGCTCGCCGCTGCATGTGGGCCGTGTGAAGGCCGGTCTTGCCACGTCGCTGGGCTTCGGCCACGTATCGGGATTCGCCGCGATCGTGAACCCGGGTGCCTTCGAGGCCGCCGTGGCGCACACCGCCGGCGTTGAGGCGCTCGACGCGTGGCGTAAGCGGGCCAACTCGCGGTTGGCCGCCGGTCAGCGTCGCCTTGAGGAGGGCATGATGGGCCGCGCCGCGCTGTACGAGCCGATCGACAACCGTCGCTTCCGCGAGGACGGTACGCGTCTTGCCGGTGGTGGCCGTTACGACGGTCATGAGGTGGAGAAGGCCATGCTGCTCGACCCGAACGCCCGTCTGGGCGCCTCCGGCTACTTCGAGGCGTGATGCGCTGAAGCGCCGAGGTAGGTTCCTCAGGTAGGTGCCTCAGGTAGGTGTCGTCGCGCTGGCCGGGTTTGCGTGACGCAGCTCGGTCCGGGTGCCATTGCTTGGGCCGGGTTTCGTCGCGCGGGTTTGGGGCCGTCACACGGGCCGGGTGCCAATCTAGCCCGGCCCGTGTGACGCACCCCGGCCCGTGTGCTGCACCCCGTGACGCGGGGCGCGGGTTGCGTCGCGTCACCGGGTTGCGTTGCGTCACCGGGTGTAGGTTGCGTCACCGGGTATACCTATGCCTCGTCACGCGGTCTGGGAATCGTTGCAATTTCAACGATCTGAATCGGGTGTCACCGGGTATGCCTATGCCCGGTGACGTTTTGTATACCCGGTGACGTTTGGATACCCGGTCACGTTTTGGATACCTGGTGACGTTTTGGATATGCCCGGTCACGTTTTGTATGCCCGGTGACGGTTACGTTCGGTCCGGTCACGGTTACGTTCGGCCCGGTGACGGTTACGCTCGGCCCCCGGCACCCCGCAGACCACCCGCCCCCGCTCCAGCACCCCATCCACTATGCTTGGTTCCATGCTTTCCTCTGAAGTGCGCAACAAGATCGACCGCGTGTGGGATGCGTTCTGGTCGGGCGGTATCTCGAATCCTCTTGAGGTGATCGAGCAGATCACCTATCTGCTGTTTCTGCGCCGGCTGGACATGAACCAGCAGCGCGAGGAGAACAAGGCCCGTCGTCTCGGTCGGCCGATCGAACACGCCGTCTACACCGAGGATCAGCGTGATCTGCGCTGGCATGTGTTCATCGAACAGTCTCCGCAGACCATGTTTGATACCGTTTCCGAACGCGTGTTCCCGTTTCTGCGGTCGATGGGCGGCGAGCGTTCCTCGTATGCCGAGCAGATGAAGGACGCCCGTTTCACCATTCCCACGCCCGTGCTGCTGGCGAAGGTGGTGGAGCTGGTCGATGTGATTCCGCTCGACAACACCGACACCAACGGCGACCTGTACGAGTATCTGCTGTCGAAGCTTGCGAGTTCCGGTGTCAACGGGCAGTTCCGTACTCCGCGGCATATCATTCAGCTGATGGTCGAGATCGCCGCTCCCGTACCTGAGGATCGCATCTGTGATCCGGCGTGCGGTACGGCCGGTTTTCTGGTGGCGGCGAGTGAGTACATGCGCGAGCATTATCCGCAGGTGCTGTCCGATCCCGATTTGCGTGCCCGCTATGGCACCGACATGTTCCACGGATACGATTTCGATCGTACGATGCTGCGTATCGGCAGTATGAATCTGATGCTGCATGGTATTGAGAATCCGAACGTGCATTACAAGGATTCGCTGAGCGAGGCCGGTGATGAGGACGAGGGCCGGTATTCGTTGATCCTTGCGAATCCGCCGTTTTCCGGCAGTCTGGATTACGAGACGACGAGCGCGAAGCTGCTGAAGCAGGTGAAGACGAAGAAGACGGAGCTGCTGTTTCTGGCGCATTTCCTCCGTATGCTGCAGCCGGGCGGACGCGCGGCCGTGATCGTGCCCGAGGGCGTGCTGTTCGGTTCCACCACCGCGCACAAGAAATTGCGTAAGGCGCTGGTTGAGGAGCAGCGGCTTGACGCGGTGATCAAACTGCCGAGTGGCGTGTTCAAACCGTATGCGGGAGTGAGTACCGCGATTCTGGTGTTCACGAAAACCGATGCGGGCGGCACCGACGACGTGTGGTTCTACGACGTTCACGCCGATGGTTTTTCCTTGGACGATAAGCGTAATCCCGTTGAGGCGAACGATCTGCCCGACGTGCTCGCCCGATGGTCGAAGCGCAGCGAACCGTCTGAAACCGGGCGCCCGCGTACCGCGCAGTCGTTCATCGTGCCGAAGAAGGAGATCGCCGAGCAGGATTACGATCTGAGCCTCAACCGGTATAAGGAGATCGAGTACGAGGAGGAGCAGCATCGCGATCCCGCGGAGATTCTCGCCGACATCGACGCGTTGAACACGTCGATTGCCGACGACGTCACCGCTCTGCGCGATCTGCTCGCATAGTGGCAAGCGGCACTTCCTTACCTGCCCTTCTTGGAGTGAAACATGTCGTCCGCCGAAACGAAGATCGTATTCGGATCGGCGGCGTATTTGGCTCGTGTTGCTTCGTGAACCGGGTTTTTGGTGAAGAAGGCGAGTATGGCCTCCTTGTATCCGCGTATCAGTCCGATGCGCTCGCGTAGGGCTTCGACCATTTCGGTTTCATTGACGCGATTGCGCCATTTGCATTCGCCGAGAAGGAGCTTCTTGTCGAAGGGGTCTGCGGCTACCACGTCGATATCGGTTTCCTCTCGTTTGATCGGGTTGTTGCCCCACCATTTGCCGGTTTGTGCCGGCAGTAGGGGCAGTTGTTCCGCGCGGCCGGCCCGCAGCACCCATTGCAGACAGATGGTTTCGAATTGCTGGCCCACGTATGTGGAGAACGCTTCGCTGTTGCAGACCCGTTGCGCCACCATCGACCCGCTGCCGGTTTCGATGAAGGTGACGTTCGGTGCCACGAACCGGTACCAGTAGGCGAGGAACGGGTCTTTGATGCGTATCCGTGATTTCCGGGACGTGGGTTTTTCTCCGAATGGCATTACACGTTCCACGAGTCGGAGTTCCTCCAGTGTCTTGAGGTAGAACGGCAGGGACGTGGGTGCTATGCCGATTCGTTCGGCGATGGTTTTCGACGTATTGCAGCCGTTGCCGACCGCCTGCAGTATGGAATCGTAGATCGCCGGGTTCTTCAGTTCCTCCCGGAGGAGCATCATCGGTTCCTCGTACAGGATTCCGGTTTTGGAGAAGCACAGGTTGGCCACGTTCTGCTCGTAGGAGAGTTCGGGGCGCAGCTGGGCCAGATAGTACGGTGTCCCGCCGAACGTGGCGTAGTATTTCACAAGATCGTCGGGGGAGTGGCCGGGGAGGAATCGTGCGGCGTCGAAGCAGTCGAATGGCTGGAGGTTCAGTTGTCCGGTGCGTCTGCCGTACAACGGGCTTTTGCTGCCGAGGACCTCGTGCTCCATGAATCCTTGGTTGCTGCCTGAGAGGATCAGCATGGTGTTGGTGTTGCTGAATCCATGGTCGATGGCGATCTGCAGTATGGATGGCAGTCCGGGTTCGGCTTCCGCCGCATAGGGGAATTCGTCGAGGACGATGATGGTTTTTCCCGTTCCGGTTTCGCTGGCTTTTTTCGCGTTATCCACTAGAAAACCGATGGCGTCGTCCCATGTGGCGAAGTTCAGGGGGGTTGAAAACCCCAAGTATGCGGAGATTGCGGTGCAGAACGATTGCAGGATGAGCCGCGAATTCTGCTGTCGGGCGGTGAAGTATAGGGCTTTCTTCTTGGTGAGGAATCGGTCGATGAGGGATGTTTTTCCCACGCGACGACGGCCGTGGAGAACCATCATCTCGAAGCGGTTGCTGGCATACATGGTTTTCAGCGCGTTGAGCTCGTCTTCTCTTCCGATGAACATGATTTCCCGTTTCCTGATTTCCCTGCATATGGTATTCGGATTACGATTCATTTTATTATAGAAAACACTATTATAGAATTTTCAATAATAGAAAACTCAATAATAGATTTTTCAATATTATTTGCGATGAGGATTGGTGGTGTCTCGTTCCTGTTGATTGCAAAGACTGCGACGGACGGGAACCATGGATCCGTGTGATTCGTGCCGAACGGTACAGTGGGGACCATGACGAACGACGAAGGGAATGCCGCCACGGCACAGACGACGAAGCCGGCTCCCTCTGATGAGGGAGCCGTCGAGCGCAGCGAGACTGAGGGAGAGACGACACCCCACATGGTGAAGCTCGGGGATGTGTGTGAGGTTGTTTCTGGTGCAACTCCTAAAACAAACATCGATGAGTATTGGAATGGTGATATTGCGTGGACGACTCCGGCTGATTTAAGCAAGCTGGGTGGAAAATATCTTGAAGATACGCCACGAAAAATTACGAAAGCTGGATTTGATAGTTGTGCGACAAACATGTTGCCGGCTTATTCGGTGCTGCTTAGTTCTCGCGCACCTATTGGATTGATCGCGATTAATAGCATTCCTGTATGCACTAATCAAGGTTTTAAAAGTTTGATTCCGGGTGATTTGATTGATGCCGGATACCTGTACTATTGGCTGAAATCGGAAACAAGAAGATTGCAGAGTTTGGGTACAGGGGCAACTTTTAAAGAGTTGTCAAAAAAAACTGTTGAACGTATTGAGATTCCACTGTTTTCAATGGAGTATCAACGCCGTATCGTGGCGATCCTTGACCGTGCCGACGCCATCCGCACCAAACGCCGCCAACTCCTCGCCATCTACGACGAACTCAAACAATCCACCTTCGTGAATATGTTTGGGGATAGGAAATTCCCTATGGTGAAGTCCGGCGAAGTGATGTCGGATATGCGCAATGGCTTGTCCCCCTCAAAGACGGGACGGACGTATGCCACGGTGCTGACGCTTTCCGCGATCACTCAGGGCGCGTTCGACGCCGGGGCTGTGAAGGACGGAACGTTCGATGCCGAGCCTCCGTCCGACAAGCGTGTGACGTGCTGCGACTTTCTGATGTGCCGGGGCAACGGCAACAAGTCGTTGGTGGGTGTCGGCGTCTACAGTGAGCATGATCGCCCTGATCTCGTATTCCCCGATACCGTCATTGCGGGGCGGGTCGATGACGGGAGGATCGCTCTGCCGTATTTGGAAATGGTTTGGAAGGGAAAGCCGGTCCGGGGTCAGATCGAGCGGGCGGCTCGCACCACGAATGGGACCTACAAGGTCAATCAGCAGGTTCTGTCCAATATCAGCATTCCTCTCCCACCCCTCACGCTCCAGCGCGAGTTCGCTCATCGGGTGGAGGCCATCGAGGCCGCTCGCCGCAAGGCCGAGCAAGCCCTAGCTCTGGACGACGAACTCTTCACATCCCTTCAGTCCCAAGCCTTCCGGGCCTAGTGACTAGCGGCTGGGATGTATGGTGTCCGACCGTAAGCTAGGAGCCAGCTCGCTGGCTCCGTGGCCGAACGGCCTTGAGTGTGTCGGACGCCATACATCCCGGTCGCCCGCATCCGAAAGGCTGACTGATGGGGTAGCGTGAGCGAAATCCGAGCTGTTCTGTGGGTTGCGTCGCCCGGGTCACCTCATCCGGCCGGCTGTGCCGGCCGCCTTCCCCTCGAAGGGGAAGGCGGCTTCCTGCCGAGCGGATCGTCACCTTGCGCGGGTAGACTGCGAAATAATGTCCGGTTGTTCATGGTGTAACGATGGACAACGGCACGACGTCTCCAGTGGGGGAGACGCCGAGGGAAAGGGACGATCATGGGCAGTGGGAACTGCGATTTCGTGAAGGACGTTTTTCCGGAGATCTACGAGGACTGCGCGAAAGCGGAATCGTACATCTTCTCCGACCCGGTGATCGCCTGCGTCTACGCGAGGCGAGCCATCGACTGGCTTACCGGATACCTGTATTACGACGTCTTCGGACTGTACGCGCCCTACCACGACGACATCTCCTCGCGCATTCACAATCCGCAGTTCATGCGATCGGTCAACGACACCATCGTCCGCGATTTCGACGCCGTGCGCGTCATCGGCAACAAGGCCGCGCACGAGGAGCAGCCGAATATCGACACGCGCCGGGCACTTATGGTCGTAGGTAATCTGTTCCACGTCGTCATCTGGTCCGGATTCCATCACAGCAGTCAGCCCAATAAGGTGCCGGTGAGCCGCCGGTTCGATAGCGCGCTGGCCAGCAAATCGACTGCGCTGAATGCCCGGCAGGCCGCGCAGGTGCGACAGCGGGCCAACGAGCAGATCGCCGAGCATCGGCGCATCATCGAAGAACGCGAACGACTCATCAAGGCCAAGGATGAGGCCATCGCCGAACAGCAGGCCGAACTCGAACGACTGCGCGAACAGATCAGGCAGGCGCAGGCGGCCGTCAGGATTCCCGACACTCATGACTACACGATCGGTGAGGCCGAAACCCGTGCCGTGCTCATCGACGAGCTGCTCGCCGAACAGGGATGGAAGATCGACGACCATAATCGCGAGGTGAAGATCACCGGACTGCCGAAGACCGCGCAGCACCCTTCCGGCATCGGATTCGCCGACTATGTGCTGTGGGACGACGACGGTCTGCCGCTCGCCGTGGTGGAAGCCAAGCGGACCATGGTCAACGCGGAAGCCGGACTGATGCAGGCCCGCGAATACGCCGACGGATTGGAGCGGATGACCGGTCAGCGCCCGGTGATCTTCGCGACGAACGGCGATGACACGAAGATCTGGGACAACTGGCAGACCCCGGATGGTAGGGAGGCCGGATATCCCGAACGGACCGTGCACGGCTTCTACCGTAAGGAGGAGCTGCGCCGGCTCATCCAGCGGCGGACCGGTGCCCACCGTCTTTCCGACGAGCCGATCAACACGACCATCGCCGGCCGCCCCTATCAGATCTCGGCCATCGCGAACGTGGATGCGGCGTTCGACGCGCGGCAGCGCGGAGCCCTGCTGGTCATGGCCACCGGCACCGGCAAAACCCGCGTGACCATCGCCCTGGTCGATCAGCTCATGAAAGCCGGGTGGGTGCGCAACGTGCTGTTCCTCGCCGACAGAACCGCACTGGTCAATCAGGCGGCTCGTGCGTTCCGTAATCCCGATACCGGTCTTGGCGCTTCGGTGCCGATCGTGAATCTGCTGGAGGATGATCCCGAAACGGCCGGACGCATCTATCTGAGCACGTATCCGACCATGATGAACCTCGTCAACGCCAGGCGGAACGGTGATGCCGGGGAACTGAAATTCGGGCCCGGATTCTTCGACCTCGTGATCATCGACGAAGCCCATCGCTCCGTATACGCCAAATACGGGTTCCTGTTCGAGTATTTCGATTCGCTGCTGGTGGGTCTTACGGCCACGCCGAAGAACGAGGTGGATCGCAACACCTACCGGCTGTTCAACCTCGAATACGATCCCCGGACCGGCGGCGTGCCCACCGCCGCGTATTCGCTCGACGAGGCCGTGCATGACGGTTATCTCGTGCCGTCGACCGGCAGGAACATCGTCACCAAATTCATACGCGACGGCATCACATACGATCAACTGTCCGACGAGGAGAAGCTCGAATGGGAGGAAAAGGACTGGAACGAGGACGGTGAGGTTCCCGACGCGGTGTCCGCCGGAGACGTGAACCGGTTCCTGTTCAATGCCGATACGATCGACAAGGTGCTCGGCGTGGTAATGCGGGACGGCATCAAGGTGGACGACGGTGATACGATCGGCAAAACCATCATCTTCGCGCGCAATCAGCGTCACGCCGAAGCGATCAAACACCGGTTCGACATCGGATGGCCCGAGTACGGCGGATCGTTCGCACAGATCATCACGCACAGCACGCGCAGCGCGCAGGATCGGATCGACGATTTTTCGGATCCGGCGAAACTGCCGCAGATCGCCATCAGCGTCGACATGCTCGATACGGGCGTGGACGTGCCCGAAGTGGTGAATCTCGTGCTGTTCAAGCCGGTGATGAGCAGTACCAAATACTGGCAGATGATCGGCCGCGGCACCCGACTCTGCCCTGATCTGTTCGGGCCGGCGGGAGAGCCGGGTTCGGCCAAGACCGGGTTCATGGTGTTCGACTGCTGCGGCAACCTCGAATTCTTCAGGCACCATATGCCTGAAGCGTCGGGGAAGATCAGCATGCCGCTGGGTGAGCGGCTGTTCCGTCTGCGAGTGGGATTGGTGGAGGCGCTGGATGCCGGGGCTGCGGCGGGTACCGGTTCGGGGGCTGTTGCGGCTGACGGTTCGGCTGCTGACGGCGATGATCCCTCCGCCGATGAACTGAAGGCGTACCGGGCTTCGCTGGTTCGTCAGCTTGGTGGATACGTGGCCGGCATGGATGCGCGGAACAACGTGCTGGTGCGTCCGCATCGCAGGCTGATCGAGGAGATCAACGGTGGCGGTTCGTCCGATCATTCGGCTGATGGCTCGGCTGATGGCTCGGGTGATCGTTCGGCTGATCGTGACTGGTGGCATACCCTCACCGAAGACAAGGCCCGCGAGGTCGTGACGCTGGCCGGACTGCCTTCGAACATCGCTCTTGACGACGACGGCACCGGTGCCGGGGAGGTGCTTTCCTCGGCGGCGAGGATTCCGGCCCGACGATTCGACGAGCTCATGTACCGCTACGAGCTGGCCGTACTGCAGACACGGAATGAGCAGGACGGGAATGAGACCGGGGTGGATGCGGCTGAAATCGTGGGGCTGCCGGCGAGGAGTCTGCGGTCGGTGAAGGCGGCGGTGCAGTTGATCGCCGCGGATCTGATGTCGCCGAAGAATCGCAATCTGCCGACCGTTCAGGCACAGGCCGATCTGCTGGAGGCCGTGGCCGGCGAGGACTGGTGGGAGGATGTTACCGTTCCCATGCTGGAGCAGGCGCGTAAGTCGTTGCGAGGCATAGCCCATTACGCTGCGGAATCACGCAGAAACGTGGTGTATACGGATTTCGAGGACACCATCGAGGTAACCGACGTCGACGTGACCGGCGACGGCAATGCGGACAACGTCGATTACGAGCGGTTCCGTGAACGGGCGCTGGCGTTCCTGAGGTCGGAGGAGAACAACATCACGCTCCGCCGCGTGCGTATGGGCCGGCAGCTCACGCAGCAGGATCTGGACGAACTCGGCAGGATGCTGATCGAGAACGGCGTCGGCGATGAGCGGAACATCGAGGAGGCCGACGCGCGCTTTCGGGATGAGTTCAAGCTCGGCGATGGTGCGGCGGATGGTGATGCTGCGGATGGTGATGCGGCGGGGGCTGCCGCGGATGAGGTCAGGGGCTTCGGTCTGTTCATCCGGTCGCTGGTCGGGCTTGATGCGGCTGCGGTGCAGGCGGCGTTCTCCCGATTCCTCGATGGCAAGCGCTATGCCGCCCGGCAGATCGATTTCGTGAAGCATATCATCGACGAGCTTACCGAGAAGGGCGTAATGAAAGCCGACCGTCTCTACCAGTCGCCGTTCATCGATTTGTCTGCCAGTGGTCCCGAGGGGCTGTTCGTAGACAGCGACCTTGACGATCTGTTCGACATTCTGGACGGTATCAAGCGCTCCGCTATTCCCCTGCAAAAGGCCGCGTGACCGGGGCGGGCTGTTTCACGCGGACCGCTCGTTGCTCGTTAATTGGTCGATGTCATACACGAAGGACCGATTTCAGGCCTCTTCGTGAGCGCTTCGACCAATTACCGTGCTCATGAGTGGTTTGACCAAGTAATAATGAGCGGTTGTGCCAAATATCCCAAGTATTGTGGAGCGAAACGGCAATAGGCCGGATCGGATGCGGAACGTACGTCGAATGGGGGCGGAGGCGGCTATGTCGATACTTGGATTGGGCCACGACGTGGTGGATGTCGCCGCGTTCTCCGAACAGCTGGCCGAACCCGGCTCCCGCATGCGTCGGCTGTTCTCGCCGCGCGAGCTGCGGCAGGCGTCCATGCGCGCACAGATCAAGCATGACGGCGAGGCGGTGCATCTGGCCGCACGATGGGCCGGCAAGGAGGCTGTGCTCAAGGCGTGGTGCGAGGCGTTGGGCGACGTTCCCAACCCGTATACGCTCGACGACTTCCCCTGGCAGGGCATCGAGATCCTCGACGATTCCCGTGGCCGCCCCCATGTGGCGTTGCGCTCCGATGTCAACGACCGGCTGGCTGAGTCGTTGGGATCGCGGTCGTCGGGTGCGCCATCGTCGGGATCTCGACTGTCGGGCGAACCGATATGGCATATCTCCCTGTCGCATGACGGTCCCGTCGCCTCGGCGGTCGTGCTGCTGGAGTGTTGACTGCGGCGCCGTCGCGGGGTGGCCGCCGTTGGAGTCAGCGGTCCCCTCGACCAGGCTCTGCATCCCCTTGACCGGGCTGTGGATCATGCTCCGCATATTCGGCGGCGATCACGGCGAGATTCGTTTCGAACAGTCCCGGGCCGATCGTATTGACGTCGTTGTCGGCGATCGTGGCCATCGTCTCCACGCTTTCCCGCCGGCCGTTGGTGAACCATCGCTGGAGCATGCTCACCAGTCCTCCGGAGATGAAGTCGAACTGGTAGGCGAACAACGCCATTTCCGCGGGGTCGTTGCGGTCGAAGGTGCATCGTCGTTTCCGGTCGAGACGTTTGAGCGGCAGCACCGTGTCGGTCAGTGCGGTCTGCAGTTCGGTGACGATGTCGGCGTAGATGGTGTCGTCCCCGTTGCGGCTGAGCAGGGTGAACATGCGCTCGTGCTCGTTGAAGTATTCGAACAGTTCGCGGACGATGCCGGACGTGTCGTCGTGTCGTATCTCCTCGGCGTGCCGGATCACCAGTTCTCGGAACATCGCGCAGCATTCGATTTTCAGCTCGTCGAACAGTTCGTCCACGTTCCGATAGTGCGCGTAGAACGTGGCGCGGTTGATGTCGGCCCTTTCGGTGAGTTCGGTGACGGTGATCCGGTTCAGCGGCTTGGTCTCCAGCAGATCGATGAGTGCGCTCAGCAGGTGTGATCGGGTTCGTCTCGTACGACGATCCATCTTCGTCGGTCTCGTTGTGTCTGTTGTGTCCGTGGGGGTCAGGGGATTTGGATTGTTCGGATGAGTGTCGGGCATGGTACTCCTTCGTCTTTTTTCGTATTACGTGACGATTTTCACCACATCTGTTGCATATCGTACGGATGATGTAGATCCTGCCTGTTGTATGGCGTCCGTCGCCCGGTCATAATACCGATTGTAAACCAACAGGTGTTGAGTAAAATACGAATGTCGAATAATGGTCGGATGTCGGATATCGGTTTTCGACAGTGACTCCGCCAATCTCGGCATTCCGGCATCACCACCATCGATGGACTGGATCATATGGACGGGGTCATCATGCAATCGACGAAACCCACGCAATCGGGAGGCGGCACACCGGCGACGCGGCTCCCGACACCGGCTATGCGACTTTCGGCATCGACCAATCTTCGGCAGACGATGCTGAAAGTCTGCCGATGGTTATTGCATCATCGTCGATGGGTGGTCTCTCTGTTCATGCTGGCCGCCATCGTCGGCGCAGTGCTGTACCCACAGGTGAAGGTCAACTATTCGATGACCGACTATCTGCCGAAGGACTCCCCATCGGTGGTGTCGCTGGACGACATGAAGCGCTCGTTCGACGGAGGCGTGCCGAACGCCCGCCTGTACGCCGAAGGACTCAGCGAGGCGCAGGCCGATCGTCTGGCCGACGACCTCGCCAAGGTCGACGGCGTGGACGAGGTGATGTGGCTGGGCACCGCAGTGGATATGAAGCAGCCCGCCGCCGTGCAGGACGACGACACGGTGAAGACATGGAAAACCGACGGCTCGTCCGGTACCACGGAGTCCGGCACCGCATCCGGCGACGGCTACCTCTACCAGCTCGTCATCGCATCCGACAAAGGGCGGCAGGCCATCGCGGACGCGCGAGCCGCGGCCGAACACGTCGGAGCCGACCGAGTCTCGATGTCGGGAGACGCGGTCAGCACCGCCGACGCGCAGGAATCCACGGCCACGCAGGTCGTGTACATCATGCTCGCCGCGGTGGCGGTGGTGATCCTGATCCTGCTGCTCACGTCGAACTCGTGGTTCGAGCCGGTGATCTTCCTGATCGTCATCGGCGTGGCCATCGTGATGAACATGGGCTCGAACATCGTGCTGCACGACATTTCGTTCATCAGCCAGATCTGCGGGGCGATCCTCCAGCTCGCCGTCTCCATGGACTACGCGATCGTGCTGCTGCACACCTTCCGCAGGGCGCAGCAGGAGTTCGCCGACCCCGAGGAGGCCATGGCCCACGCGATGGTCCGCGGCTTCTCGGTGGTGCTCTCCAGCGCCGCAGTCACGTTCTTCGGCTTCCTCTCACTCACCGTGATGCGCTTCGGCATCGGCGTGAACATGGGCATCGTGCTCGCCAAAGGCATCGTGTTCAGCTTCCTCGCGGTCATGTTCCTCATGCCGGCCCTCACGCTGATGATGCTCAAACCGCTCAACGCGCTGCGTCATCGGTATCTGCTGCCGTCGTTCGGCAGGTTCGCCGCGGTATGCCAGCGGATCATGCTGCCGGCCTCGCTGATCATCATCCTGTGCGCGGTGCCGGCCTATCTCGCCCAGGATCGCACCGACTTCATCTACGGCGCCTCCGGCATGACCGAGCCGGGCAGCGTCCAGGCCGTCGAAAGCGAGCGGATCGACCAGGCGTTCGGCAAATCGGAAACGTGGGTGGCCATGGTTCCGGAAGGTCGATGGGCCGACGAGCAGGCCACCATCGACGCCATCGAAAAACTTGATCATGTCACCGGCGTCACCTCGTACATCACCGTGGCGGGGCGTGCCATGCCGGTGGATGCGGTGCCCGAAAGCACCGTCGAACAGGTCGTGTCGAACGGATGGTCGCGCATCGTCGTCACGCTCGACGTGACCCCCGAATCCGAACAGGCCTACGACATGGTCTCGCTGATGCGTGAAACGCTTGCCGAACACTACGGCGACGACTACCGGCTCGTCGGCAGCACCGTGTCCATCTACGATCTGCGCGACACCGTCCGGCAGGACTCGATGAAGGTGAAGATCTTCTCGATGGGCGCGATCGCCTTGGTCCTGGCCGTGATGTTCCGCAGCCTGTCGATACCGATCGTGGTGCTGGCGGCCATCGAAGTGGCGATATGGATGAACCTTTCAGTGCCGTATCTCACCGGCAGCACGCTCAACTACATCGGGTATCTGGTGATCGACGCCGTGCAGCTCGGCGCCGCAGTGGACTACGCGATCATCTACGCGCGCGAATACTTCGAACGTCGACGCACCGAGCCGGCCCGCGATGCCGCACGATCGGCGGTGCATCATTCCGCGATCACGATCCTCACCTCGGCCACCATCCTGATCTTCGCTGGCGTGTCGGTGAATCTGATCGCTACGAACGGTGTGATCTCGGAGCTCGGCACGCTGATCGCCCGCGGTGCGTTCCTCTCGATGCTCATGATGTTCGTCTTCCTGCCGTGGCTGCTGCGCGTCACCGATCCGCTGATCCGCCACACGTCGCTCGGCCTGCACTTCGCCGCCGATTCCGGTGATCGTGCCGCCGATTCCGGCCGTCGTATCGCCGACTCCGGTGGCCATATTCGTCCCGCACATTCCGCTGTCATCCGTTCCTCTATCCACCAATCCCAAGGGGGTCATCATGCGTCATCGCAGCGCTAAATACGTCGCCTTCGCCACCGCTGCCGGACTGCTGCTCGCCACCGCGGCGGGCGCCGGCATCGCCAACGCCGACGTCGGATCGCAATCCAAATCCGGCGGTGAAACCAAAAACGAAATCGTCTACGTCAAAACCGACGCCTCCGGCAAAACCCGCGGCGTCTACGTGGTCAACGTGTTCAACGCCGACGAGAAACGGACGGTCGACGATCCCTCCCGATACACCAAGGTCACCAATCTCACCACCGACCGGCAGCTCAGTCAGAAGAACGGCCACGTCAGCGTGGAGACCACGGCCGATCAGCCGTTCTACTATCAGGGAGACATGCCGGCCGACACCGAACTGCCGTGGAACATCACCGTCGGGTATGCGCTGGACGGCAAGCCGATCGACCCCGACGACCTCGCCGGCCGGAGCGGTGACCTCGACGTCACGCTTACCGTCACGGCCGACACCGCGGCCGCGAACGTGAAGGACTTCGCCGAAGCGTACGTGCTCCAGGCACAGGGCACGTTCCCCGCCGACTCCTACGACATCACCGACGGCGGCGGAGCGACGCTGGCCACCGCAGGTGGCAACACCGTGGTCTCGGCGATGGTGCTGCCGGGAGAATCGAAGACCTTCCGTATTCAAGGCACGGCCAAGGATTTCCAATACTCCGGATGGCAGATTGCGGCGATGAGCCTCGACATGGCCATCGACATCCGATCACAGGACACCTCCAAACTCACCGATCAGACCGATCGTCTCGAACAGGCCACCGATAGGCTTTCCGACGGTTCGAAGGAACTCGCCGACGGCAATGCGCAGCTGGCCTCCGGCGCCGCACAGCTGGATGACGGGCTCGTCTCGCTGGCGGACGGCGCCGGCAAGGTGGATTCCGGGGCTTCGTCGTTGGCTTCGGGTGCGGGCACGCTGTCGTCCGGTATCGGAACCGTGGCGCAGGGGGCTTCGTCGTTGGCTTCGGGAACAGGCGCACTGGCCTCCGGCGCTTCGCGACTGGCTTCCGGCGTACATACGCTGACGGGTGCGGTGAGCGATCTGTCGGCGGCGGCTCCGCAGCTGAAATCCGGTGCGGACACGCTGGCATACCAGCTCGCGCAGTCAAGCGACGATGCGGCGCACCCCACCTTGAAGGATGGCTGGGGAAGCGTGCGCGGCGGCATCACGCAGGTGAAGCAGGGCGGTGACCGGTATCGGGCCGCACTGCAACAGGGCAGACAGAGTGCCGAAGCCGGATCGCAGACCGCCGGTCAGCAGGTTGCCGAAGCCTCACAGGCGTATCAGACCGCATTGCAGTCGTTCGCGGCGAACCCGCAGAGCGCCGAAGCCCAGCAGGCGCTGAATCAGGCGCTGCAGGCGTTCGCGCAGGCCAATCAGGCGGCCGGAGCCTACGCCGGTAGCGCGAAGGCGATGGAGCAGGCGGAATCCGGATACGACCAACTCGGAGCGGGCATCGACACGCTGAATGCCGGTGCGGCGACGCTGGACGTCCAGTTCGACGCGGCCCGCGAGGGAACCGTGGCCAACGGGGCGAAACAGCTGGCCTCCGTCGTGGACTCGGTGGCCACCGGGCTCGGCTCCATGCCTGCCGATTCGCTCAGGCAACTGGATTCCGCGGCCGATCAGGTGGCTGCTGGCGCGGCTCAGGTGAACACCGGGGCGGGACGGCTGGCCAAGGGCGCCGAAGGTCTGCGATCCGGCGGTGCCGCATTGGCATCGGGGGCAAATGCGCTGGCCAACGGCACGAACGGGCTGAATGCGGGTGCGAGATCCGCTTCCGAAGGCGCTTCGCAGCTGGTCTCGGGTGCGCGGTCCGCATCCTCGGGCGCGAAGACGCTGGCCGATGGCAATGCCGCGCTCGCCGAATCCGTGCAGGGCATGGGAGACGAGGTGCTCGACGAGCTGCAGAAGACGATCGACCGGAAGCTTGGGGCTGACTTCAAACCGCATTCGTTCGTCGTGCCGACCAACACGAACGTCAACCGAGTGCAGTTCACCTATGTTGTTGCCGGCGTCGACTCGGATACCGCGGCGAATGACGCAGCCGATGGCGGCGATGCCGCTTCGGTGGATGACAGCTCCGATGGCTCCGCCGAGTCGTCCGATGCCGGTTCGAAGGGTTCGGATTCCGGTACCGGTTCGGATTCCGGATTCGCGGCCCTCCTTGAGCGCATCAAGGCGCTGTTCTCTCACTGAGTGGTTTCATCCCGTTTCCGATTGTTCCGAGTGCCTCGTCGGTGTTCCGGCGGGGCACTCGTCGTTCGCATGGATGACGTTATATGAACACCGATGCCATCGCTGTTGGCCTTCCTAATGTGATATTGGGCACATTTGCGAAGCGCCGATGGCATGCTTCGATGATCGATGTGCGGCCGATGGCCTGCCGATGACCGCCGTCAGCCTCGCTTCCGACCGCGATTCGGTAAACCGGTTGCGTCGTTGCGGGATCGCGGAATGGGTGACGGCGATGTCGATCTGGATCGGGATCATCCGAAGCGAACATGGTCGATCTGAAAAATGATAGTTCTGTTCATTTGTATGTTTCATAATGTTGCATTTGTGTTTGACTTCGTTCCTTTTTCGCGTGACAATGAGGCCGTTCATACGGACCGGTGCTGGTCCGTGTTCTGACGTGGCCGTCGGAAGAACGCTTTGGAAGGAAAGGAAGGACAGTATGATCACGAATGCTGTCGGAGAATCCGCGATTCGCCTGTCGCTGAGCTGGGTGGATTGGCTGATCCTCATCATTTATTTCGCCATGATCGTGTGGATCGGATACACCATTCACAAGCAGCAGAAGTCAAGTGAGGACTTCCTGCTGGCCGGTCGTTCAATGCCGGCATGGATCGCAGGCCTCGCATTCTGCGCCGCCAACCTGGGCGCTACGGAGATCCTCGGCATGGCCGCCAACGGTGCGCAGATCGGTATGCCGACCATCCACTACTACCTGATCGGCGCAGTGCCCGGCATGGTGTTCCTCGGCATCTTCATGATGCCGTTCTACTACGGTTCCGGCGTGCGCTCGGTGCCTGAGTTCATGTACCGCCGCTTCGGCAAGGGCGCGCACCTGATCGTGTCCCTGTGCTTCGCGGTCTCCACGATCCTTCAGGCCGGCATCAACCTGTACGCCATGGCCCTGATCCTCCAGGCCATGCTGGGCTGGAACCAGTGGACGGCCATCATCATCTCCGCCATCTTCGTGCTCGCCTACATCACGCTGGGTGGCCTGACCTCCGCCATCTACAACGAGGTCATGCAGTTCTTCGTCATCGTCGCGGCCCTGATCCCGGTCACCGTGATCGGTCTGCATCAGGTCGGCGGCTGGAGCGGCCTGACCGCCAAGCTCACCTCCATGCAGGACTGGTCCGGCTCCATCCACGCTTGGGCAGGCACCGGACTCGGCAACGTCACCAACCCGGTCGGCGGCGACTGGTTCTCCATCCTGATGGGCCTCGGCTTCGTGCTCGGCTTCGGCTACTGGACCACCAACTTCACCGAAGTGCAGCGCGCCTTCGCGGCCAAGAGCATGACCGCCGCCCGCATGACTCCTATCCTCGGCGCCATCCCGAAGATGCTGATCTGGATCATCATCATCATTCCTGGCCTGGTCGCGGCCGCCACCGTCGGCAACCTGTTCGCCGGCGACCACCCGGTGCTGCAGTACAACGAAGCCATTCCGTACCTGTTCAAGATGTACCTGCCGAACGGTGTGCTGGGCGTCGCCATCACCGGTATGATGGCCTCCTTCATGGCCGGCATGGCCGCGAACGTCTCCTCGTTCAACACCGTGTTCACCTACGATATCTGGCAGGACTACGTCAAGCCCGGCCAGAACGACAAGTACTACCTGAACATGGGCCGTCTGATCACCGTGATCGGCGTGGTCATCTCCGTGGCCACCGCATGGATCGCCAGCCAGTTCGGCAACATCATGACGTACCTGCAAACGCTGTTCAGCTTCTTCAACGCCCCGCTGTTCGCCATCTTCATCCTCGGCCTGGTGTGGAAGCGCGTGAGCAACGTGGCCGGCACCATCGGCTACGTGTGCGGCATCATCGCCCCGCTCGTCACCTACATCGCCTACCTGAACTCCGTGGCCGCCGGCGCGCCGATCTTCGGCTCCGCCACCGCCGAGACCTGGTACGGTGCCATCATCTCCTGCCTGGCCACTTGGATCGTGGCGGCGATCATCACACCGTTCACCAAGGGCAAGACCGACGCGGAGCTGGAGGGCCTCACCTTCGCCAACGGCGGCATGAAGTACTTCCAGGCCGCCAAGGACGAGGAGCTGGAGGATGCCAAGCGCGCCGCCAAGGGCGTCAAGGACACCTCGCTGGTCAAGGTTCCTTGGTACCGCAAGCCGGCCATCCTCGGTACCGTGATCTTCATCCTCGGCCTCGTGTTCTACATCCCGTTCTTCTAAACCTCGGTTTGAGCATCGATATCTAAGGAGTTTGAAATGGCAGAAGATACTAACACCGGTGCATCCGGCAAGGGCCTGCTGACTCAGGCCGAAAAGGATCAGGCCGTCAAGGCCGCCCGTCGCAACGATCTGCGACTGCTGATCGGCGTGCTGTTCGTGATCTACGGCGTGATCGTCACGCTCGTGGGCATCGTCGATCCGGCTGCGGATGTGGCCAAGACCGGCGGCATCGCGATCAACCTGTGGACCGGCATCATCATGCTGATCGTCGGCGTGCTGTTCCTCGTGTGGAACTTCGCCCGTCCGCTCGCGGCCGAAGACATCATCGCATCCGCCGAGGCCTCCGCGGCCAAGGCGCAGGTGCAGCATGAGGTCGGCAAGAAGTGATTCGCTCCAAGTGATTCGCTTTCGCTGGCGCTGAATCCTTCGCCGCGTCGAGCGCGCAGGGCCTTCGGGGACCGGGCAATTCAATGCGTTGCCCGGTCCCCGAAGGCCCTTTTCGTCGTTGATGGGAGTGAAAAGCCGAGTTGTGAGGCTTCGATCCGGCGAAACAGGGAAAATGGCCTCATGCGCGCTGCCGGGATCGTTGAAATTCCGCGGCTGAGGTTGCGTCGTTCATGGGCTCCGCTCCAACAAAGCCTCACAACTCGCCAATACCGCCCCTATGGGCGCTCCACGAACACGTATTCGCTCAATCGGCGCATCCCCTCCTCCACGCGCGACTTCGGCAGCGCCAGATTCACGCGCGCCGCGCACGGGTGCTGGAACATCCGGCCATCCTGCCACGCCACGCCCACGTCCCAGGCGCGCTTCTCCAGCTCGTCGAGGCTTTCGTCATGCCGTTCGCACCATTCGGTGCAGTCGAGGAACAGCATGTACGTCCCCTGAGGGCGGCTTACCGAAACCCCCTCGAAATGCTTGCGAATATAGTCGACCGCGTAATCCGCGTTCCCCTTCAGCACTTCCCGCAGCTCGTCGAGCCACACATGCCCCTCAGGTCGGTACGCGCCGATCAGCGCGTGCATGGACAGCACGTTCATCGAGTTGTAATGGGTCTTCTCGCTCACCGACTGCAGGCGATCGCGCAGATACCGGCTGTATGCGATGTGGTAGCTGCCGACCAGGCCGGCCAGATTGAACGTCTTGCTCGGGGCGTAGAAGGCGATCGTGCGATTGCGCGCGTCGTCGTTCACCGACTGCGTGGGAATGTGCCGGGCGTCTCCGAGAGTGAGGTCGGACCAGATCTCGTCGGAGATCACCACGCAGTCGTTGGCGCGGAACACCGCCATCGCCCGTTCGATCTCCCAGCGCTCCCACACGCGGCCGCAGGGATTGTGCGGCGAACAGAACACCACCGCATGGATGTTGTTCTCGCGTATCCTGCGATCCATATCGTCGAAGTCCATGCGCCACACACCTTCGGCGTCCCGTTTGAGCGGACTGTGAACGATCCGGTAGCCGTTGCCGCCGATCGACTGGGTGAACCCGACATAGGTGGGGGAGTGCAGCAGCACCGCGTCGCCGGGTGCGGCGAACGCCTTCAACGCGCTGACCACGCCGCCGAGCACGCCGTTCTCGTATCCGATGTGCTCGGGCCTGAGCCCGACGACCCCGTTGCGCGAGGCCTGCCATTCGATGATGCTGGCGAAGTACTCGTCGGTGGGTTCGAAATAGCCGAACAGCGGATGTTTGGCACGTTCGATGATCGCGGACTGGATCGTGGGTACCGTGGCGAAGTTCATATCCGCCACCCACATCGGGATCACGTCGAACCCCGGCTTCGGTGCGTCGGGTGCGATCGGGTGCGATCCCACCGCGTCGATGGCGATGGCGTCCTTGCCATGCCGGTCGATGATGGATGTGAAATCGTAGGTTGTCATGACTGCTCCTTCGATGCTGCCGACCTGCCGACGTCAGCATTCTACCGGCATTCCGCTGTCGGGCTATCGGTCGGGCTATCTGCTGGGCTGTCGGTACCCGGCGCATGGTCGGCGGGGCGGATTTTGCAAAATCGGCGGGGTATGTCATAATCGTGACTCGGAAGTTTTGCGCTTCCACGCGGATGTAGCTCAATGGTAGAGCCTCAGTCTTCCAAACTGATTACGCGGGTTCGATTCCCGTCATCCGCTCCACCCAGACCCCGGCCAAGACCGGGGTTTTGCATATCCGCCGATGATCGTCGTTGCCGTTTCGGCAGCGTCGCGCGATTCGGCGACGACCGGACAGGGGAGGATTCCAGTGACATCTCAGCGCTCCGATCAGAAAGCAGCCGATCAGAACGCGGCCGATCAGAAAGCGGCCGATCAGAACGCGGCCGATCGGCCGACGCCCGATCTGCCCGAGGTCAAGGGGCCGGAGGGCCGGTTGGTGCCGGCCACCGATCCGCGGGAGTCGCATCCGCGCGAACCCTCGTTGGCTGAAACGGAACGTCGTCGCTGGAACAAAACGTCGTGGGCGGTGTTCATCGCCGCGCTGTTCGTGGTGATCATCGTGCCGTATTGGGGCGGTCGTGTGCTGGCGTTGAACGAGACGGAATCGGTGATCTCCCTGATCCGACCGATCGATCCGCACGGCATGGCCCTGATCTCGTGGACGGTGACCGTGGTGCTGGCCACGTCGCTCGCCATGGCGTTGATGGAGGCCCGGAAGGTGTATTGGCGGGTGCTGTTCCTCATCGCCTTCGCGTTGGAGCAGCTGATTTGCGGTGTGGGATTGCTGCGGCTGAATTTCTGGAATTCCACGTATGTGGTGTACGGGGATGCGGCCGCGCCGATCAACGCCTCGAACATCGGCGTGATCGGCGCCGCGGTGGGCGTGGCCGTGTTCGCCGTGGTGTATGTGGGGCTGTTGGTGTGCATCCGCAAGGATTCGCCGCTCAATATTCTTACGCGCAGCTGGTCGGCGCTCACGTTGTTCTTCGTCATCGAGATCATCGCTTTGCTGTTCGTGGAGTTCAGCGGTCTGTCCACGCTGGTGTAGGCGTGCGTCGCGGTCCCGACCGTGTGTATAATACTGTTTTGGCGTAAATCGCCCGCGGATAGAGAGCGCTTCGGTCATTGGGGCCGAGGCACCGCGCAACAAATCAAACCATAAGGAGGAGCTGTGGCTCTGAGCAACGCTGAAAAGCAGACAATCATCAACGAGTACGCGACGCACGAGGGCGACACCGGTTCCCCCGAGGTGCAGGTGGCTCTGCTGTCCAAGCGCATCGCCGACCTGACCGATCATCTCAAGGAGCACAAGCACGATCATCACTCTCGTCGTGGCATGCAGCTCATGATCGGTGATCGTCGTCGTCTGCTCGACTACCTCAAGCGCGTGGACATCAACCGTTACCGCTCCCTGATCGAGCGTCTCGGCCTGCGCCGCTAACAATACTTCCGCCCGGGCACCTATGATGGTGTTCGGGCGTTTTGCATATCGCCGTCCGACGGCAACAGGAAGATGGACCAAGAGGGTGGGTCGCAAGGTGCGGCCGGAGTAGGGTCCGACGGAACGGTTGACACGAGGAACGCGGCCAAGGGGTCGCGAAACGGGAAATGTGAAGCACGTCCGCTGAAGAGGACACCGATAGTAGGTAATAGGAAACACAAGTAAAAGGAGGAACCCTTGGAGGGTCCCGAAATCAAGGCCGTAGAGGCCGTTATCGATAATGGTTCGTTTGGCAAGCGCACGCTGCGCTTTGAGACCGGTCGCCTCGCCCAGCAGGCCGATGGCGCCGTCGCCGCTTATCTTGACGATGATTCCATGGTGCTGAGCACCACCACCGCCGGTTCCAGCCCGAAGGAGAACTACGACTTCTTCCCGCTGACCGTCGACGTTGAGGAGAAGATGTACGCCGCGGGCAAGATCCCCGGCTCCTTCTTCCGCCGCGAGGGTCGTCCGAGCTCCGAGGCCATTCTGGCCTGCCGCATCATCGACCGTCCGCTGCGCCCGCTGTTCCCGCACACGCTGCGCAACGAGGTCCAGGTCGTGGAGACGATCCTCTCCATCAACCCTGACGACGCCTACGACGTCATCGCCCTGAACGCCGCATCCGCCTCCACGCTGATCTCCGGTCTGCCGTTCTCCGGCCCGGTCTCCGGTGTGCGCCTGGCGCTGATCGACGGTCAGTGGGTCGCCTTCCCGCGCTGGAGCGAGCGTGAACGCGCCGTGTTCGAGATCGTGGTCGCCGGCCGTGTGATTGAGAACGGCGACGTCGCCATCGCCATGATCGAGGCCGGTGCCGGTAAGAACGCCTGGAGCCTCATCTACGACGAGGGCCAGACCAAGCCGGACGAAACCGTGGTGGCCGGTGGTCTCGAAGCCGCCAAGCCGTTCATCAAGGTGATCTGCGAGGCTCAGAACGAGCTCAAGGCCAAGGCAGCCAAGGAAACCCGCGAATTCCAGCTCTTCCCCGAGTACACGGACGCGCTGTACAACCGCATCGACGAGATCGCCCACGGTCAGCTCGACGAGGCGCTTTCCATCGCCGAGAAGCTGCCGCGTCAGGATCGTATCGCCGAGATCAAGCAGCAGGTGAAGGACACGCTGGCCGGCGAGTTCACCGACATGGACGATGCCGAGAAGGACAAGGAGATCGGCAACGCGTTCAAGGAGCTGCAGCGCCAGATCGTCCGCCGCCGCATCCTCACCCAGGACTACCGCATCGATGGCCGTGGCCTGCGCGACATCCGCACCCTTTCCGCCGAGGTCGACATCGTGCCCCGCGTGCATGGCTCCGCCCTGTTCCAGCGCGGAGAAACCCAGATCCTGGGCGTCACCACGCTGAACATGCTCAAGATGGAGCAGCAGATCGACGCGCTGTCCGGCCCGAACACCAAGCGTTACATGCACAACTACGAGATGCCGCCGTACTCCACCGGTGAGACCGGCCGTGTCGGCTCCCCGAAGCGTCGCGAGATCGGCCACGGCGCCCTCGCCGAGAAGGCCATCGTGCCGGTGCTGCCCAGCCGCGAGGAGTTCCCCTACGCCATCCGTCAGGTCTCCGAGGCCATCGGCTCCAACGGCTCCACCTCCATGGGCTCCGTGTGCGCATCCACCCTGTCGCTGCTTGCCGCCGGCGTGCCGCTGAAGGCTCCCGTTGCTGGCATCGCCATGGGTCTGGTCTCCGGTGACGTGGATGGCCAGCACATCTACAAGACCCTCACCGATATTCTGGGCGCCGAGGATGCCTTCGGCGACATGGATTTCAAGGTGGCCGGCACCTCCGAGTTCATCACCGCCCTGCAGCTCGACACCAAGCTCGACGGCATTCCGGCCGATATTCTGGCCGCCGCCCTGCAGCAGGCTCATGAGGCCCGCGCCACGATCCTCGATCTCATCAACGAGTGCATCGACGGCCCGGCCGAGATGAGCGAGTATGCTCCGCGCATCATCACCACCACCGTTCCGGTCGAGAAGATCGGCGAGGTCATCGGCCCGAAGGGCAAGATGATCAACCAGATCCAGGAGGACACCGGCGCCGAGATCGCCATCGAGGATGACGGTACCGTGTTCATCTCCTCCGAGGGTGGCGAGGCCGCCGAGAAGGCCCGTCAGATCATCGACCAGATCGCCAACCCGCATGTTCCCGAGGCCGGCGAGCAGTACAACGGCACCGTGGTGAAGACCACCAGCTTCGGTGCGTTCGTCAACCTGACCCCCGGCACCGATGGTCTGCTGCACATCAGCCAGATCCGCAACCTCACCAACGGCGAGCGCATCGACGCCGTGGAGGATGTGCTCAAGGAGGGCGACACCGTCGAGGTGGTCGTGCAGGGCGTGGATGATCGCGGCAAGATCTCGCTGGCCATCCCCGGTTTCGAGGATCAGGAGTCCGGCGCCGGTCGTGGCGGTGACCGTGGTGATCGCGGCGGTCGTGGTCGCGGTGATCGTGATGATCGTCGTGGCGGCCGTGATCGTGATGACCGCGGATACCGTGGTCGTGGACGTCGTGACGATCGTGATGATCGTCGTGGCCGTTCCGATCGTGATGATCGTCCGCGTCGCCGTCGCTACGACGATGATGATCGTGACGACTACCGTGGTGGCCGTGACGATCGTGACCGTGACTACGATCGTGATGACCGTCGTGGCGGCCGTGATCGCGATCGTGATGACCGTGACTACCGTGATCGTGATGATCGCCCGCGTCGCCGTTCCAACCGTGATCGTGATGACCGTGACTTCGATCGCGATGACCGCCGCGATGATCGTCCGCGTCGCCGTGGTGGCCGAGACGATCGCAACCCGCGCTACGCCGTTGACGATTCCTACGACGAGTACCGCGCCGATCGTGAGGAGCGTTCCGAGCGTCCGCGCCGTCGCGTCCGCCGTGACTTCGACCCGTTCGACGATGAGGACTGATCTTCGCTGACGAGGCTGAAGGTCTCTTACCAAGGGTTCCGGATCATCTGCGTCCGGAACCCTTTTTCATATCCCGCCCCACGGCTTATTTGGTCATTTGCATCATGAAGACCGTCGATATGGTCTCTTTGTGAGCGGTGTTGCCAATTACGACGGAAAGCTGGCCGATCCGCTCAATAACCGTCGGCCGCCGTAATGGTCTGTTGGCCGCCGCTGACCATGCGATCGAAAAGAAAACCACGGCGGCGCTTGACAAACTTTCTGAATCGTTACAGAATAAAGATGTCGTTACGAAGGGGCCGACAGAAACACGGGTTTCCGGCGGAACGATGCAATGATGCAGCACTCCGACCAATCATCTGAACCATGGTGCCGAAGTTGTTCGCGGATATTTTCTGAAACGATTCAGATTCTGTTTCGGGACGATCCGCGAACACCGCGAACATCGCGAACCGTACGACGATGGCGCGGATGACTTGGACGGAACCGCAAGAACCGCAAGGAAAGGAATGGGATTGCAATGACGCAGGAACATACGACTACGACGCCGACGGGCACGGCGACGGGCACCGGGATCACCGATCGTCTGCGATACCCGAATCCGCAGAGGATCCGCAAGACGTGGATCGACCTCAACGGACAGTGGGATTTCTTCATTCCGAAGGAATCGGAGGCTCCGGAGACGGTCGAAGGCTCCGACCGGCCGGCGAACAACGCGCTCTACGATGATCCGGCCACGCTGGCCGCCGTGGAGTCCGTGGAATTTCCCGACTTCGACCGTACGATCGAAGTGCCGTACAGCTACACGTTCCCGAAGTCCGGCGTCGACGAGCCGGCGTACCACCCCGTCGTCTGGTATCGACGGACGTTCACGGTGGCCACGCACCCGGACAAGCGATACCTGCTCAACTTCGAGGCCGTGGACTACGCCTGCGACGTCTGGGTCAACGGCAGTCATGTCGGCGGCCACGTCGGCGGCCACACGCCGTTCGCCTTCGACATCACGCAGTATCTCAACGGGAATGACAACGAACTCGTGGTCAAGGTGATCGATTTCAACCGTCCGGACCAGCCGCTCGGCAAGCAATCCTGGAAGGACGACAACTTCGCCTGCTGGTACACCCGCACCATCGGCATCTGGCAGAGCGTGTGGGTCGAGGAGGCGGGACGGACCTACCTCGACGACGTGATGATGACCCCGTCGGTGCGTGAATCGAAGCTCACCGTCGACGCCACGACCAACGACCTCCAGGACGCCGAACTGCATTACTCGGTCTCGTTCCGCGGCGAGCCGATCGTCAACGGCTCCGTGTCGTTCACTGGCGGCCGCGCGCGATTCGACGTGCCGGTCCGCGACTGGACCGCCAACACCGGCGTCCGCCTGTGGAGCCCCGAGGATCCGAACCTGTACGACATCGACTTCATCGTCACCCAGCACGGCCGGCCGGTGGACGAGGTGTCCAGCTACTTCGGCATGCGCGACATCACCTCCGATGGCAGGCTGATCTTCCTCAATGATCAGAAGTACTACCTCAAGCTGCTGCTCAACCAGGGCTACTACAAGGACGCCGGCCTTACCGGCACGGCCGAGGAGGTGCGCGGCGACATCGAGAAGATGAAGGCCATGGGCTTCAACGGCAACCGCATCCACCAGAAGATCGAAAGCCACCGCGCGCTCTACCTGTGCGATTCGATCGGCTTCATCGCCTGGGCGGAATTCCCCAGCGCCTACGAGTTCGGGCCGCGCCTCATCGGCAACATCGAACGCGAACTGCCGGCGTATCTGTCCAAGCACGTCAACCACCCCGCCGTATTCGCCTACGTGCTGATGAACGAATCGTGGGGCGTGTTCGACGTCGCCCGCGACCGCAGACAGCAGACCTTCGTCGACTCCCTGTACTGGCAGGCCAAGGCGTACGACCCCTCCCGACTGGTGGTCGGCAACGACGGCTACGAGCAGGCGATGACCGACATCTGCACGCTGCACGACTACAACGCCGACGCCGACGAACTGCTGGCGAGCTTCCAGGGCAAGGAGGACGAGGCCAAGGCCGGAGCCCCCTCGCCGATGTCCGGACGCCGTTCGTTCTGCCCGGGATACGACCGCCGTCAGGTGCCCGTGATGATCACCGAATACGGCGGCGTGGCCTACGAGAAGGGCGACGGTTCGCAGCGCGGCGATTCCTGGGGATACGGCGAGCGCGACGACGATCCGAAGCAGGTGGTGGACCGCATCCGTGCGCTCACCGAGGCCGTGATGGCCATCGACTACTGCGTCGGATTCTGCTACACGCAGACCACCGATGTGGAGCAGGAGGTCAACGGACTGCTCGACCACGATCACGAATACAAGTTCGATCCCGAGGAGATCCGGTCGATCCTGCTCTCCGCCCACACCTACGGCTACGTGCAGGTCTGACCGACGAAACGGATAGTCAAACAACCAAAGGAAGAAGGAATATCATGACCAACCCAACGACAACGTCGTCGTCCGGCGCCCCGGTCGCCAAATCCGACGACAAGGTGACGGTCAAGGAGTACGCCGCCTACTTCTGCTACGGCTTCGGCCAATGCTTCAGCTACGGCATCATCGGCAGTTTCATCCTGATCTACTACACCGACGTGGTGGGCATCTCCTCGGTGATCGCCAGCGCGATCTTCCTCATCGCCCGCCTGTGGGACGCCGTGTTCGACCCGCTGGTCTCCGGTTTCATGGATTCGCGCGCCCCCAGCAAGGACGGCAAGTTCCGCAAGTGGATGAAGCTCGCGCCGATCTTCGTGGTCGTCTCCACCATCGCCTGCTTCATCAACCCCGACATCTCCCTCACCGGAAAGATCGTGTTCTGCGGCGCCACCTACATTCTGTGGGGCACCTGCTACGCCTTCTCCGACATCCCGTTCTGGTCGCTCTCCACCGTGATGTCGCGTGACCGCCAGACCCGAACCGACCTTGTGACCACCGCGAACATCGGCGTCTCAGCCGGCATCGCCATGGCCGGCATCATCATGCCGGTGATGCTCGCCCAGTTCAAGCAGAGCCACACGCCCTCCCAGAGCTACCTGATCGCCGTGTCGATCCTGATGATCGCGGGCTTCGTGATCATGGAGTTCGGCTACCTGTTCACCAAGGAGCGCATCTCCGCCTCCGCCAAGGCCGAGAAGCTCACGTACGGTCAGGTGTTCGAAGCGGTGAAGGCCAACAAGTACATGATGATGATCCTGGTGATCTTCTTCCTGAAGTTCTTCATGGAGATGGTCAACAACATGATGATCTACTTCTTCACCTACAACATGTCCGACGCCGGTCTGATGACCGGATTCGGCCTGATCGGCACCCTGAGCGCACTGACGTTCTTCCTGATCCCCGTGCTCACCCGCCGGTTCAAGAAGATCTCCATCGTGCGCGTGCTGCTGATCTCCGAGATCATCTTCCGCGTGATCTTCTTCTTCGTCGGCTACTCGAACACCGTGCTCACCTTCGTGTTCATCGGCATCACCTGGTGCCTGTACGGCATGAGCAATCCGATCCTCTCCGCCATGCTGGCCGAGACCATCGAATACTCGCAGGTCAAGACCGGCCACCGCGCCGAGGCCGTGGTGTTCGGCGGGCAGACGTTCTCCAGCAAGCTCGCCATCGCGCTCGCCGGTGCCACCACCGGTCTGCTGCTCACGTTCCTCGGCTACCAGCCGAACGTGGCGCAGACCTCCGGCACGCTGGACGGCCTGTTCTTCGTGATCTCCATCCTGCCGGCGATCGGCGCGCTGCTGAAGTTCCTGATCCTCACCAAGTACGATTACACGGAGACGGAATTCAAGGAATGCCAGCGGATCCTGGTCGAGCGCGGTGCCGAAGGGTACAAGACCGCTCCGGAGGATCTCGCCTGATCCCGATGATTGCCTGATCCCGATGATTGTCGGATCGTGATGATTGTCGGATCGTGATGATCGGCAGATTGTGGCAATCGCCGTCCGGCGGTCAGAGCGAACGCCTACGATGAGGTTCGGACTCGAACGGAGTCCTCGACAACAGAGTCGGATCTCATCGTGGGCGTTTTTCGGAAAGGGGAGACCGTGGCTGGCAGGCGAGCAAAGGAGGCCGCAGGGGGCGGCGTTCCATCGAACCCCACCATGATCGACGTGGCCCGACTTGCGGGGGTGTCGGTCTCGTCGGTGTCCAACTATCTGTCCAACTATCCGTACATGAAGCCGACCACCAAGCAGCATATCCAGGAGGCCATCGATGCGCTCGGCTATGTGACCAACGAGCGGGCGCGCAGTCTGCGATCGGGCAGGACCGGACTGATCTCGCTGTCGATTCCGAGCCTCACGCAGGCGTATTTCGCGGAACTGGCCGAGGAGATCATCGCCGCGGCACGTCGTCGCGGATACGGCATTCTGATCGAATCCACCGGATTCAGCCGCGAACGGGAGCTGGCGAGCGTCACGGCGATGGCGAGCAAGACCACCGACGGACTGATTCTGAGTCCGCTGGCGTTGGAGAACGCCGATATTCCGCGGCTGCGTGGCGATGTTCCGATGGTGCTGCTGGGCGAGCGGCTGTTCGGCGTGCCTGCCCCGCATATGCTGGTGCACAATGTGGAGGTGGCGAGGAAGCTCACCGAGCATCTGATCGCCGCCGGATGCCGCACCATCGCGTTCATGGGCGGTGTGCTCGAATCGGATCATATGTCGGCCGAGGCGCTGCGCACGAAGGGGTATGTGCAGGCGCTTGAGGCTGCCGGCATGCCGGTGCGTCCCGAACTGGTCGCCGGCATCGTCGGTGAGGCCACGAGTCGTAAGGGTGTGGAGCTGGTGGAGTCCATGTTCGCCAGCGGGGTGCGGCCGGACGGTATCGTGTGCTACAGCGATCTGGTGGCGTTCGGCGTGTTGAGGCAGCTGCGCGAAATGCAGGTGCGCATTCCTGAGGACATTCGCGTGGTGAGCATCGACAACCTCGATGAGTCGCAGTACACCGTGCCGTCGCTCACCTCGGTGGAGCTCGGCCGCCATGAGATCGCCGAGCTGGCCGTCGATTCGATTCTGCGACAACTCAAGGAGGGTCGCGCCCCCGGCGAGGAGATCTACGCCGACTACCGGATCATCCACCGCGAATCCTCCCCAGCGGTGTAAAGCTAGGAGCTGCGTTTCGCATGATCGGTTGGAGGAGTTTGCTCCCGCCGGCGGGAGCTGGACGCCGTAATGCGGCCTGAGGGTGGTCAAATCCTTCGTGCGCTGCGTCCCGCAGGGTTATTCGTCCTCATTTCCTGCCTTCCCCTTAGGCTGAGTCCGTTAAGGAAACGCTAGAGGCGTTTCCAGGACTCAGGCTCGCCGACAGGCGAGCGAATAGATCGCGGCCGGAGGTCGTCCATTCTTGCGGAGAAGGTGGCCGGCACGGCTGGTTGTCTCATTCTTGCCTTCCCCTGTGAGGGGAAGGTGGCCGGCGAATGCCGGTCGGATGAGGTGATCCGGGCACAGCAATGATCTGGCCGGAAGCCGAAGGAGTAGGGCGCGAAATCCGCGAAATGCAGCCTACTCCATCGCGATCCAGTACCCGTGGTTTCAGAACCCTTGGAATCATGCGGTTTTGTGATTGCCCTGCTTCCGTTGTCGATGGAATAGCGCGCATTCCGCGTCAAATGCGGCCTAATCCATCGAGGTGCAATGCCGGGACACTGGCCGGATTGAATATCAGCGAGGAGCGACGGCGGATTCGCGTATCGTCAGGGTTAGCGGCAGGCGGATGTCGTTATTGCCGCGGCCGGAGTCGGCGTTATTGCGGTCGATGGCATTCCGAGCATCATCGCCGTCTTCCTGAAACAGCAGATTCAGTGCGGCGATGGCCATGTCGTCGATCGGTTGGGTCAGTGTGGTGAGGCTGGGGCGCAGCCATCTGCCCATACGGATGCCGTCGCATCCCACTACGGAAAGATCCTGCGGAATGGAAATGCCGTATTGTTTGCACACTGAGATCAGGCCGATCGCCACGATGTCGGAGCCGGCGAACACGGCGGTCGGTCGTTCATCCATTTGAATCAGATAGGTCAGCACGCTTGCGCCATATTCTTCGGTGTAGGGTCCGGAGAACACGAGTTTCGGGTCATAGGGGATGTCGGCGTTTTCCAAGGCGGCGCGATATCCTCGCAGGCGTTCGGTGGTGGTGCTCAGCATCGTCGGTCCGGCAATGTGCGCGATGCGTCGGTGTCCGAGCGAAATCAGGTATGATGCGGCCTGATAGGCGCCGGAATAGTTGTCCACCGTCACGATGTTCGGATGGGATTGCGTGGGGATGGTTACATCCTCGTCGAGCAGCACCAGTCGGATCGGCGTGGTGGCGAGATGGTTCAGCGCCCGGTTCGTGCGATGCATGCCGGCGTAGATGAGTCCGCCGAAACGTCCTGATTCGATGACGTGGTCCACGAGTTTGGCCTCGGTGGTCGCCTGACGTCCTGAAACCATGACCTCCAGTACGTGATCGCCGGCTTGGGTCTGCGAGGTGATGGCTTCGCACAGTGAAGCATAGAACGGATTGGTGAGTTCAGGGACGATCAATGCGACCGCCGATTGATCGATGCCGGTCGATGATATCGGCTGTCCGGATGCACTCGTATGTGGGATGCCGTATCCCGGATATTGTGCGCTCAGATGGCGGGTGTCGGTCAGGGATGGGGTTGTGTAGCCGAGGAGATCGGCGGCCTGACGGATTTTCTCCGCGGTCTCCGTTTTGATGGAGAGCTGTCCGCGGAAGTATCGGGACACCGTGGAGGCAGAGACTCCGGCCTGTTTGGCTACCTGCGAAAGCGATGTCATTGCGCTGTTCCTCACCAATCTTTGCGTACGTTTCGGTTGTGGGTATGTGCTGCGTTGTTTCGCGGCTGAAGGGAACTCTGCAGGTTATGGAGACCCCGTGATAAGCGAGAATGCAGCGGCTTGTCCTTTCTTAGTGTATATCGCATGATCGTTGGATTGATTCATGTCTGCCTTGTTTTGCGCAAAATGTTGCGTTATTCCCTTGTTTGCGATGACACGCCGGACGGTTGATCGTTGGAAACATGTCGGTTACATTTAGAACAACGTTGCGCAATGAAACGCAATATAGTGTGATGTCAACACAATCAATGAGGAAAGGATGTTGATATGGCAAAAGTCCTACTGGCGGGAGAATCATGGATTTATTCCGTCACCGAGTTCAAGGGCTACGATTCGTTTACCAGCACCAAACTGGAGATCGGATGTGAGGATTTGTTGCGTGAATTGCGCAAGGCAGGACATGAAATCACCCATCTGCTCGCCCACGATGTGCCGGAGCATTTCCCCTGGACCCGCGAGGAGCTCGACCGCTACGACGTGGTGGTCCTTTCCGACATCGGTGCAAACTCCCTCGCCCTTTCCAACGGCGTATTCGCTCTGGGCAACCCCTCGACCGATCGCATGGCTCTGCTACGCGACTGGGTTCATGACGGTGGTTCCTTGATGATGGCGGGCGGATATCTCTCCTTCGCCGGGTTCGAGGGCAAGGCCCACTATCACGGCACGCCGGTCGAAGATGCGCTGCCGGTGGAGATCCTGCCCTACGATGACCGCGTCGAAGCGCCGCAGGGCATCAGTCCGCAGGCCGCTCTGGACGATCCTATCTCCGACGGGCTCGGCAGATTCCCTCGCATCCTCGGATATCAACGGGTGACCCCGAAAGACGGCAGCCGGGTATTGATGACGGCGAACGGCGATCCATTACTCATTACCGGCGAATTCGGCAAAGGCCGTTCGCTGGCGTACACCACCGATATCGCCCCGCATTGGGCCTCCGTGGAATTCATGGAGTGGCAGGGATACGGCCCGTTCTTCTCCCGTTGCATCAACTGGCTGGCCGGAACGCTGTGACCGTTCCGACGATTGCCGGCAGATGATTGTCTGTCCCGATACCCCTCTGCGAATAACCATCGATAGAAAGAAGAAGATCATGTCCATCAATTCGTCCTCGTCGGCATCCGGCGGCAAGTCCGTCGCCGTTCCGCTTTTGTTCATCGCCACGGTGCTCGCCGGCATGCTTTCGCCCATGCAGTCCGCGGTCAACGGTCAGGTGGGCAAGGAACTCGGCGACGGCAACGCTTCGGCCGTCGTCTCGTTCGGCTCCGGCCTTGTGGTGATGATCATCATCATCCTCGCCAGAAGCTCCACCCGTCGCCAATTCGCCTCCATTCCCGGGAAAATCGCCTCACGTTCGATCCCATGGTGGAACTGGCTGGCCGGCTGTTGTGGTGCGATGGTGGTGTTCTCCGAAGGTGCTTCGGCATCCGTGCTGGGCGTCGCCACCTTCCAGACCACACTGATCTCCGGTATGGTGCTTTCCGGTCTGCTGTGCGACCGGCTCGGCATCGGCGTCGACGTCAAGCAGCCGTTCAATCTGCCTCGAATTCTCGGTGCGGTACTGGCGATCTTCGCCACCGTGCTCGTGGTGATGCCGAACTGGCAGGCACCTTCCGTGGTCGCGCTCGCCGTCCTCCCGTTCCTCGCCGGTCTGCTCGCCGGATGGCAGCCAGCCGGAAACTCCGCGGTCGCCCGTGAAACCGGCTCCATGCTCGTCTCCATCACCTGGAACTTCATCGTCGGCTTCTGCGTGCTCGGCAGCGTGTTGCTCGTCCGCGTGCTCACCGGTTCGGTGGCGTTCCATCTGCCGAAGACGTGGTGGATGTATCTCGGCGGTCCGTTGGGTCTGCTGTCCATCGCACTGATGGCTCTGCTGGTGCGAGGACTTGGTCTGCTGCTGCTCGGTCTGGCGTCCACGGCCGGCCAGCTCATCGGTTCGGTGCTCATCGACTGGCTGGTCCCGGCGCTGGGCAATCATGTGTATGCCGTCACGGTGGCCGGCGCTCTGGTCGCACTGGTCGGCGCGGCGATCGCCATGATCCCATCCGCGAAGAACGAGATCTCCGTGAACGAGATCGCCAGCGAACAATCGGGATCCGCGGCGAATGCCGGGAAGGAGTGAACGGTCATGTGCACGGGCATCGAGCTGGTTAGTCGTCAGGGAAAGCCGTATTGGGGCAGAACCCAGGATTTCGAACAGGACTTCGAATACGCAGGAATTCGGATCCCGGCCGGGACTCGAATCGAATCCACCACCACGCCGATCACGGTCAGATATGCGGTGATGGGCATCGTGTGGGCGCAGAACGTCCATGAACGCCCGGTGGTGCTCGACGGTATCAACGAGTACGGGATCTGCGGCGGATCGTTCTATTTCGATCATTTCTACCGCTACGTTCCCACCGAGGAGATTCTTCGATCCGGCAAGACCGTGCTGCGCGGCGAAGAGCTGGTCACTTGGATTCTCACGCAGTACCGTTCTCTGGATGAGATCCGCGATCGGTTGAACGACGACATCGGCATCACCACGGAACCAGGTCCGATGATGGGCATGTCGGTGCCGCAGCATGCGGTGTTTCAGGATGAGACCGGGCGGTCGATCGTTGTGGAGCCTTCAGTGAAGAACGGATTCCGCATTTTCGAGAATCCGCTCGGCGTATTCACCAACGCACCCACCTTCGACTGGCATCTGAACAATCTGAAGACCCATTTGGAACGATCCTCCGCACGAACGTTCACGTATCGGGACGATGAGCCGATCGAACCGTTCCCGATCGACGAGCCGATGAGCGGACCGCTCGGCCTGCCGGCCGACTACAAGCCGGAATCACGATTCCTGCGCGCCGTCTATGCCAAACTGATGTCGGTGGAGGTCGATGATGGTGAAGCCGTCAATCAGATCTTCCAGCTGCTCAGCTGCGTGAACACTCCGAAGGGCATGTTGCGCGTACGGCAGGGTGAGCAGGTGCTGCTGCCGTGGACGCAATATACCGCGGTGTACGACATCGCGAACAAAGTTCTGTACGCCAATACCTACGACAATCACACGGTTCGCGTCATGGAATTCGGTGATCCTGACCAGTGGGGCGGCGGACTGAGCTGGTTCCGTTTCTATGACGACAAACCACAGTACGTGCCGTTCGGTGTGTGGTGATCCTAGGCTGGTCGTGATATCAGAGGCGGATTCTCGATATGGAATCGGGGATCCGCCTTTGATGTGGGGTTGTTCCATTCTTGCGGAGAAGGTGGCCGGCGAAAGCCGGTCGGATGAGGTGGTGTGGTCCGGTCTGTTTGTGAACTGCTCCCCGATTGTTGGACGTGGTTTGGTTTGCCTCTCATCAGTCGGCTGGTCGCCGACAGCTTCCCCCAGAGGGGGAAGCCGAAGGCGCGGGCAGGTCGAGGAAGAAGTGCTCGGTCTCCTGACAGCCCTCCCCGAGGGGAAGCCGAAGGAGTAGGGCGCGAAATCCGCGAAATGCAGCCTGTTCCATCGCGATCCAGTACCCGTGGTTTCAGAACCCTTGGAATCATGCGGTTTTGCGTTTGCCCTGCTTCCGTTGTCGATGGAATAGCGCGCATTCCGCGTCAAATGCGGCCTAATCCATCGGAATCGTCCGGAATCATCGGAATCTCGTTGGCTGGCGGATGATCTAGGCTGAAAGCGTATGTGCGGACTGCATTGGTTCTCCTGATCGGGGAGAACCCGTGCGCATCCGCAACGATTCGTAAAGGAGCCACATATGGTGATGCATCGCAATCTCGGCCCGTTCGACACCACGGCCATCGGCCACGGCGAAATGCCGCTGACCATCGAGAACAATCGCGGTCATGAGGTCGGCATCGAAACCCTGCATGCCTCGCTCGACGCCGGGTGCCGTCATATCGACACCGCATGGGCCTACTACACGCCCGGCGAGGAGGAGCAGACCGGCGAGAAGCTCACCCGCGAGGCGCTGGAGACCTGGAACGGTCCGCGCGACGAGGTGACGGTGGCCACCAAGATCGGTCTGCGCCGCGAATGGGGGCCGAACGGAGAGCCGCTGTGGCCGCGTGACGGCAAGCCCGAGCATCTGATCGAATACGGCAAGCAGTCGGCGCAGGCGCTGGGCGTGGATTCGATCGACCTGCTGTACCTGCATCGCCACGATCCCGAAGTCCCGTACAACGAGTCGATCGAGGCGCTGAAGCAGCTGCTGGACGAGGGCGTGGCGCAGTGGGCCGGCGTCTCCAATGCAAGCATCGAGCAGATCGACATCGCCCGCGGTATTCTGGGCGACAAGCTCATCGCCGTGCAGAACCAGTATTCGCCGATCCATCTGGAAACGCAGGATACCTTGGACTACTGCGCGAAGCTGGGCCTCGCCTTCGTGTGCTGGAGCCCGCTCGGCGGATACCGCCACCCCTACGACGAATCGAAGTTCGATCCGTTCCGCGCCGTGGCCGCGAAGCATGGCGTGAGCTACCAGCAGGTGGTGCTCGCCTGGGAGCTGGCCAAGGGCGATCACATGTTCGTGATCCCCGGCGCCCACCGCCCCGAAACCATCCTCGACTCCCTCAAGGCCGGCGACCTCCATCTCACCGAGGAGGATTTCGCCCAGCTGCCGTGAACCCAGCTGCCGTGACGCAGCTCCTACTGACATGACGCCGATTCCAGCGTTCTGGTGTCTGCGATCCTCTGCGATGGTGGCGGATGAGACCCCATGCAAACGGTTATGGGTTTTAATCCGCCGTCACCGGGCCTTGCATGCCATCGTCAGGATTACCTGATGTCCTGCGGTTGGGCGAGCATGCGCTCTGCGTCGATGAGCGTGAGAGTCGGATCCAACGCTGCCTTCGCGATGGTCTTTTCCGATGCGGGACGCTTGGTGAACAGATAGTACAGACGCTCGCCCTTATCTCTGATGAGAGGGGAGCGGGCCTTGAGCCTGTCAATGGCTTCCGTCTCGTTCAGGCGCTCGCGCCATTTGCATTCGCCGAGCAGTACCCGGTGATTGAATGAATCGGTCATGACGATGTCGATGTCCGTCTGCTCCCGCTTGGTCGGGTCGTTGCCCCACCATTTGCCGTAGGCATTGGGCAGGAAGTCGATATGCTGCTCGCCGCACTGCCGTAGCAGCCATTGCATGCACATGGTTTCGAACTGCTGCCCCACATAGGTGTCGAATACTTCACCGGACGAGGCGGTCTTGACGGCTGTTTTCCCGTATCCGGTGTCGATGAGCGTGCTCGCGGGACTGACGAACCGATACCAGTAGGCGAAAAACGGGTCCTTGATTTTCCACAGTCCCTTGCGGGAGTGGTGAGGATCCTCTCCGAATGGTACGAGACGTTCGATGATGCCGAGCCGAGTCAGCGTACGAAGATACGAGCCGACGGTATTGGCGTCCACCCCGGCGTATTCGGCGATCTCCTTGGGGCGGGTTCGTCCGGCTCCGACCGCATCCAGAATGGAACTGTATAATGCGGGTTCGCGGAGTTCCTGACGAAGCAGCATCATCGGCTCTTCGTAGAGGATGCCGTTTTGGCTGAAGCAGCGCGACAGGATGTTGTCCTGAAACGACATGTCCGGATCGATTTGCTCCAGATAGTAAGGAGTGCCTCCCAGCGTCGCATAGTAGTGGATGCGATCCCGCCAATCGGCTGTTTTCGGCATGAGCCTGCAGGCGTCGAACAGATCGAACGGTTTCAGTCGGATCTGCGCGTTTCCGCGGCCGTAGAGTGGACTCTTGTAGCCCAGCACCTTGCTTTCCATGAAGCCTTCGTTGCTGCCGCACAGAATCATCAGGATGTTGGTGTCCTTGAACCAGTGATCGATGGCGATCTGCAGAGCCGAGGGCAGTGATGGCTCGGCGGCAGCGGCATATGGCAGTTCGTCCAGTACGAAGACGAACGGGTGTTCGGGTTCGGCCTTGGCCTTGCCGACGATGAATGAGAGCGCATCGTCCCAGCTTGCGAAGCCTCCCGAAAACCCCGGTTCGTTGAAGAACCTGAGGATCGATTGCGAGAGTTCACGCAGATTCGCCGTGGCGCTCTGTTCCTTGGCCGTGAACCACAGTGCCCGGTGTTTTTCGCAGAAACGGGAGATGAGTGCCGTCTTGCCCACTCGGCGCCGTCCGTACACAACGATCATTTGGAACTTGTTCAGGGAGAAATGATATTCGAGTGTCTGCAGCTCTGCGGTTCTTCCTACGAATTTCATGTCGTTTCGCCCCCGAGCGCTTATTACTGTGTTCGTAAGCAAGTTGCGTGCGAACAACTTGCTTACGAACACAGTAGGTCGGCGAATGGACGTGTCTGCGAATATGCAGGTCCGGTGTGCGGCTCCTGCTGCGCCTACAGCGCGGCGGCGATGCGGGCGAGCTTGTCGGCTGCGGCCTCGAACTCCTCCGGGGTGGTGTAGGCGTAGGAGAGCCGTAGGGAGTTGTCGCCCTCGAAATCGTAGATGTCCCCGGGATTGAGCAGCACGCCCGCCTCCACGGCCTTCTGGAACAGCTTGCCCATCGGCATCGGCCGGTCGAAGGTGAGCCAGATGTAGAAGCCGCCGTTCGGCGTGTTCCAGTGCGCCCGGCGTGAGCTGCCGCCGAACAGTCGATCCAGCACGGTCAGTGCGCTGTCGCGGCGGCGGCGCAGTTCCGCCTTGAGTGCGACGAGGTATTCGTCGTACATCCCGCTGATGAGGAATCGGGTGAACACCCACTGCGAAAGCGTGCTCGCCCCGTAATCCATCTGCATTTTCACGTCGGCCAGCCGCTGTACGATCGGTTCCGGCGCCACGATCCACCCGATGCGCAGTCCCGGCGCCAGCGATTTCGACGCGCTGCCGAGATAGATCACCATGCCGGTCTCGTCCAGAGCCTTGAGCGGTATGGGCCGGTCGTCGGCGAAATACAGATCCTGGTACGCACCGTCCTCGATCACCGGAAGCCGATGCGCCACACAGCATTCCACCAGCTCCCGCCGTCGTTGTTCGTCCATGGTCGTGCCCGTGGGATTGTGATTGGTCGGAATCGTATACAGCACCGATTCGCCGCCGTGATGCCGTTCGGCCATGGTGGCCAGATCGTCCACCATGATTCCCGAATCGTCCATCGGCACGCCTTCGAGATGCATGCCCGCGGACTGGAACACCTGCAGTGATTTGATATAGCTCGGCGCTTCGGCGAACACCGTGGATCCGGCGGAAAGCAGACTTACCGAAATGATCTGCAGCGCCTGCAATGCGCCGGACGTCACCAGAATCTGCGAGGCCGTGCATTCGATGCCGGTGGCGCGCATATGCCCGGCGATCGCCTCGCGCAGTCCGGGCAGTCCTTCGGGGTCCGGATAGCTGAGCGAGTCGATTTCGTCCGAAGCCTCGTCGAGCACCCGCCGCCACATGTCGCGCGGAAATAGTCGCGGATCGATTTCACCGGTGCCGAGGCGGGCCATATTCGGGGCGAATTCCAGACGATTGATGGCCTGAATCGTATCGTTGTTGGCCTTGAAGAAGCCGGACGACACGTAATCCGCCCAATCCGGCGCGCCGGGCAGCATCAGCGACCATGTGTTGCTCACGATTCGCGTGCCAGCGCCGTGCATGCCTTCCACGATCCCGTAGTCGGTAAGCTCCTCGATGGCCGCGATCACGGTGGACCGGTTCACGCCGAATCCTTCGGCCATCGATCGTTGGGAAGGCAGTCGCGAGCCGATCGGCCACGCGCCGCTGGAGACCTGGCGGCACATATACTGCACGATCTGCTCGGTGAGCGGCGTGGCGCTGTCGCGCGCCGGCTTCCAATCGATGACCAGCGGCTTCTGACGTGCCATGACCCCTCCAATGATGCGATCTCGCGACGATGACGATACGGTGCGCCGGTTGTTGAATGCGACAGTACCGAGAATACCGAATACGGTGGTGAAATGTCGGATCTTCCGCGGTTTTGGCTGAATTATCCGTCTGCATTTTGGCTGGTTGCCGAGTGGATGCGGATTCGTAGAATAAGAGGTCGGAATGGAAGACAATCGTTGATCATCATGTGTTTGTGCTGATGATCAACGATGGGTGATGATGATTTTTTGGCTGGGTGATTACTGGCCAGCCAAACACACTTGGATGGGTGTGGAAACGCATTTGGATGGGTGTGGATGAAGGAGAGTCGGATATGGGGTTCTATCTGCAGGGGCTGACGATGGGATTGGCGTACATCGCGCCGATCGGTATGCAGAATCTGTTCGTCATCAATTCCGCGATGACCAAGACCCGACGTCGTGCGCTGATGACCGCGGTGATCGTGCTGATGTTCGACGTGGCGCTGTCCCTCTCCTGCTTCTTCGGCATGGGCGCGCTGATCCAGCAGCACGAATGGCTGCGTCTGGGCGTGCTGGTCGTCGGTGGTGCGGTGGTGATCCGCATCGGCGTCGGTCTGCTGCGGACGAAGCCGGAAGCGGACCGTGAATCCGGGAGCGCCGAAACCGTTGCCGAAAACGCTTCGGAATCGCAGGGGACGCAGGATCTGCGGAATCGGGGTCTGTGGGATCGGTCTCGGGAGCATGGTCGTTCCCCTTCCCGGTACGCCGATCTGAGGAAAACCGTCTCCACGGCCTGTGTGGTCACCTGGTTCAATCCGCAGGCCATCATCGACGGTACGCTGCTGCTCGGCGCGTTCCACGCCACCCTGCCCGCCACGCAGTCCACTCCGTTCATCACCGGCGTGGAGACCGCGTCCGCCCTGTGGTTCATCGGTCTGACGCTGGTGATCTCCGCGTTCAGTGACCGGTTCAGCCCGAAGCTGCTCGGCGTACTCAACAAGGTGTGCGGCGGGGTGATCGCGACGTACGGCGTGAAGCTGCTGGTGGATTTCGCCGTGGCCGTGCTGTGAACGGCCATGCTGTGAACGGCTGTGCTGTGAACATTGGCCGAAAGGACACATAAGGGTCCCGAAAACGGCCTCCTTATGATCGCATCGGCCAAATAACGGGTTGAATGCATCGGATCGACCAAGTACCGGCCCATCGGCTAGACTGGCCTATTGCTATGACTTCATCAACGGAAACCCTGAATTCTTCGGAAATCCCGGCTGCCACCATGTCCGCAACCATGTCCGCAACCATGACCGGGACGCGGTCCGCCTCCCGTATCGCCGGTATCGCAAGGCGTCGGCATCGCCCCGAGGTACTGGCCCCGGCCGGCAATCTGCGTGGTCTGAAAACCGCCGTCGATTATGGTGCGGATGCCGTGTACTGCGGCGGCAAGGCGTTCGGCATGAGAAGCGCCCCGCGCAATCTGAGCCTCGCCGACTTCGAGGAGGGGGCGCGTTACGCCCATGCCGTCGGCGCCCGTGTATATGTGACGCTCAACGTGCTGCCGCGCAACGCCGAGGTCGAGGCGATCCGCGATTACATCGGCCAGCTGCAGGACACCGGCATCGATGCGCTGATCGTCACCGACATCGGTGTGATGATGATGGCCCATCAGATCGCCCCCGATCTGGAACTGCATGTGAGCACGCAGGCCGGCGTCACCAACTACGGCGCCGCGCAGGCCCTCTACGAGTTCGGTGCGCGCCGCGTCGTCCTTGCCCGGGAAATGGATCTGCAGGCCGTGCGTGACATCCGCGCCCGCATCCCCGACGACATGGACATCGAATGCTTCGTGCACGGCGCGATGTGCATGGCGTTCTCCGGCCGCTGCCTGTTCTCCAACTATCTCACCGGCCGTGACGGCAACCACGGCGAATGCGCCCAGCCCTGCCGGTGGAAGTACTCGATCGTGGAGGAGAAGCGCCCCGGACAGTACTATCCGATCGAGCAGACCGCGGAAGGCGCGTACCTGTTCAACTCGCAGGATATGAACATGCTGGAGCACATCGACGATCTGATCGATTCCGGTGCGAGCAGCCTGAAGATCGAGGGCCGTTCGAAAAGCGCCTACTACGTGGCCGCCATGACCAACGCCTACAAGACCGCCGTCAACGAATATATGGTGCAGCGCGGATTCGAGGATGCCGATGGCAGCGTGCTCAGGCCGTTCCATGATCTGGTGGTCCGACCGGACGATCCCGATTTCGTGCGGATCGCCGACGATGCCGTGGAACGCAACTCAGACAAGGCGTTCTCCGGCATGCCCGGCGAACCGCCTGTGGAGGGTGCCGTGACCGAGAGTGCTGACGCCGTGGTCGAGGGTGCTGAGGACGCCGCCCCCGTCGAGGACGCCGCGGCCCGATCCGCCGGCGGCGCACAGCTCGACGAGCTGAGCTATCGGGCCCGATCCACCCGACGCAAGTCGAACACGCGCGAAGAGGTGCTGCCCGAAGGATGGCATCACGCGAAATGCCGGCCGGCTCCGCACGTCGAACTGCCCGATTGGCTGATCGAGGAGCCGTACAAGGTGGCCCACCGCGACTATTCCACGGGATTCTACTATCCGGAACACAAGGTGACGCAGAACACCGACCGCTCCGCATACTTCCGCGACTGGCTGGTCGTGGGCGAGGTGATCTCCTGGAATCCCGAACGCGGAGGCCGGGCGACCATCATGGCCCGCAACAAGATCGAACCCGGCCAGCTCGTCGAATTCGTGCTGCCCGGCGAGGCGCCGCTCGCCTACACCGTGCCCGACGATGGTCTTGAGGACGCCGACGGTGTGCCCGTCGGATCGATCAACCATCCGGCGCATGTGTTCTCCCTGCCGTGCCCGCATGAGGTGCCGGCCAACGCCGCCATGCGCTCACGCACCAAGAAGCCCACGCTCAAAGCCGCATAAGGAACGATCATGACCAATGCCAATCCGTCAGCCGGCCAAAACCCGCTGAGCAACAATCCGCTGAACGATCCCAATCCCAACGATCCCAAGGCGCGGATCCTCGACAGCAACACCATCCCCGACCATTACGATGACGGCCGTCCGGTGCCGGTGACCATCCCGATCCCGCTGGCCCCCGGCGTGAAGGTGGTCTATACCACGCGCCTCGGCGGCGTCTCCCAGGGCGACTATGCGGCGCTGAACCTCGGCGGCCGCGGCGGTGACGACCCGGCCGCGATCGAGGCGAACCGCACCGCGCTCGCCGAGGAGATCGGAGCGAAGCTCTCGCTGGTCGGCCAGGTGCATTCCGCCAAGGCCGTGGACGCCGACGATCTGTTCCGTGAGAACGCCCCCTACGGCTTCGACGCCTCCGGCACGCGGATCGACGAAACCCGCGAATCGCAGCGCATCGAGGCGGACGGTCAGGTCACGACCCTCAGAGGCGTGGCGCTGGGCATGTTCGCCGCCGATTGCCTGCCGGTGCTGTTCGCCGACCCGACGACCGGCATCATCGGCGCCGCCCACTGCGGTCGGCGCGGCCTGCAGCGCGGCGTCATCGGAGAGACGGTCGATCTGATGGTGAGGAAGGGCGCCAACCGCGACGAGATCGTCGCCACGCTGGGCCCGCGCATCTGCGGCGAATGCTACGAAGTGGGCGACGAGATCGCCGAGGACTTCCAGAAGCGCTTCCCACTGACCAAAACCGTCACCCGCTTCGGCGGCGCGGGCATCGACATCGCCGAAGCCGCGATGATCGACCTCGCCTTCGCCGGCGTGCGCCACACGGTCGACTCCATGCCGCGCGTCAACGCCGCCACCAAATACCTCGCCGACGACGAGGAGCTCAAGGCCCTGTGCCGCGCCGACAACGAAGGCGACCCGGAACTGCATGAGCGTCTCGGCAGCGTGCGTCACAGCCTGTGCACGCTGGAGAACCCGCTGTGGTACTCCCACCGACGTGCCGCGCTCGCCGGCAAGAGCCATGAGGGCCGTCTCCTCGCTTTGGTGGTACGTGAGTAGTCGTTGACGATTCCGTTGCCGATTCACCCGAACTCGCGCCGAATATTCCGCATATTCGGTGCAGAAGTATTCGGGGAACGTCGGTTGTGCCCCCGTACGGGGTTATGGTGAGGCCTATGTGTGAGAAGAGTCAGGACGAGAAGAACGGGCAGGAGCGAATCGTGGAGGATCGCGCTACAGGGGCTACAGAGGCTACAGAGAATCGCGGCCGTGATGTGCCTGTGGTGGCGGTGGTGCTGGCCGCGGGTTTCGGCACGCGGTTCGACCCGGAGAACCCCAAGCAGCTCGTATCGGTGGGCGGTCGGCCGATCGTGCAGTGGTCCATCGAGGCGTTCGAGCATAATCCGCAGATCACCGACATCGTGGTGGTCGTCAACCCCAAGGTCCGCGAGGCCGTGGAGGGATTGTGCGAACAGGGGCGGTACGCCAAGGTCCGTATGGTGATCGACGGTGGCAAGGAGCGTTCCGATTCCACCCAGTCGGCGTTGCAGGTGCTCGCCGACGCCGGTATTCCCGACGATGCCAAGGTGCTGATCCACGATGCGGTGAGGCCGTTCGTCGAGCAGAACGCCATCCGCGGATGCGTGGAGGCGCTGAACCAGTTCGACGCGGCCACGGTCGCCGTTCCCAGTACCGACACCGTGCTGCTGACGATGGATCTCGGCGACCGCAAGGCCATCGACTCGGTGCCGGACAGGCCGAACACCTTCCGTGCCCAGACCCCGCAGGCGTTCCGCTTCCATACCATTCGCGAGGCGTATGCCAAGGCCGCCGACGATCCGGACTTCCATCCCACCGACGACACTCGCGTGGTGGTGGATTATCTGCCCGACACCCCCGTCACCATCGTGAGCGGATCGGAAACGAATCTGAAGATCACCACGCTGGCCGACATTCCCGTGGCCGAAGGCATTGCGGGCACGCTGGCCGAGGCGCGGGCGAACGACGCCGAGTACTGGCGCAACCGCATGCACGCGCTGGTCGGCAGTCTGCACGGCTGAGCGTCAGTCCCGACGGCTGGGCGTCAGGCCCGTTCAGGCCGTAAGATCGAGCTGAACGAGCGGAGCACGGAAAACAAGGAGGACCAATGCGGCACTTCAATGTCGTCGTTTCCGGATTCGACCATTACGAGGGCATCGAGATCAACCCTAGCGCACAGGTGAGCCGAACCCTGCAGGAACGCGGCGTGAGCGAGCCCCCGGAAGGCTGCGAGATCACCGTCACCTCCGTGCTGCTGCCGATGAGCTTCCAGAACGCGTGGCCCACGTTGCATGAGACGATCGAGGCGGTGAACCCCGATGTGGTGATCGCCACCGGACTCAAGACCCACGCCCATTCGGTGGCCTTGGAACGCTGCGCCACCAATCTCATCGACGCCTCCCGTCCGGATGCCGACAACGTGCAGCCGCGGCGGGTGCCGATCGACGCCGAGGGGCCGGCCTCCTACTGGACCCGGTTGCCGCTGCGATCCATCCTCCATGATTTCACCGAGCAGAACATTCCCGCCACATTGAGTTCCGACGCCGGCACGTTCGTGTGCAATTCGCTGTTCTATCGGCTTCTGGACTGGAATTCCCGGCAGGACAAGGTGCTCAGCGGGTTCCTCAGCTTCCCGAAGGTGGGCGACGGCGGCAGATACGGTTCCGGTCTTTCGCTCGACCAGATGATCGCGGCCGCCGAGGATGCGATCCGGGCCACCGTGGCGTATTGGGATCACCCCGTTTCCGACGAGATTCTCGGAGGCTGAGATCGGGGTAGGCCGGGGTGCGAATCGATCGCGATACCGAATGGCGAAACGTCTGTGTCGAGGTTGTGGCAAGCAGGTGTGCCTTACTGCGTTTACGGTGGCCGTGCGCTAAAGTTCCTAGCAGTCGGGGAGCTCCCCCGTATGGTTTCAAGGCGCTTTGTGAGGTAGGCCGTTATGACAGAAGATTTCCCGGTGGTGTTGCGAGGATACGAAAAGGACGCGGTGGACAATGCCATGGCCACCATGCGCGAGAACACGGAGCGTATGCGTGAGCAGATCAAGGCGTACGACCAGCGCATTCTGAAGCTTGAGGCCGAACTTCAGGAGGAGAAGGCCCGCAAGACTCCGCAGAAGAACACGTTCGCATCCCTCGGCGCCTCCGCGCAGCAGCTGCTCGCCTCGGCGGAGCAGACCAGCCGTGAGCTGCTGGATCGAGCCAAGCAGGATGCCGCACGCACGCGCAAGACCGCTCAGGAGAAGGCCGACACGCTGCTCAACAACGCCTCCATCGATGCCAATCAGGTGCATGACGACGCTCAGGCCGAGGCCGATTCCCTCGTGGCCAAGGCCCGCAACGAGGCCAATACGATTCTTTCCTCCGCCAAGCAGACCGCCAGCCAGCTGAAGTCCGTGGCCGAGAAGCAGGCCGGCGAACAGCGCGAGACGCTGCGTCTGGAACTGGAGAACGCCCGTGACGAGCAGGGCAAGAAGCTCGCCGCCGAGAAGGCCGAGCATGAGCGTCAGCTCGCCGAGCAGCGCACCAAGCTCGCCCAGGAGATCGCCGATCAGCGCAAGGTCGCCGACGAGGAGATCTCCCGCAAGAAGGTGGAGTCCGACGATCGTATTCAGAAGGCCCTCGATCAGGCCAACGCCCGTCTCAACGACGTGCGCGATCAGGTGGGCAAGATGCTGTCCGACGCGAAGCGCCAGTCGGGCGAGATTCTGGAGAAGGCCAAGGCCGACGCCCGCCGTCTCACCGATTCCGCCGATGTGGAGCGCGCGCACCGACTGGCGGAGACCGCCGCCGAGGTGGAGCAGATCCGCAAAGACATCGCCGCCCAGCAGGATGAGGCCAGCACCAAGGTGAACGAGGTGCTCGCCAGCGTCAAGGAGCGCAGCGCCCAGGCCCAGCAGGAATCCGATGCGCTGCTGGCTCAGGCGCGTGCCGCCCGCGACGACGCCGACGCCTATGCGGCCAAGACCCGCGAGGAGGCCGACGCGCAGGGCAAGACGCTGATCGAGGAGGCCACCCGCAAGGCCGAGGCTCAGGTGCAGCAGCGCCGTGAGGCCTCGCAGAAGGAGATCGAAGGTCTTCAGGAGCACATCTCCGCGCTGCAGGCCCGCGAGGCGTCCATCACCGCCCGTGTGGATGAGCTTCGCTCCATCTTCGCCAACGCCTTCGGATTCGGTGGTCCCGCGGCCGGCGCCGCAGCCTCGGCTGTTCCGACCGGCGTGGCGCAAGCCGTGGGCGATGTGGTCGATCAGCCTGCCGATGCCGCCGCCCCCGCAGAGGCTCCGGACGTGCCGGTGGCCAATGTGGTGCCCGAAACGGTCGCTCCGGTGGTCGCGCCCGTTCAGCCCGTTCAGTCCGGCCAGCCCGTTGACCAGCCGGGCCAGCCCGTTGACCAGCCGGGCCAGCCCGTTCCCTCCGTCGACCAGCCCGGTCAGCCCGCAGCGGCCAACTGATCCGTGATTCGATTCGGCTCCCGTTCGTCCGTTCGGGAGCCGTCTTAGTATTCCGATTGTTCCGATTGTTCCGATTGTTCCGATTGTTCCGGCTGTTCGGCAGCCGATTGCTTCGACATCAAAGACATCAAAGGAGAACGCATGTCTGATCTCAAACCGCTCAAGCCATTGGACGACACCCGCCTCGGCGCACTGCGCGAGGGATTCGCCGCGAATCCCGTCAATCGTCTTGCCATGAACGCCGTGACGCTCGGCGGCATCGACAAGGTGGCCCGCAACTACGACCGCGCCCGTCTGCTGCAGCGACGCTTCTCCGTCACCGTGGACAACGGCAAGGTCACCTCGCAGGCCCGTTCCGGCCGCTGCTGGCTGTTCAGCTCGCTGAATGTGGCTCGTTTCGTGGCCAAGCGGAATCTCGGCGTCAAGGATTTCGAGTTCTCGCAGAACTATGCGATGTACTACGACAAGCTGGAACGCGCCAACTACTTCATGCAGGACATGGCTGCGCTGCATGCCGCGGGCGAGCCGGAGGACTCCCGTCTGGTGCAGCATCTGCTCCACGATGTGATGGGCGACGGCGGCCAGTGGACGATGGCCATGAACGTGTACGAGAAGTACGGTGCCGTGCCGAAGGATCTGTTCCCGGAGACGGCCAGCTCGCAGAACACCGGTCAGATGAACACGAATCTTCGCGCCGTGCTGCGTCAGGGTGTGGCCCGCATCTACGCGGGTGAGGATGCCGATGCGGTGGTGGCGCAGACCGTGGCGGCCGCGCACCGGGTGCTGACCATTCATCTCGGCACGCCGCCCACCTCGTTCGACTGGGAGTGGACCGACGACGACGGGCATTTCCACCGCGACGGCGAGATCACCCCGCAGGAGTTCTGGGCCAAGTACGTGGATGCCGGCCTGGAGGACTACGTGTGCCTGGTGGACGATCCTCGCGCCGAGCATCCGAAGGGACGCAAGATCGGCATCGAGCATCTGGGCAACGTGGTCGGCGGCACACCCACCGAATACCTCAACGTTCCGGTGGAGTTCATGAAGGACTGCGCGCGCAGGATTCTGAGCGACGACGGCATTCCGGTGTGGTTCGGCGCGGACTGCCATCCGATGATGGACCGCGAGAACGGTGCGTGGGCCACCGACCTGTTCGAGTACGGCAGCGTGTACGACTTCGATTTCTCGATGGACAAGGAGACCCGCGTTCGGTTCGCCGATTCGGCGATGAACCATGCGATGGCGTTCGTCGGCGTGGATGTGGCCGACGACGGCAGGACGACCCGCCGCTGGCGTGTGGAGAACTCGTGGGGCGAGAAGATTGCCGACAAGGGTTACTTCACGATGAGCGACGACTGGTTCGGCGAATACGTCTATGAGATCGCCGTGCCCAAGTCCATGCTCCCCAAGGACTACCTCGCCGCCCTGGACGAACCCGCCATCATGCTCCCCGCATGGGATCCGATGGGCGCTTTGGCTCGGTGACTTCACTCATCCGTCCGGCTTCCCCTTGAGGGGAAGCTGTCGGCGGAAGCCGACTGATGAGGGGGATTTGGGCGAAGTAGCCGATGCGTTCGCCAAAAACGGGCATGGGATCACATTCCGTGCCCGTTTCGTCTATAGTGGTCGAGTCCGTCTCGATGGTCGAGGCGGCGGAACACCATCGCTATCCAATACATAGCATGATGAAAGAGGTGAGAAATATGGCAATCCTTCGCGGTCCCGACAGCAGCGAAGACGAACGGCGCAATCTCTCGGAGAGCGCGGTCTTTCCCGAAACAATGGACGTGAACATCTATCAGCTTGACCCTATTCCGGCACCTCGCTCCTTTATCAAGGAGATTCCGCTGAGCGACAGGCAGCTGGATCTGGTGGCCCGGTCCCGTCAGGAGATCCGCGACGTGCTGCACGGTCGCGACGACCGTCTGCTCGTGGTGGTCGGCCCCTGTTCGATCCACGATCCCAAGGCCGCGCACGAATACGCGCAGCGTCTGGCCGAGGTGAAGTACGAGCTCAACGACGATCTGCTGATCGTGATGCGCGTGTACTTCGAAAAGCCGCGGACGACGATCGGCTGGAAGGGTCTGATCAACGATCCCGATCTTGACGGTACGTTCAACATTCGCAAGGGCATGTTCATGGCCCGTCAGGTGCTCTCCGACGTGCTGAGTCTGGGTGTGCCGGTGGCCACCGAATGGCTGGATCCGATCACCCCGCAATACCTGTCCGACGCGATCAGCTGGGGTGCGATCGGTGCGCGCAACACCGAAAGCCAGGTGCATCGCGAGCTGGCGAGCGGCCTGTCGATGCCGGTGGGCTTCAAGAACTCCACCGACGGTTCGATCAAGGCTGCGGCGGACTCCTGCTATGCGTCCAGCTTCCAGCACCACTTCCTGTCGATCAATCTCGACGGCCATGTGATCGCCGCGGAGACCAAGGGCAATCCGGACTGCCATCTGATTCTGCGTGGTTCCAGTCACGGTCCGAACTACGATCCCGAGTCGGTGAAGGCCGCACTGGAGGCGTTGAGGAAGTCCAAGGCTCCCGGTCCGAGCGAACATGGTCTGATCATCGACGCCGCCCACGGCAACTGCGGCAAGAACGAGGAGGTGGAGGCCGAGGTGGTGGAGAACATCGCCGAGCGTCTCGCCGCCGGAGAGCAGGGCATCACCGGCATCATGATGGAGAGCTTCCTCAAGGCCGGCGCCCAGAAGCCGGCCCCGCTTGATCAGCTGGAATACGGCCAGTCGGTCACTGACCGCTGCGTGCCGTGGGATCGTACCGACGAACTGCTGCACACGCTCGCCAAGGCCGTGCGCACCCGTCGTGCCCTCTGAGTCGTCGGATCGGTTCCGTCGTTTTCAGGTTGTCGTCCCCGCCCCGCGATGCATAATGCCATCGCGGGGCTTTTCGCTGCCGTTGCCGTGATTTGTCCTGCGGGAATCCCAAAAATCCCATTTATAGGGACAGTTTCCTAAATCTCCACCCCTTTGAAAATAATGAAACCAAGTGCATACTGCTTTTTCTTGCAAAGGGGCGGAATAATGGATGACAAAATCGAGCGTCTCGTAACGCAGACGGTGGGGAAGGCCCCCGCGAATCTGCTGGTCAACGATCGTATCTCCCCGGTGGACATCGAACCCGACACCGTGCCGGTGCTGCGATGGGTGGTTCCCCTTGAGGAGCCCCGAGGTCTGAGCCTGACCACCGAATCGCCGAACACCGTCTGCGCCTACCGGGTGATCGTCTCGTCCACCCCTGCCAAGGCGCGTGCCGGCGAAGGCGACGTCTGGGACTCCGGCCGGGTGGAGGGCGACGGCTTCTCCGGTGTGGAGCTGAACGACATCGACACCTCCGCCAGCCAGCGGTACTGGGCCGCCGTGCAGGTGTGGCGCGGCGTCGGCAGGACGGCCGTGGCCACCGCATTCAGCGAACCGACGACCTTCGGCACCGGCGCCGGACGCCAGTGGAGCCACGCCGAACCGATCTGGGCCGATCCGGTCACCGCCGCGCCGTACACCACCGTAGAACTGCCCGCAGTGGCGCACGACGAGATCCTGCAGCGCAAGAACACCGACCAGTTCGCCAACAAACCCGATCTGCTCACCTCCGAACACAACTCCCGCGGATGGGCGTTCCTGCGTGGCCGGGTGCGTCTCGCCGACAAGCCGGTGCGCTGGGCCACCCTCAACGCCACCGGCGCGGACGTGTGGCGCAGTCGTCAGTTCGTCTACCGCGCATGGGTCAACGGCCACTTCGCCGGATACGGCCCCACCTTCCCCATCGCGGGGGAGACCCGATACGACGGCTTCGACGTCACCTCCTGGCTGGTCCCCGGCCGCGACAACTGGATCGGCGTGGTCGCCTACGCGCTGGAGGATCAGCGCTTCGAAGCCCAGCTCGACGTGACCTACGAGGACGGCACCGTCGACCACTTCGGCACCGGACCCGACTGGCTCGCCAAGGTGGGCAACGACGTGTATCCTGACGCCGAATCCATCGGCACGCACGTCTACGAGCTGCCCGCCGAGAACATCCGCACGCAGCTGTACCAGCACGGCATCTCCGAACCCGATTTCGACGACTCCGCATGGGCCCATGCCGTGACCAAGCCGCGGTTCGACGATCTGGCCGCCACCCCCGTCAACAAACCGCGCATCAAGGTATGGCATCCGGTCTCCAAGCGGGTGACCGACGACGGGCGGCTGATCGTGGACTTCGGCCGTGCGGTGGCCGGCGGCGTACGACTCGCGATCAACACCGCCAAGCCCCTCGACGTGGTGGTGCGCTACGGCGAGATCCTCAACGACGACGGCACGGTGAAATACCAGCTCAGCGCCTACAACACGTATCAGGAGACCTGGCATTTCTGCAAGGGCAAGACCGGCCTCACCTTCGCCCGCTCTTGGGGCATGCGCGTGTTCCGCTACGTGGAGATCCTGCCCGCCGAGCCCGCCCCCGACGTGATCGCCGACCTCGCCGAACACGACGCCCGCGTGGACGCCGAGGCGCTGGTCTACCCGTACAACGGCATCTCCGACGCCTTCGACTCCTCCGACGATGTGCTCAACCGCGTCTGGAAGCTTTCGAGGAACACCATCGAAGCGCTCAACGGCAACATCTACGCCGATTCGTGGACTCGCGAACGCATCCCGTACGAGGCCGACGCTTGGTTGCAGCAGCGCGCCCACCTCGCCCTCGACGATTCGCCGACATTGGGCGAATACTCCATCGACTTCCTGCTCGCCAACCGCACCTGGCCCACCGAATGGCCGCTGTATCTGGTGCTCGCCGTGCACGACGCATGGCGTCAGACCGGAAGCCTCAAGCAGGCCGAAACGCACTGGGACCAGATCGTCGCCATGCTGCCCGGCAAGTATCTCGACGAAGCCTCGGGGCTGATCGTCAAGGACCCCGGCCAAAGCAGCCACACCGACGGCGATCTGATCGACTGGCCGCCGGCCGAACGCGACGGATTCGAATTCGGTCGGGTGAACACGGTGATCAACGCGCTCGCCTCGCAGAGCTATGCCGATGCCGCCGACCTCGCCGGGGCGCTGGGGTACACCGAGGAGGCGCGCCGCTTCGCCGACGTGGCATCCCGGATGCGCGCCGCGATTCACGAACGACTGTGGGACGACGAGGCCGGTGCCTACGTGGACGGCCTCGACACGGGTGCCGACGGCAGGCAGATCGCCCACCATGCCGAACACTCGTCGGCGTTCGCGCTCGCCTTCGCCGAAGTGCCGAAGGAACGTCTTCCCCGCGTGGCCGCGTTCCTGCGCGGCAAGGGCATGGCGTGCAGCGTCTATGTGGCGGCCGTGCTGCTCGGTGGTCTCTACAAGGCCGGATTCGGCGCCGATGCGGACGCGCTGATCGCGGCGCCCTCCGGCGAACGCACCTGGCAGCACATGATCGATCAGGGTGCCGGCGGCACGATGGAGGCGTGGAGCCTCAGACTGAAGACCAACACCACGTATTCGCATCCGTGGGCATCGTCCCCGGCCTATCTGCTGCCGGAGGGACTGCTCGGCATCCGTCCGCTGGTCGCCGGATACCGTTCGTTCGTCGTGGCGCCGCAGCCCGGCTCGGTGAAGCGGGCCGACGTGAAGCTGCCGGTGCGTTCCGGTGTGATCCGGGCGTCGTACGAGGTGCGGGGGAGTGCCGTGCCCACCGGTGAGCGGCCTGCGGTGGACGGCATCGAGATCAAGGTGACCGTGCCCGTGGGGTCCAAGGCCGATGTGATCGTGCCGCCGCTGAACTCCGGTGCCTCGACCGTGCTGCTTGACGGCGCGGAGGTGGAGGCCGTGGAGCTCGGCGCGGGATACGATGCGATCGATGGCATGTTCACCCAGCATTCGTATCCGAAGGGATCGCTGCTGGTGCATGGACTGGAGGCCGGAACGCACGTCATCGAGGCGTGAGGCTTCCTGCGTGCCGATACAGCCGATACGGTCTACGGTCGATACAGAGCCGATACAATGGGCCGCAGTCATCTGCAGGTCATCCGCGATCGAGCGGCAGGAAGGGTGTGGCAATGAGTGAGACGAACGACCGACACAATGACGACGTCGATCGCAGCGAGGAGTTTCGGGCTCTGCGCAGGGCCATGGACGAGGGGCGCAATCCGCTGACGGTGGACGGCATCCCGCGCTGGGAGGACGAAGTGGGCATCGACCGCATCGTCAACCGGCGGGTGCTGGAACTCGATCCGCTGCCCACGCCGGCCACCGTGCTTGCCGATCTGCCGCTCGACGCCGCGGCGCGCGAACTGGTGGCCGGTTCGCGCGACGAGGTGCGTGCCTGCCTGTACGGGCAGGATGATCGTCTGCTGGTGATCGTCGGCCCCTGTTCGGTGCACGATCCCGCAGCCGCGCTCGATTATGCTCGCAGGCTGGCCAAGGTGCGTGACGAGCTTGACCGCGAACTCATGATCGTGATGCGCGTGTACTTCGAAAAGCCTCGCACCACGGTTGGCTGGAAAGGTCTGATCAACGATCCCGATGTGGATGGCAGCCACAAGATCCGCAAGGGGCTGCTGCTCGCCCGTCGAACGCTGCTCGACGTGCTCGGCGCAGGCATGCCGGCCGCCACCGAGTTCCTGGAGCCCACCTCCCCGCAGTTCATCGCCGACGCGGTGACGTGGGGTGCGATCGGCGCGCGCAACACCGAAAGCCAGATCCACCGTCAGCTGGCCAGCGGCCTGTCGATGCCGGTGGGATTCAAGAACGCCACCGACGGTTCGGTGAAGGCCGCGGTCAACGGATGCTATGCCGCCGCCCAGCAGCACACCTTCTTCGGCATCGATCATGAGGGGCGGGCCGCGGCCGTGGAGACGCTGGGGAATCCCGACTGCCATGTGGTGCTGCGTGGTTCGAGCCACGGCCCGAACTATGACGCCGAATCGGTGGCCGGGGCGATGGCCGCCATCCGCGATGAGATGCCCGCCGATTCGGCGGCCGCGCACGGGCTGGTGATCGACGCCTCGCACGGCAATTCCGGCAAGGACGAGCATCGCCAGGCCGCCGTGGTGCGGGATATCGCCGCGCGCATCGCGGCAGGGGAGCGGGGCATCACCGGCATCATGATGGAAAGCTTCATCGAAGGCGGCAACCAGCCTGCCGCGCCGTTGCCGCAGCTGGTCTACGGCAAGTCGATCACCGACAAGTGCATCGCATGGCCCGAAACCGAGAAGCTGCTCCACGAGCTGGCCGAAGCGGTGAGCGCTCGCCGCTGGAGGTGACGCGGACGATTGTTCAATGATGTCGATTGATCAATGTGGCATTGGTCATGGAGGGTGATGTGCCTCGCTCGACACACTCAAGGCCGTTCGGCCCCGCGGCCGGGCAAACCCGGCCGCTAGCCTACGGTCGAGCGAGGCACATCCCCCTCCTTTTCTAGGATGCATTGAGGAAGCATCGGACAATCGAGATCTAAGGAGCGAACATGGTACGGACCGTGGCGATTATCGGAGCGATGGACGAAGAGGTGGCGCTGATCGCCAAGTCGTTGGAGAACGCGACGGAGACATTGGAGGCGGGGCTTACGGTCACGTCCGGCGACTACGACACCGCCGCCGGCGAACGACTGCACGTCGTGGCCACCGTGGCCGGCATGGGCACGGTGAACGCGGCATCCACCACTCAGCATCTCATCGACGTCTACCAGCCGGAAGCGGTGATCTTCTCGGGTATCGCCGGCAATCTCAACACGCATCTGCATATCAACGACGTGGTGCTCGGCGGCACGCTGCGCTACCTCGACACCGACATGCGCCTGATCGCGCAGTCCGCACCGAAGACTGAGGAGTTCTTCTCCGATCCGCATCTGCTGGATGTGGCCGATCATGCTCTGAACGACATGGGCATCACGCATATCGTCGGCATCATCGCCACCGGCAACTACTTCGTGGAGGGCCATGAGAACACGTCCCGCGTGATCCGTGAAACCGGTGCCGACGCCGTGGAGATGGAGGGTGCCGCGGTGGCCCATGTGGCCGCACGAAACGAGGTGCCCGTGCTGGTGATCCGCGCGCTGAGCGACAACGCCGACACCGAATACGAGACGTTCAAGGAGTTCGACATCAGCGAATACGCCGACACCGCGGCGCGCCTCGTGCTGAACATCCTCAGGCGCCTGTAGTCAGCATCATCCATCCGCGTGCAGTGGCGGGACGATGCGTCAGTCGTCCAACGCCACCACGCTGTGCCGGTCGATGAGCCGTGGATCCACGAAGATGTGACGGGTCGGCCAGTCGGGATGGTCGAGGCGCCACAGCAGCGAGCTGAGGCATTCGCGGGCGAACTCCTGCTGCGGGGATCGCAGTACGGTCAGCGGGCGGGAGCTCGGCGTGGCGTAGCCGTCGATCGAGATCAGCGAGACGTCGTCCGGCACGCGTTTGCCATGCCGTTCCAGTGCCTGGGCCAGCGCGATCGCCAGATAGTCGGAGTGGACGAGCAGTCCGGTGACGCCGGTTTCCAGCGTCTTGTCCACGATCTCCTCCACGCCCTGGGTGTCGTACGGCTGGATGCCGTCGATGACGAATGGGCATTCCAGCAGGTTCGTCCGTCCGGTCAGCTGGTTCCACGCCTCCTCGATCACCGCGGAGGTGGGTGTCATCGTGAAGGCGGCGCCGACGTGACGATGACCGTGCTCGCGGAAGTGGTTGATGGCCATACGCACGCCGTACGGATGGTTGGTGCGCACGGAATCGTGGTAGGTCATGGCCGCGAACGGCTGATCGCGTTCCGCCACCACCACGGGGACGGGGGAGTGGCTGATCCAGTTCCACGAGGCTTCGGAAACATCCTCCTCGGCGCTGGGGCAGGCGATGATGCCGCGCAGCGAGGAGTTTTCGGCGAACGAATCGAGGATTTCGCTTTCTCTGATCCGCTCGTATGAGGATTCGCGCACTTCGGTTCGGTATCCCAGACGGGCGGCATCGGCGCGGATCGTGTCGATCACCGTGGGCCAGAAGAAGCTGGGTTCGGGGAACATCAGACCGATCGTGCCTTTGCCGCGCGGTGTGGTGTTCGTCGTGACGGAGGGGATCGGCTGTTCGATCTGCCGGTCCAGCTGATCGATGGTTTCGGCGCTGAGCAGCGGCTCTCCCACCGTGAGCGTTTCGTCGTCGCCGTGTGCCACCGTCCGGGATGCGGCGGACTGCTGATTGGCTCCGGCGGTGTCCTTCACGCCGCCGACCGACATGGCTCCGCCGCGCACCCGTCGTAGCAGCCCCGCCTCGGCCAGAGTGGTCAGATCCCTGCGCACGGTGATCTCCGTGGTACCGAGGTATTCGGCGAGTCGGGGCACGGTGACCACGTTTTCGCGGGTGAGCAGACTGAGGATCATGTCCTGACGTTCGGCGGGCAGATAACTGCGCGGCGCGGAGGCGACGGGTTCCGCCGTGGATCGTTGAGATGATCGCTGAGTGGGCATATCGGTTCCTTTGGTTCGCTGACTATCAGCGATTATACCGTTTTGATCATAAATAATCACCACATTGGAAAGCAGTGGAAAAACTGTGATCAAAACGAGTGATATCGGGTAAATCCGGCGACGTGTTGCCATGAAAGTGCCGCGCATGATGATCGGCGGATGGCCTGTCGGTAGGGTGAAACCTTGGTTTTCAAGGCGATCGGATGTCTGATATGGATTGATTAAAGATGATTATAAATGACTAAAAGTGTGCTATATTGAAAATGAATAGCAGTCAATCAGTCAATTACCCGGTGTGCGGTCGGCAAAGTCGCGGTCGTACGGCGGAATCGGCAATCAACGGACAAAGGACAGTCATGACACAGCATTCCGCATCCTCGTTCAATGGCATGGGATTCGCCAATGAGTTCTGGACATCCACCTCGGGAGATCTCGCCCAGCGTCGTGAAACACTGAAGGCTCCCGAATATGTGACGGAGGTCGGCGATGCCACGCCGATCGTCGTGGACCCTGCCGACCGCAGGCAGCCGTGGGTCGGCGCCGGCGCGGCCATCACCGACGCGGCGGCGAGTCTGATCTGGGGATCGATGGATGCCGAACAGCGTCACGCCTTCCTTGACGACGCCTTCAACCCGGCCAAGGGCGGATTCTCGGTGATCCGCATTCCGCTCGGGTCCTGCGAGCCCAGCGCCCAGCCCTACTACACCTACGACGACCTGCCGTTCGGCGAGCATGATAACACGCTGAGCCGGTTCTCACTCGGCGAAGGCGAACCCGGTGCGCCCGACGCCACCAAGGACTTCAAGTACATCATTCCGGTGGTGCTGGAGATCCTGAAGATCAATCCGGCGGTGAAGATCATCGCCTCGCCGTGGAGCGCCCCTGCGTGGATGAAGAACACCGGGCACCTGTGCCAGGGTGGTCATCTGCGCTTCGACGAGTGGACCGGCAACGGCTTCGATCCGATGCACGACAGCTTCGAGGGCTGCTACGCCCGCTACTTCGTGAAGTACGTGGAGGAGATGGCCAAGGTCGGCATCCCGATCTGGGGCGTGACCGTGCAGAACGAGCCGAGCAACGCGCCCAAGTGGCCCGCCATGATGTGGACGCTCAAGCAGCAGGCCGAGTTCGCCCACAAGTTCCTGCGTCCCGCCATGAACGAGAAGTTCCCCGAGATGCGCATCTTCATCAACGACGACTCCACCCACAACATCCTGTGGCCGGTCAACGAGGTGGTCACCCCGCAGGAGGCGGCCAGCGTCGACGGCTTCACCGTGCACACCTATGAGGGCCCGTACTCCAACTTCTTCAACGCATCCCGTTCGTTCCCGCACTGGATGTTCGGCATGACCGAACGTCGCTGCATGATCGACGAAACCCCGGAGGATGCCGCGCACATCATGCTCGGCATCATCGGCAACTGGCTGGTGCGCAACGGTGAAAGCTTCATCGCCCTGTGGAACCTCGCCCTCGACGAGCGTGGTCTGCCCAATCAGGTGGGCGCCACCGGCCGGCGTGGTGTGGTGACGATCCAGCACGAGACCGGCGAGGTGATCCGCAACCTCGAATACTTCATGCTGCGCGCCTTCGGCCAGGACGTGACCCCCGGTTCCACGGTGATCCGCTCCACGAACCACACGCCCGACGGCTGGTCCGGCGGACTCGGTTCGGTGGCATTCCTCGGTGCGAACGGCGATGTGACCGCTCATGTATACAATCCGACCGGCGAGGCGATCGAGGCCGCGGTGACGGTCAACGGTCAGGGGGGCGCATGGCAGAAGGTGACCGTGCCCGCATGGGGTCTGGTGACCGTGCATAAGTCCAACGGCGAGATCAACGTCTCCGAAGTGCCTGAGGACGATGAGTTCGAGCTCAACCCCGCACCGAAGCATCTGATCGGCGACGTGGCACCCGGCAAGGTGCGCGTCTGGGGTCACGACGAGTGATGTCGGCTCCCGCGTGTGGCGGCTCCCGCTGGCGGGAGCTGTCTGCCGTAGGCAGACTGAGGGCGGTCCCCGACTCCCGTGGGCGGACTGAGGGTGGTCCCCGGCGTGGCCCGGCGCGGCATAGCGTTGCGCCCGCCGGCGGGAGGGGCGGGTGCGGGCTGCCGCATGTGCCGCTATGTGTGCCGTCGGACATGAGCATCGATGTTGTCGCAGACGGCCTCGAAGTGTCTGTCGATCTCCAGATTCGTATAACGGAGTACCAGCAGACCGATATCATGCAGGTTCCGGGTTCGTACCTTGTCGGCGGATCGTTGCGATGCGGCAAAGTGGCCGCTGCCATCCAGTTCGACGATGAGTTCGGCCTTTGCGCAATAGAAGTCGACGATGTAATTCAGGATGGGCTTTTGTCGTTGCCAGCGAACATGGTAGGTGCGAAGAAAATCATTCCAGAGTTTTCGCTCCCATGGGGTGGCATTTGATCGAAGTTTTCTGGCTAGGGGAACGTTGGCTTTGTTGTATGGGAGCATGGGATGTCCTTCATCGTGTGGCATCCACTCTCATCATCATATTGATGTTATCACTGTGATGGGCGCTGATTGTGTGGTGTTCCGTCGCGTGGCCACCCCCACCCGGCTTTGCTGGGAGCCCCCGCCGGCGGGGCGGTGCGTGGCGTGTGCCCGCTCCCGCCGGCGGGAGCTGTCTGCCGCAGGCAGACTGAGGGTGGTCCCCGCTCCCGCTGGCGGGAGCTGTCTGCCGCAGGCAGACTGAGGGTGGTCCCCGCTCCCGCTGGCGGGAGCTGTCTGCCGCAGGCAGACTGAGGGTGGTCTGACTGCGGCAGACTGAGGGTGGTCTGACTGCGGCAGACTGAGGGTGGTCCCCGGCGTTGCGCGTGCCGGCGGGGCTGCGTCGTCGGCCTTTGGGAACCGACGACGGCATTCGAATTATTCGAACAGTGTTTCGTCGTGGTCGTCGGCGGGATGCGGCGTGTAGATGATTTCGAAGTCGTCGTCGGCCGGTGTGGTTGAGGTGTTCACCGTCTCGTCGTTCGAAAGGTGGAAGCTCACCGTGCCGTAGGCGGGAACCGTCACCGTGCGCCACTTCGCGCCCATGCCGTTCACCGTCACCGCGGCGTCGATCGCCTCGCCGGTCGGATTGTATAGGAATCCGGCGAGATCGCCGTCGGGGGAGAGGAACGCCACCGATCCGAGTCCGCCGTGACGGCCGTCGGGCGTATGGTTCGTGGAGGCCACGCGCCGTGATCCCACGGGCACGTCCTGGCCGAAGTTGCGCAGCATGAAGTATTCGAGGTTGCGCTTGACCTTGCCGGTGGACGAATCGATGGTGATCACGCCGCGGCGGCCCGAGGTGCCGGCCCATGAGGGGAATCCCTGCTCGTCGAGCGCCATGTTCCACAGGTTGATCAGTCCCACGCCGTTGCGCACCAGCCAGGTGCCGATCTCGCCGAACATCACATGCGAGGCTTCGGCCACGGTGTCGTCGAGCATGCATCGGCGTTCGGTCATGGCCGCCTTCCAGTGCGGGAACTGGCGGGTGCCGTTGTGTACCCAGTGCGGCAGTCCGGAGTAGGTGTGGAAGGCCGCACCGGCGAAGGACTGCGCCTGCGCGGGCGTCATGTACTCGCTGGCCGGCCGTTGCCAGAATCGCAGCGAATCGTCGCCGAAGTAGATCTCCACGTCCGGGTAGGTCTTGTCGAGGGCGGGGCGCAGGTATTCGGTGCCCCAAGCGGTGAGCTCCTCCGGGGTCCAGATGGTGATCGGCCACGGGCATCCGTTGCTCGGCTCGTTCTGCATGGTCACCGAGGTGATCGGGATGCCGTATGACTCGTAGGCGGCGATGAACTTCACGAAATACTGCGCGTACACATAGTCGATGGTGTCCTGGTACCGGTAGCCGTTGCCCACGTATTCGCCGAGGCGCAGTCGTCCGGCGCCGTCGAGCCGTCCGGAGGTCTTCATCCACGCCGGGGCGCTCCACGGCGAGGCCATCACCTTGACGGCCGGGTTGATCGAAAGGATCTCCTGCAGCACCGGCACCACGTTCTTCAGGTCTCGTGTGGCGTCCGGCGCGCCGGGTTCGCCTTCGCCGATCGAGAAGTAGTCCAGTGCCGGGTCGGCCGCCACACCTTCGGGCAGATCGTCGTAGGAGTAGTAGGCCTGACTGGAGAAGTCGCTGGCGCCGATGGAGATGCGCACCGAGGAGAAGCCTCCTTGCTCGGGGTCGAACATCTCGGTGAGGATCGAGTGGCGCTGTTCGGCGCTCATCGCGTTCATGAACAGCGAGGCGCTGGAGTCGGTGATGGCCGCGCCGGCGCCTTCCCACAGCTGGTACTGCCGGGTGGGGTCGATGACGATGCGTACGGCGTCGGCCGCCGTGGTGCCGTCGACGGTGGGCGGCGGCAGGATCGGAGCGCGGCGTTCGGCGAGATCGCCGCTGGTCCGCGTCCAGTATTCGCTGCGATGGGTGGGGTGCATGGAAAGCCTCCTGTGTTCTGCTGTCTTCCTCGATCTCGGGGATGGATGTTCATCATTGAACGATGGCATTGATGACCATATAATCAAGTATAATCACAAATGAGCATTTATGGGTGACTGCGATTCGCTGGAAATTTGCTTGGCTGATGGTTTAAAACCATTGTGCCGTAAGGTTTTTCTGGATGCTGTGGTGAAATTGTCAAATGATCACGACGTGCTGAATATGAGAAAAACCTAGGAAAATTTTGGCGACACGGTATTTCAATCATAAATGAGCATGTATGATCATTACTAACAGATCGATGTGAGATGGACAACAATCAGGATGTTCTCGCTCGCGGATTTGTGCAAACGGCAATGTAGCCGATAAACGAAAGGAAGAACAATGAAGTTGAATCGCATCTTCAAAGCGGTCGCGGTGACTTCCGTCCTTGGCTTGGCGCTGGCCGGCTGCGGCGGCGGTGGTTCCTCGTCGTCGTCAAGCTCCGACGCCTTCGACAAGAACGCCAAGACCGAGATCACGATGGCCGGTTGGTCGCTGGACTCGACCCCCGAGTTCAAGACCCTCGCCGATGCGTTCATGGCGAAGTACCCGAACGTGAAGGTCAACATCAAGCAGTACTCCGCCGACGACTACGACAAGCAGATGACCGCGGACATCTCCGCCGGCTCCCAGCCCGACGTCTTCCCGATCAAGAACCTGCAGAAGTACCTCACCTACTCCCAGTCCCAGGGTCTGGCCGACCTGAGCGACATCGCCTCCGGCTACAAGGACGACAAGAACATCGACATCTCGAACTACGAGCTGGACGGCAAGTACTACGCCATGCCGTACCGCCAGGATTCCTGGGTGCTGTTCTACAACAAGGACATGATGAAGAAGGCCGGCGTGGAGACCCCGACCGACAAGTGGACGTGGGACGACTACACCAAGGCCGCCGAGCAGCTGAAGACCAACCTGCCCAAGGCCGGCTACGATGCCAAGTCCGTCTACCCGATCTACCAGCACAACTGGCAGTCCGTGGTGCAGGCCTTCGCCCTGGCCCAGACCGGATACGAGCCCGACTCCAACTTCTTCAAGGCCAACTTCGACTACATGAAGCCGTTCTACGAGCGCGCCCTCAAGTGGCAGGACGAGAAGCTCACCATCGACTGGAACACCTCCAAGACCACCTCCGTGCAGTACCAGGCGCAGTTCGGCACCCAGAAGGCGGCCATGCTGCCGATGGGTACGTGGTACGCCGCAACGTTGGTGCAGCAGCAGAAGTCCGGTGACGCCGAGAAGTTCAGCTGGGGCATCGCTCCGATCCCGCAGAACCCGGACGCCACGTCCGACTCCGACAAGCCCGTCACCTTCGGTGATCCGACCGGTCTGGCCGTCTCCTCCAAGTCCGAAGGCCAGAAGCTGGCCGCCGCCAAGGAATTCGTGAAGTTCGCCTCCGGCGAGGAGGGCGCCAAGGCGCTCGCCAAGATCGCCACCACCCCGGCCTACTTCTCCGACGCCGTGGCCGACACCTACTTCGGCGTGGACGGCATGGCCACCGACGATCTGACCAAGAACGCCTGGCAGAACCACGACACCAAGCCGGAGAACCCGGTCGGTGAGGGTTCCGACACCATCATCTCCCTGCTCAACGACGCCCACTCCTCGATCATGACCGAAACCTCCTCCGTGAACGACGCACTCGCCAAGGCCACGCAGGACATCAAGGATCAGGGCATCGTCACCGAGTGATCGGATTATCACCGAGTGATCGGTAGGTAGCCGACAACCCGTATCCATTTCCCTATCGAACCACAGGCACGGTCCTGGACCCATAACCCCGGACCGTGCCTTTTGCTTGCAACCAGTACTATTCGCGAACCGATCGGCGGTATGACGCTCATGCCGTACGAAGAAAAAGATCGGTTCCGGCGAAAGGAGAAAAGCGGTCATGTCCCACACGGCGGCTGCTCAGGTCGATCAGCGACCGACCGACGGCGAAGGTCAGGAGCCTTCGCACAACAAGGGGAAGATGTCGAGCGCTGCGATTTCCCGGCGTAATTTCCTGCATGGCGTGGCGTTCATCACGCCGAACTTCCTTGGCTTCATCTTTTTGATCCTCATTCCGGTGTGCGCCCTGTTCTACATCGCCAACACCCGGTGGAGCGCCTTCGGCAACCCGGTGTTCACGGGCGCCGCGAACTGGCGGCGTCTGATGCGCGACAGCGTGTTCAAGGACTCGTTCTGGAACACCATCTACTACTCCGTCGTCCATATCCCGCTCACCCTCGTGCTGGCGTTCGGCCTGGCCGTGCTGCTCAATTCCAAGCTCAAGGGTCGCTCATTCTTCCGTACGGTGGCGTTCTTCCCGTACATCACCTCGATCGTGGCCGTCGCCCAGGTGTGGAACATGCTGTTCGACGCCCGTAGCGGCGTGATCAACCAGATCATCGGCATCTTCACCGACAACGTGCCCGGATGGCTCGGTTCGACCACATGGGCCATGCCCGCGGTCATCATCGTGGCCACATGGCGTGAGGCCGGCTACTTCATGATCCTGCTGCTCGCAGGTTTGCAGACCATTCCGAGCGAACTGTACGAAGCCGCTCAGCTCGACGGTGCGAACGCCTGGCAGCGCTTCTGGAAGGTGACCGTGCCGTGCATGCGTCCCACCCTGTTCTTCGTGATGGTCACGCTGACCATCGGCTCGTTCAAGATCCTCGACCTGACGCTGATCATGACCGGCGGCGGCCCCGGCACCTCCACGCTGGTGCTCGCGCAATACGTGTACAAGGTGGCGTTCGAGCGCGGCGACTTCGGCTACTCCGGCACCGTGTCGCTCGTGCTGTTCGCCCTGTGCATGGTGGTCACGCTGATTCAGTTCTGGTACAACAACCAAAAGGAGAAGTGAGATGACTGCTCAGACTGCATTCCCCAACGCGGTCAGCTCCGCCGACGTCCCGTTCAACAAGAAGCCCGTATCCCCGGGCAAGATCATCGGCACGGTGATCGGCTACGCGGCCATGATCGCCTGCTCGCTGTTCATCCTGCTGCCGTTCATCTGGATGGTTCTCGCCTCCGTGAAGCCCAACAACGAGGTCTTCATGGTGCCGATGAAATGGCTGCCCAGCGTATGGCATTGGGAGAACTATGCGAATATCTGGACCGACTCCAGCATGCTGCTGTGGGTGGGCAACACCGTGTTCTTCGCCATCTGCGTGACGTTCCTGCAGGTGTTCACGGGTTCGTTCGCCGCCTATGGCTTCTCCAAGATCCGCTTCCGCGGCCGCAACACCCTGTTCCTCATCTACATCGCCACCATGGCCGTGCCGTGGCAGGCGTACATGATCCCGCAGTTCAAGATGCTGTCCGCGATCGGCCTGGCCGACACCCGCTGGTCGATCATCCTGCTGCAGGCGTTCGGTGCGTTCGGCGTGTTCATGATGAAGCAGTTCTATGACACGATCCCCGAGGAGCTTTCCGAGGCGGCCCGTCTCGACGGCCTTTCGGAGTTCGGCATCTACCGCAAGGTGATCCTGCCGCTGTCCGGACCGTCGATCGCGGCGCTTGGCATCATCACGTTCACCAATACGTGGAACGACTACATGGGCCCGTTGATCTACCTGCGCAGTCCCGACCTGTACACGATCCAGCTTGGTCTCAAGACGTTCATCTCGCAGAACTCCGCCGACTACGCGATGATCATGACCGGTTCGGTGATGAGCGTCCTGCCGATCCTGGTGGTCTTCCTCCTAGGCCAGCGCCAGTTCATCGAAGGCATCGCCACATCGGGTATGAAAGGATAACACCTCTCCGCGGCCATGGTTCTTCTCCTTTCTTCCCATGGCCGCCCGACACCGGGACGGGGTTTCAGCACCAGCCCCGCCCCGGTTTTCATATTCCGTTCCCGTCCGACCATTCCCGTCCACCCACCTAGGAGTATCATGACCGCCATGTCCGATCAGGTTCCGCAGAAGAAGTCCTCGTCGAATTTCGCCGGCACGTTCCTCACCGTCGCGAATTCGATCTTCGTGCTGTTGGCGGTGGGTTGGTGCTCGCTGATCGGCATGCTGCCGCTGGTCGCGGCGATCGGTTTCGTCCGAGACCTGACCGCCTATCCGATGATCCTGCTGGCCTTCGCGCTCAGCGCACCCGGCATCGCCGCCATGTTCGCCGTGTTCCGCGATCAGCCCACCTTGTTCTCCCGTAATGCCGCGATCCGTGCGAAGGTGTATCAGGATCACGAACACGACCCCGACTTTCCTCCGGATTGGATCGCCGAACCCTACGTCGATCCGAATCATGACGCCAGCGTGATCCGCCCGTACTTCCGCGCCTACGCCCGTGTGTTCCGGCGGTCTCTGGCCATGGGCGTCACCTTCGCGGCGCTCGCGTTCTGCGCCCTGTACAACATGCAGATCTTTTCCCGCCTGTCGTTCGGTCTGTATGTCACGCCGGCTCTCGCGGTGTGCGTGGTGTTGCTGGCCGAGGCGTTTCTGATCTCGCTGCTGCTGGTGGTTGAGTATCCGAAGGCGAAATACCTCGCCACGTTGAGGAACGCGCTGATGCTGTCGGTGAAGCGCTTCTACATGATCGTGATCTCCGGCATCGTGCTCGTCGCCTTCGGCTACGCGATCGTCACCTGGGGGCCGATTCTGTTCCTGCTGCTTGGTACGGGCGTGGTGGGCTACATGCTGTGGTCGTCGGTGCGCTGGCAGGCGGACGTGCTGTTCGCGATGATGGCCAACGAAAGCAAGGACAAGCGCATCATCGACATGTATGACGCCGAGGGGCGTGGCGGCAATTTCTTCACCGCGCAATCCGATTGGAAGCAGTAGTCGATCGGAAGCGGCGGCGCCGATACCAAGCCAATGAAAACAGTAGGGGGTCTACGATGACCACATTGAAGCCGGTCCATCTCACCGTCGACGCCGAAACCGTCCGCAGGGCAGCCGCAAGCCGGCATGGCCTCACCTACAAGGGTTTCGGCGTGCTGTCCGGTAACGCCACGTCCAGTCTGCTGCTGGACTACAAGGCCGAGCATCCGAGCGAATACTGGCGTCTGGTCGAAACCCTGTTCGGCACGGACCGGCCGATCATGAATCTCGTCAAGGTGGAGATGGGCAACGATCGCAACAACTCCACCGGGCCGAACGCGGCCACGATGCGCGAACCAGACGAGTATCCGGCCGTCACGCGCGAACCGGGATTCCAGCTGGCGGCCGATGCGCGCCGATACCAGCCCGACCTGCATGTGAGCATGCTGCGCTGGCATGCGCCGACGTGGGTGCGGAGCAACGACGACGTCTATCGCTGGTACAAGAACACGATTCTCGCGGTCTGGCGCGAATACGGCTACATGGTCGACACGGTGAACCCCGACGTGAACGAACGGACGGCCGATCTGGCGTGGGTGGCCGAATTCAAACGTCGCGTGGCCACCGACGAGACCGGGTTCATCGGCACCGGTCCCGATGATCCGAACTCCGGATTCCATTCGGACGAGGAGCGTGAGCTGTTCCATCGGATCCGCGTGATCACCTCCGACGAGGAGGTGACGGGCACGTTCGGTCCCGATCTGATCGCCGATGCCGATCTGCGGGAGGCCATCGACATCGCGGCCTACCATTACAGCGTTGCGGACGACGACGATTGCAGTTTCACCCGTCTGGCCGACGACTGTGACAAGGAGATCTGGAATTCCGAGGCGCAGGCCACGTTTTCGAACTCGGCGGACCGGCCGAACAATACGATGGACCGATTGCGGCCGGACGGGCATCGCCGCCCCTCCGACTGTCAGGCCGATGGTACCGGCACGGGGATCTCCGGCTCCGGCGAGGTGGGCACCGGCATCGGCGGCATCGGCTCGCCGTTGGAGATGGCCAACACCCTGATCAAGGCGTTCGTCCGCTCCCGCAGGACGAATGCCATCTACCAGCCGGCCATCGGCGCGTTCTACGAAGGCCTCGAATACTCGTACAAGGAGCTGATCTCCGCCCGTGATCCGTGGAGCGGGTGGATCTACTACGACGCCGGTCTGGTGGCCTTGCAGCATTTCTGCCGGTTCGCCCGGCTCGGCTATGGTCCCGAGGCATGGCGGGCGCTGCCGGAGGCCTCGGTGAGCGAGGTCGGCGGCAACAATCCGGTTTGCGGGGCCAGATCGGGTGAGCCGTCCGCGCTGACGATGGTCTCTCCGGACGGCGATGACGTGTCCACGGTGATCGTCAACGACAGCGGACTGCCACGCGAATACCGTCTCGATGTCGTCGGCGTGCCCGCGGCGGGCCGGACGATGCGACTGTGGCGCACCCGCGCGGCCGGGGTCGGGCAGCCGTACGACGCCGAATATCTGCGGTATATCGGCGATGTCGAACCGCAGGGTTCGCCTGCCGACGTCGATGACTCGGCTGGTGATTCGGCCGGCGGCCCGGCGGTTGGAAGCGATGCCGATTCCGCGCGTTCCGCCGAATACGCGGTGACGGTGGAGCCGTGGTCGATGGTCACGCTCACCTCGTTGGATGTCGATGACATTCCGCGACCGGGGATCCCCCACACCGATGAGCGTGCGCGTACCGTATTGGACGTCGATCCGGATGGGCGGACGCTGTACGAGGACGATTTCGAGTATGCCGACGAGCCACCCGTCACCGTGTGGAAGCATGGACGATTGGTTGAGGAGGATTACCTCGACAGCCGCGGGGGAGCGGCCGGTGCGGTGCCGCGATACACCACCGATACCAATGGGGCCTTCGAAGTCGTGCCATATGACGATACGGAGTGGGGCGTCTCGCCGGCGACGGGCACCGCCGGATCGGATGGTGCAGCCGGGGAGGTTCGGGCCCGCGGACCGCATGTGCTGCGTCAGCAGGTCGACTGGCGTCACGCCGGCAACGCCTGGATCGAAGGCGACCCGCGAACCTCCATCGGCGATATGCGTTGGATGAACTACCGGGCCGGAGTGGACGTGATGTTCGAACCGTACGAGGGGCGCGCCCCCTATGTGCTGCTCGGCGTGCGCGAAATGGGCGGAAACAAGTTCAGCACCGATCTTGCCGCCTATGACTTCAAGCTGCGGGCCGACGGCGTATGGCTGCTGCGGCGATATGGCGACGAGGTTCGGCGAGGCCACGGCGTTGACCTGGCTCTGGCCGGCACGGGGTTCCGTTCCGGAGCCGGCGTGTGGAACCGCGTGGAGATTCAGGCCGCGGACGGTGAGATCACCGTGTTCGTCAACGGCATGGAGCTGACGCGATGGACGGATCCTCATCCGCAGACCGCCGGCCGTGTGCAGCTCGGCACCAGTTTCGACCATGTGCTGTTCGATCGGCTGCGCGTCGAGCGGTTGGATACGGAGCGGTTGGATGCGGATGGGATGGGTCGGGGTCTGCCGGCGTACTACCGCGAACTGATCGACGACATGCACATGGTGTCGTGGGATGATTCCTGTACGCAGGTGCTTGATTACGCCGGTCCGTGGACCCATGAGAACGGCAGGGGCATGTTCGACTATCAGCGCACCACGTCCACGGCACTGAGGGCGGGCGCGAGACTGACGATCGACACCGACGCGGACGGCATCGACCTGTTCGCCCGCAACGCAGCCGAGCTGAATCCCGTGGGGGAGCGTGAAACCGCCCGGTTCGACGTGACCGTGGACGGCGAACCGTTCCGGCGGGCCGAACCCACCGTGGAGACGGCCAGCGCGCTGCGGACGGCGTTGACCCTGCGCGGCCTGCCCGCCGGAGGTCATCGCGTGACCTTCGAACTCGTCGGCGGCATCCCCTTCGCCCTCGACGCCGTAGGACTCTGCTGAACCTAAGTCCTTCAGGCTTCCCCTGTGAGGGGAAGCTGTCGGCGTGAGCCGACTGATGAGGTGGTTGGGCGGCCGGTGGCTTGGGCGGCCATCGCGGTCTACCGCAGATGGATGGCCGGGTTCGCGCGGCCGGTGCTGCTTCGCGGAATGAACGTGGACTTGAGGAACAGCGGGCTTCGGCTGGTGTCGGTCTTCTGATGCCTCACCTGCGCGATGATCTCGTCCACCGCCAGTTCCGCCGGCTCCTTGCGCGGCAGCTTCACCGTGGAAAGACTCGGCGTCACCAGCGAACTGACCGGGGTGTCGTCGATGCCGACCAGCGAGATGTCCTCGGGGACCCTGATGCCTCGAGCCTGCATCGCCTTCATGAAACCGATGGCAACGATGTCGTTGTACGCCACCACTGCGGTGGTGGGGGTTCTGAGGAATTCGTCGGCATACTTGTAGCCGCCGATGTACGAGGGTGCGTTGGCGTTGATGCGACGAAGCCGGATGCCTCGCTGTTCGCAGATCTCGATCATCGTGCGCCAGCGTCGTCCGTCCTGCCAGGAGGCCTCCGGCCCGGAAAGATAGGTGATCTCCTCGTGGCCTAGATCGGCGAGATAGTTGACCGCCTGCTCCAGGCCGACGCGGGCGTCGGGAATAATCGACTGCACGCCGCGGATCGGGCGGTTCAGGGCGATCAGCGGCGTGATCTCGGCAAGCTTGCGGATCGTGGCGTCGGACGACCGTGACGACGAAAGGATCAGCCCATCCACATGGCCCATGGTCAGATTCAACGCCTTGCGCTCGATGATGCTGGTCTCCTCGAAGTCGATGACCAACAAGCCGAATCCCTTGCGCAGACACTGATGCTGCGCGCTTTTGACGTAATCGGCGAAGATCGGATTACCCAGATCGGCCACGGTGATGGCAATCATGCTGTTGACGTGATCCCTGTCGCGCATGCTCAGCGAGGTGACCGCCTTGGCCCGGTAGCCCAGTCGATCCGCAACCTCGCGGATGCGCTGGGCCGTCTGCGCGCTCACTCTGCCGGGGCGTGCGAAGGCCCGGGATACGGTGGAAGGGGAGACCCCCACTTCGCGTGCCACGTCGCGGATGGTGACGTTGCCGCTGTGGCGTCCCTGCCCGGTATCGATTCCGGTGTTGATCTCGCCGTCGTCCATGCCGGCTGCGTCGCCGAGCCCCTCTTGGATCGGTGAAGCGTCGTCGTTGGCGTTCTGCATATGGTTCATACGCTTTCTCTTATGGTCGGGGATTACCCCTTACTGTACCTATCCGTGCGGAATATCGTCCTCATCCATCCCATAAAGGGCAAACCGTGGCAACCGCAGTGGGTCGGTATTAGATCGAACTAATAATCAAAGAGGAGGAAACGAAACAAAGGAGTTCTCATTATGGTACATGCAGATAGGCTTCTTCCTGCCGATCCGACCACTCGCGACATCGCCCGCGAGCTGTACGACGAAGTCAAGGACATGCCGATCATCTCTCCTCACGGCCATGTTCCGGTCGAATGGTTCCACGACAAGGATTACCACTTCGACAACCCGACCGAGCTGTTCATCACCCCTGACCATTACGTGACCCGCATCCTGCACTCCCAGGGCGTGGATCTCAAGGATCTCGGCGTCGGGCAGAAGGAATTCACCCCCGAACAGGCCAAGCACGCCTTCGAACTGCTCGGCAAGTTCTGGCCCGCATACGCCGGCACCCCGATGCAGTACTGGTTCGATGACGAGCTCGCCACCGTCTTCGGCATCGACAAGCCGTTCGGTCCCGACACCGCCGGCGAAATCTACGACGAGATCAACGATGATCTGAAGCAGCCCGAATTCTCCACCCGTGCTCTGGTGAAGAAGTTCAACATCGAGTTCATCTCCACCACCGACGACACCCTCGACGATCTGCACCTGCACGACGAGACCAACGCCGATCCCGATTTCCCGGCCCGCCTGGCCCCGGCCTTCCGTCCGGACATCTACCTCGAGCCCTACAAGACCGCCAACTGGGCGCAGCAGGTCGAGAAGCTCGGCGAGGTCGCCGGCATCGACGCCACCACCTACGCCGGCTTCACCGAGGCCCTGCGTCGCCGTCGTCAGTACTTCAAGGCCCACGGCGCCGTGCTGTCCGATCACTCCCACGCCGACGTGCGCACCGACCGCCTTTCCGACACCGAGGTCAACCGCCTGTTCAAGCAGGCCATGGCCGGCAACATCACGCCGGAGGAGGGCGATCAGCTGCGTCGTCACTTCTTCGCCGATCAGGTGGAGATGGCTCAGGAGGACGGTCTGGTCATGACCGTTCACCCGCACGTCCACCGCGACTACGATCCGCAGAACCTCGCCGAGTACGGCGTGAACATCGGCGCCGACATTCCGGCCAAGGCCGAGTTCGCCGTCGATCTCAAGAGCCTGCTCAACAAGTACGGCAACAACCCCGACTTCCACTTCGTGGCCTTCACCCAGGACGAGACGGTCTACTCCCGCGAGCTCGGCCCGCTGGCCGGCTTCTACCCGAGCCTGTACGTCGGCGCCCCGTGGTGGTTCCTCGACTCCCCGGAGCCGATCCTGCGCTACTTCGACTACATCACCACCGCGGCCGGCTTCTCCAAGCTGTCCGGCTTCATCGACGACACCCGCGCCCTGTGCTCGATCCCGACCCGTCACGACACCAACCGTCGTCTCACGGCCCGCTTCGTCTCCGGTCTGGTCGCCGATCACCGTCTGAGCCTCGACGAGGGCAAGCGCGTGATGCGTGAATCCGTGAAGGAAGGCCCGCGCCACGTCTTCAAGCTCGACTGATCCGCTTCCCGGTTACGGTCGATCGTCCATATCTCGCATATCGAAAAACGCCGGCGGCATCGAAGTCGCCGGCGCATGAAAGGAAACACTGACAATGGTTCTTCATCTGACCGATGATTTCAAGGCCAACGCCGCCGAATGGGAGGCTGCGGGCACCAAGCTGCCGCAGTACGATCCGAAGGCAGTCGCCGAATACACCGCCGAACACCCCTACTGGGTCCACTTCGGTGCCGGCAACCTGTTCCGCGAGGTCCAGGCTCTCATCGCCCAGGATCTGCTCAACCAGGGCGAGGTCAAGGCCGGTGTGATCGTGGCCGAGACCTTCGACGCCGACATCATCACCGACGCCTACAAGCCGTACGACAACCGCGGCCTGTCCGTGATCCTCAAGTCCGACGGCTCGGTCGAAACCGAGCTGGTGGCCTCCGTCGCCGAATCCTTCGGCGTCAAGGCCCACGACGAGGTGTGGGACGGTCTGGTCAAGGTCTTCACCAACCCCGAACTCCAGTTCGTCACCGTGACGATCACCGAAAAGGGCTACGCCATCAGGAACAACGACGGCGAGCTGCTGCCGTGGATCGCCCCCGAAGTCGAGAACGGCCCCGATTCCGCCGTCTCCGCCATGGGTGCCATCACCGCCCTGCTGCTCGAGCGCTACAAGGCCGGCCAGCTGCCGATCGCCATGGTGAGCACCGACAACTTCTCGCAGAACGGCGACCGCTTCCGCTCCGTGATCGTCGACTTCGCCAAGCTGTGGGCCGACAAAGGCTTCGTCCCCGAGGACTTCGTCACCTACGTGGAGGATCCGGCCAAGGTCGCCTTCCCGCTGACCATGATCGACCGCATTACCCCGAACCCCGCCGACTCCGTCTCCAAGCTGCTGGAGGAGAAGGGCTTCGCCGACAACAAGATCTTCCACACCGCCAAGGGCACCAACGTGGCCCCGTTCGCCAACGCCGAGGAGACCTGGTACCTCGTCATCGAAGACACCTTCCCGAACGGCCGTCCGGCTCTGGAGAAGGCCGGCGTGTTCCTGGGAGACCGCGACACGGTGAACAAGGCCGACGAGATGAAGGTCACCACCTGCCTCAACCCGGTGCACACCGCCCTGGCCGTCACCGGCCGTCTGATGAGCTACGATTCGATGAGCGAGACCATCGGCGACAAGGACCTCAAGGCCCTCGCCGAGCGTCTGGCCTACGTCGAGGGCCTGCCCGTCGTGGCCGACCCCGGCATCTTCTCCCCGAAGGAATTCGCCGAGAAGGTCATCGACGTGCGCGTGCCGAACCCGAGCCTGCCCGACTCCCCGGTCCGCATCTCCACCGACACCTCCCAGAAGGTGCCGATCCGCTTCGGCGTCACGATCAAGAAGTACGTCGAATCCCCGGATCACGACGTGAACACGCTCGTCGCCATCCCGCTGGCCATCGCCGCCTGGCTGCGCCTGCTGCTCGGCACCGACGGCAAGGCCACCGACGACAACGGCAACGAGATCACCCTGAGCCCCGATCCGCGCATCCCCGAGCTGCAGAGCGCCCTCGCCTCCCTGAAGGTCGGCGGCGACCTGTCCAAGGCCGACGAGGTGCTCAAGCCGATCCTCGCCGACGCCACGCTGTGGGGCACCGATCTGACCCAGACCCCGCTGGCCGAGAAGATCGTCGGCTACTTCAAGGAGTTCGCCGCCGGAACCGGCACCCTGCACCCGGTGCTGGAGAAGGAACTCGGCCTGTAAGGGCTGTCTTTCCCAGAGGAAGGGAGTGGGCGCGGAGAGTCGTGATGCCTCCGTTCCAATGGCTCCCCTCCCTTGGGAAAGGAAACCGGTTGCGGATTGCAGACCCCCTGTTGGCTTCCCTCCCTTGGGGGAGGGGAGCTGTCGGCGGATGCCGACTGAGGAGAGGGGATAGGACCACGGTCCGCACATGCACGCGCATTCATCCGCGTGCACACTTAAACGTAAACTGACAATCGAAATATCACCACCAAACAACAGGTAAGGATTACCACAATGAAGATGGGTTTCCGTTGGTACGGCGAAGGTAACGACACCATTTCGCTGGACGACATTCGTCAGATCCCCGGTGTCGAGACGATCGTGTGGTCCCTGCATCACAAGCAGGCCGGCGAGCTGTGGGAGCCGGAGGAGATCGAGGCCGAGATGAAGAAGATCACCGGCCTGTCCGACTACGACCGCAAGCACGGCATCACCAAGACGTTCAACGCCGACGTGGTCGAGTCCGTGAACGTGCACGAGTCCATCAAAACCGGCAAGACCATGCTGGGCATGAGCCGCGACGAGGCCCTGGACAACTACCGCAAGACCATCGAGAACCTGGGCAAGGCCGGCGTGAAGGTCGTCACCTACAACTTCATGCCCGTGTTCGACTGGCTGCGCACCGACATGTTCCACCCGAGCCCGGACGGTTCCACCGCGCTGTACTATGACGCGCACAAGGTGGCCCAGCTCACGGACCCGCAGGCTCTGATCGACGAGACCCTCAACGGTGCCGGCAACCTGACCATGCCGGGCTGGGAGCCGGAGCGCCTGGCTCACCTGCCGGAGTTCATCGAGGCCTACAAGGGCATCGACCACGACAAGTACTACGAGAACTACAAGGTGTTCCTGGACGCGGTGATCCCCACCTGCGAGAAGTACGACGTCAAGCTCGCCGTGCACCCCGACGACCCGGCGTTCGACCTGTTCGGCTGGCCGCGTGTGGTGTCCTCCAAGGAGGGCATCCAGCGCGTGCTCGACCTGAACCCGAGCCCGTACAACGGCCTGTGCCTGTGCCTGGGCTCGTTCAGCTCGCGCCGCGGCAACGATCCGGTGGACGCCGTCAAGACGTTCATGGACCGCATCCACTTCTCGCATGTGCGCAACATCAAGTTCCTGGACGAGGCGGGCTCCTTCTCCGAGGTGGGTCATCGCGCGTCCGAGGGCGATGTGGACACGATCGGCATCATGAAGGCGTACGCCGAGGCCGACTACCAGGGGTACATTCGTCCGGACCATGGCCGTCATTTGTGGAACGAGAACACGCCTGAGCACAAGCCTCGTCCGGGTTACGGTCTGTATGATCGTGCTCTGGGTATCCAGTATCTGCTGGGTGTGTGGGACGCCGTCAAATACAACAAGTAGGTTCTCGGCACTCTGATACTCCTTTCAATCGGTTGCAAGGGGCCTTCGCCGCGCGATTCGAACCGCGCGGCGAAGGCCCCTTTGTCATATCGTTCCTTTGCCTATCACCTCATCCGTCCGGCTTCGCCGGCCACCTTCCCCTCCGAGGAGGAGAGGAGGGCGTGGGTGTTGGGCTTCCCCTTGAGGGGAAGCTGGCAGCCGTAGGCTGACTGATGAGGTGGCGTGGGCGACGCACGCCTGTCGGCTCGCCTGAGCCCTGGAAACGCCCCGGCGTTTCCTCAACGGGCTCAGCCTACGGGGAAGGTCACAGTGGGCCGAAGAAGGCTATGGGTATGAAAAAGGGTCTTCCGACTGGCATCCGGAAGACCCTGGGAGGAAAGAAAGGAGAGCTCGGGCTTCCCCCATTGGGGGAAGCTGTCGGCGTGAGCCGACTGATGAGGGAATATCGTTTGACCGTCGTCCATCACCTCATCCGTCCGGCTTCGCCGGCCACCTTCAACCGCAATAGCGGAGGCCTTACGGCCGCGTTCCGTAAGCACGCCTGTCGGCTCGCCCGAGCCCTAGAAACGCCTCCGGCGTTTCCTCAACGGGCTCAGCCTACGGGGAAGGTCGTGGGTGTTGGGCTTCCCCCGCCGGGGGAAGCTGGCAGCCGTAGGCTGACTGATGAGGGGCCTCCGACTCACCTCATCCGTCCGGCTTCGCCGGCCACCTTCCCCTCAAGGGGAAGGTAAGCGGTCGGTCACTCCACGTTGGCATCTGCTGGAGTGACCGAGAGTCACTCCACGTTGGCGTGGTTGGCGTTGGCCTGGGCGTCGGAGACGTGGTCACGACGGGAGATCATCAGGCACAGTGCGTCAAGCGCGATGTGCACGCTCTGATCGAACAGCGAGCTCAGCAGCTGAATCGAACCACCGGCCTCGCCCTTGACTCGGCCCGGCACCAGAATCACGGCGTCGGCCGCGGCGGCCAGCGGGGATTCCGGCTTCGAGGTGACGGCGATCACCTTCACGCCCAGCTTCCTGGCGGCTTCGGCGTCCTCGACGGTCTTGCGGGTCTTGCCCGAGCCGGAGATCGCGAGCAGCACGTCGCCCTCATGCATGGAGGGGCAGATCGTCTCGCCCATCATGTAGCTGGTGTAGCCGATGTGCATCATGCGCATGGCGAAGCTGCGGGCCTGGAATCCGGAACGACCCTCGCCGGTGGCGTACACGCGGTCGTTGCGGGCGATGAGATCGCGGGCCGCCTCCAGATCATGCTCGTCCATCTTGGCGATCACGCCTTCGATCTCCTCGACGATCTGGTCGAGAATCCTGGCATTGTCGGTCATCATATGCTCCTTAGTGGTTGTGTGATTGATAACGAACTGTTTGATAACGAACGCTGATCCGTATGAATGATGCGTACGCATCGGCTGACTGATCAGCAGATCTGCGGATCCTATGCGCACAGGGCCTTGCACTCGGCGGCGGCCGCGGCGATGTCGTCGGCCTTGGTGATGGCCGATCCCATGATCACGATCTCCACGCCTTCGGCGGCGAGCCCCGCCAGCTGAGGCTTCTTGATGCCTCCGGCGATGGCGATATGCCTGATCTGCGGGTAGCGGGCCTTGAACGCCCGAACCTGACCGACCGGGTCGGCCGTCGCACCTGAATCCACCGACGTGTGCAGGCAGTAGACGGCATCGGGGAACACGGAGATCCTGTCGATGCGCTCGTCGTCACACTCCAGCAGGTCGATCATCATCACACCGTCATGTTCGGCGGCGGAATCGTAGCAGACCTGCAGCGTGCCCAGCGAGGACGATCCCATGACGGTGAGGTACGTGAACCCGCAGTCGAATCCGAGATCGAACTCGTACTTGCCTTCATCGCAGGTCTTGATGTCGCCGAGTACGGCGGTTCCGTTCGCGGCCTCGATGAGCGGGGTGATCGCGCGGACGCCGAACTCCTTGGTCAGCGAGGTGCCGACCTCGATCACGTCGGCCGCGGCGGCCACTTCGCGGATGATGGCTTCGGCGCACGGCACGTCCACGCGGTCGATGGCTACCTGCAGCTTCACAGCGACACCTCCTTGCGCGGGGTTTCGGCGATGAAGCGTTCCAGCTCGGCGCGGGTGGGCAGGCCTTCGGAATCGGAGACGCTGGTCACCTGAATCGCGCCGACCGCATTGGCCCGCTCCAGCAGATGCTCGGCGTCGAGTCCTTCGAGCAGACCGGTGATGGCTCCGGAGGCGAAGCCGTCGCCCGCGCCGACGGTGTCGACCACCGTCACCACGAAGCTCGGCACCACGGTTTCGACGAGTTCGCCGCGATCGTCGCGCTCGAACAGTGCGGATCCGGTGTCGCCCAGCTTGATGATCACCTTCTTCACGCCCATGTCGAGATAGAACTCGGCGATGTCGCGCGGGTTCTGACGGCCGGAGAACAGCTGGCCTTCGGAAAGCCCGGGCATGAACACGTCGGACTTGGCGGCGAGCTTGTTCGTGGCGTAGATCATCTCCTCCTCGCTGTGCCACAGCGTCGGGCGGGGGTTCGGATCGAAGGTGACGGTCACGCCGTGCTCCTTGGCCGCGTCGATGAGCTTCGACTCGGTTTCGTAGGTGTTCGGCGCGAGGGCGGCGAACACGCCGGTGACGTGCAGGATCTTCACACCGTCGAAGTCCACGTCGTCCACGATGTCGGGCGTGGTCTTGCTGGCGGCCGAGCCGGCACGGAAGTAGATCACCTTCGGATCGCCGTCGGGCAGCACCACCTTGAGCTGGGAGCCGGTGGCGGCCTTGGTGGTGCGGCGGATGTTGGTGGTGTCGATGTCGATGGTGTTCATGTAGTCGACGATCATGTCACCCTGCCAGTCCTGTCCCAGCGTGGTGACGTAGCTCACCGAGTGTCCCTGGCGGTTGACGCCGATGGCGACGTTGAACTCGCAGCCGGCCATCTGGGTCGGCAGGGTGCGGGCCTCCACATAGGTCTGTTCGGAATCGGCGATGAGATTCACCATGGGTTCGCCGATGGTCATGACTTCGGACATTTGCTGCGCTTTCTGTTTGTAATGCGGTCTCGGTCGGTTTCAGGCTCGGTCGGTTTCAGTCTCAGGCGTTCACGGCCTGGCGCACGAGCGTCACCTCGTGGTCCACGTCGGCGGCGGCGATCGGGTACTCCAGGAACACCGGCACGTCGTCGCTCAGCTGGGCGAGCAGGGCCTTCCAGTCGACCACGCCCTCCTCGAGCATCACGGTGGAGAGGTCCTCACGCTTCTCGGCGCCGTTGACGTTCTTCAGGTGGAACACGGTGGCGTAGTCCTTCAGGGCGTCGAAGGCCTTGACCGGGTCCTCGTCGCGCCAGAACCAGTTGCCCAGATCGAAGGTGTAGCCGATCTTGCTGTCGGCGGCCTTCACGTTCTTCAGGGAGGCTTCGGTGCAGGCGAAGGTGCCGTTCTCCGGGGTCTGGTCGTTCTCGATGGTCAGGTTCACGCCGTATTCGGCGGCGAGGTCGTCGATGCCGTGCAGCACGTCGGTGGTCACGTCCTTCACGTCGCCCTGGTTGAGCTTGACGTTCTTGGCACCCATGCGCTTGGCTTCCGCGAAGTAGGTTTCGAGCTCCGGATTGGCCTTGCCGTCCTTGGTGATGACTTCGGGCACGGAGTAGAAGAGGGTGAGCGAGCCGGCCTTGGTGGAGGCGGCGATGCGGTCGAATTCGGCGTCGGGGTTCTCGCCGGCGAGGATGAACTCGCGGCGGACCTCGGCGAGCTTGAGGCCGAGATCGGCGATGCGGGGGAGCAGCGAGGACTGCGGGGTGCCCTCCTGCAGGTCGGTGAGGTAGACGAGGGTGTTGATGCCGACGGTGGTCATGATTGGACTCCTTTGATGTGGTTGGATGCGGATGTACGGATTGTGGTTTTTGGATTGCGGATCGCGGACCGGTCCGCAATCCATCGTATTGATGTGATTGGGCTAAACGAAACCGGCCCGATATATGGCGTACGGCAGGCGTTGGCGATATACGGACCGGTTTCGTTGTTCGGCGGTCGGCCGATTGGTGATCAGGGGATCAGAACAGCAGCAGGGCGGCCAGACCCATGATCGGGAAGGTGCACAGCCAGTAGACCGGAACACCCATCTTGAGGAAGGTCTTGGGTTCGAGCTCCATGTAGCCGGTGGCCCAGGTGTTCCAGGACTGCGTGATGCAGGCGGAGATGCAGGTCATCGACGGGACGACGAGCAGGGCGAACAGGAACCAGGAGTTGAACATGCCGGTGGCCATGAAGATGGAGATCACGGCGGAACCCGCGCCGTACAGCTCGAGCGGGCCACGGAACAGGGCGAGCGGCGCGAGGATGCAGAAGGCGATCGCCAGGATGGCCGTGTTGTTCGGGATGATCGGGGTGAGCACGCCGGAGAACACCTTCATGACGGTGACGGCGGAGTGCTGGAAGGCCTGCAGGATGAGCAGCATGATGATCAGCGGGCCGATGTCGCCGATGGCGGTGGTGGCGGTGCCGTTGAGCAGCTTGACGAAGCCCTTGAAGCTCTTCATGTTGCCGGTGACCAGGAAGGTGATCAGCGTGGCGAGCAGCAGAGCGGGGACGGCGTTCCACTTGAGGATCAGGCTCAGGGCCACCGGGACGATAGGCATGATGTAGGTCCATACCGGCACGTCCGGGTATTCGACGGCCTTGCGCTCCTCGGGGTTGCCGACCTCGTACGGGGTGCCGTTCTTGATGGCCTTGGAGTTGATGAGGATGAAGATGATCACGCCGAGCATCTGCACGATCATGGCGGGGATGCCGAAGCTCAGGTAGTGGGTGCCCCACTCGACCTTCTGTCCGTCCGGGGAGTCGTAGTTGGCGTAGAAGGCGGCGAACTGCACGAACAGCACGCTGTTGATCCACATGGCGGCGCCGATGGAGAGCGTGAACACCGGCACGGCGACGCGCTTCGGCACGCCGATGCGGCCGAGGATCGGGAAGAGAATCACACCGATGGCGATGGCGGAGCCGACGCCGTAGGCGCTGGTGAAGATCAGGCAGGTGACGAGGGCCACGGCGATGGTGCACAGCACCGGGCTCTTCTCACCGATTTTGGCGGTGCGGTAGGAGATGGACGAGGCGATGCCGGTGTCGACCAGCACGCGGCCGAACCAGGCGCCCAGAATGATCTGGATGATCGTCGGGCCGTACTTCAGGATCGGCTCGGCATAGGTTTCGGTGATGATGTCATACGGTTTGCTGACGCCGAACGGGATGCCGAGACAGTAGATCAGCGTCCAGATGATCGTCTGCACGAAGAAGCCGACTGTCAGATTGCCGCCCTTCATCGCATATACGACAAAGCCGACGAATGAAAGTATGAGCAGAATGCCCATGATTGCCAGAATCATTCTCTCCTCCTTGAGAATGGCATCGGGAGACCGCGATCCTCGGAAATGGCTCCGAAGACCCGTTCCCTGACTCTTCCATATGGGTGACGGTTGTTTGTTGGTGTTTTTATTGCGTTGTTGCCGGAGTTTTCACATCTCTGTTAACCGGTACACGGTTATGATAAACAAGATCTGTGTACCGGTCAACAAAACCGTTGCACACGGCGTGTCGCCCAACATTTCAAGGGTTTGCGATCGTGCCGAGTGCCTGCTTGGCTTCCCCCACTGGGGGAAGCCGTCGGCGTGAGCCGACTGATGAGGGGGCTGCGACTCACCTCATCCGACCGGCTTCGTCGGCCACCTTCTCCGCAATAGCGGACGGCCTTACGGCCGCGTTCCATCAGCTCGCCTGTCGGCTCGCCTGAGCCCTAAAAACGCCTCCGGCGTTTCCTCAACGGGCTCAGCCTACGAGAGGAAGGTCACGGTGGACCGACGAAGGCCGTGGGTGTGGAAAAAGGTCTTCCGACTGGTATCCGGAAAACCCTGGGAGGAAAGAAAAATGGCTTCCCCTTGAGGGGAAGCTGGCAGCCGTAGGCTGACTGATGAGGGGGTTTGGGCGAAGACTAGACGGGGAAGGCTGCGGTCGAGGGGTAGACGTGCAGTTCGGTGGGGATCTCGGTCAGGGAGAACGGTTCCTTGTCGGTCGAGCGGATGCGTCCGATGAGTTTTCTGGCGCAGGTGCGGCCCATCAGCGACGGCTGCTGATCGAGACAGGTGATGCCTGATCTGGTGAACCGGGTGTTCTCGCTGCCGAAGGTGCACAGGGCGAGATCGTCGCAGTCGTTCTCCTCGCAGGCGTAGAGCACGTCCTGCAGCGTCTCCTCGTTGTTGGCGAACAGGCAGATGCGCCTGCCGCGCTGTCTGTCGCCGAGATCCTTGAGCAGTCGTGGCAGTTCGTTCCGCGTCCGGTCGTAGATCAGTGTTTCGCCCTCGATGCGTCCGGCTGCGTCTCCCGTGCCGTCGCCACCGTGCCGTTCGAGATAGTCCTCCACCGCATGGATGCGGGTGAGACGGCTGGTGATGCCCGAAGGCGGCCGGACGACGAACGCCACGTAGTCGAAACCCTGCGAGACGAGATGATCCATCATCAGTCGTACGCCGCCGGCGTTGTCGGTGGACACCCCGTCGCATACGAGCGGCAGCAGCACGCGGTCGAGTGTGGCCATCGGCGGATTGCCCGGCGTGGTGGCGAAGTCGATGAGGAAGTCGTCGTTGTCTCCGGCGGTGTTGACGATCAGACCGTCCACCTGGCTGTCCATCAGGGATTCCATGGCCGTGCGCTCCACCTTGGGGCTGTTGTCCGCATCGCTGATGAGCAGCTGGATGCCTTGTTCGCGGCATTCGGTCTGGATCCCCTTGAGCAGCTGCGAGCTGAACGGATTGCTGATGTCGGCGATCACCACGCCGATGATGTTGCTGCGCGTGGCCTTGAGGATCTGCGCCACGCGGTTCGGCCGGTATCCCAGCTCCTCGATCACCTTGCGGATGCGTTCCTTGGTCTGCAGGGACATGTAGTCGTATTCGCCGTGCAGGTATCGTGAGATCGTGGTCTTGGACACGCCGACGGCCGCCGCCACGTCGGCGATGCTGGGTTTGCGTTTGGCGTTGGACTGACGCATGGGCCACCTCTCTACACCGTTGCGATGAGTCTGTCAATACCCCCAATCGTATATGGGGATGTGCAATATATCACAGAACGACGCCATGGGATATGTCGATTACTCGTTGTGATGCCTCCGACCGCACGGTTCGCCCCCTGATTCCATGGCGATCAGGGGTGGCGGCGTGCTGCGTGGAAATCGGTTGATCAGGTTGCCTCAGGCTATCCGATTTGGAAAATGTTGCCAACATTTCCGGCCGGGAAGGGCGTTTTCCTAGTATGATGTGTACCGGTTGAGTTCAGAGTTCGAGCTCAAATCATTACATTTACTACGTTGATCGAACAGAGGGATTTCCCATGGCATTGAGTGAATCAACTGTGGCTATTAAGCCGGGAAAGGTACTGCTGGTTGGTGAGGCGATGGCGCTGTTCACCGCGGAGCAGGAAGGCGATCTTGGTGCGGTCGAGCATTTCGGCGCTTCCGTGGCCGGCGCCGAGCTGAACGTGTGCGTCGGTCTGGCCCGTATGGGGCAGAAGCCGGTGTACATGACCAAGCTGGCGCATGATCCGTGCGGCGACCGTATTCGTGCGTTCATGGAGAGGAACGGCATCGACACGTCGCTGGTCTCCTACGACGACAGTCGCCTGACCGGTCTGATGTTCAAGTCCAAGGTGAGCAAGGGCGATCCGAAGACCGCTTACTTCCGCAAGGGTTCCGCCGCTTCCACGCTGTCCCCGGCCGATGTGGACGCCGTCGACTTCTCCGACATCTCCGTCGTGCACCTCACCGGCATCCTGCCTCCGCTGAGCGAGACCACGCTGGCCGCCGCCAAGGAGCTGATCGTCAAGGCCCGCGAAAACGGAGCCTTCGTCTCCTTCGACCCGAACCTGCGTCCCGCCATCTGGCCGAACCTTGACCTCATGCGCAAGACCCTGATCGAGCTGGCCTCCCAGGCCGATCTGGTGCTGCCCGGCGGCGGCGAGGGCCATGAGCTGTTCGGCGCCGAAACCATCGAGGACACAGCCAAGGCGTTCATCGACAACGGTGCCAAGCTGGTCGTCGTCAAGGACGGTCCGAAGGGCGCCTACGCCTACGACGGCAAGGAATCCGCCTACGTGCCCGGATTCGTGGTCGATCATGTGGTCGACACGGTCGGCGCCGGCGACGGTTTCGCAGCCGGTACGCTGTCCGCCCTGATGGACGGCAAGACCGTGGCCGAGGCGCTGGAGCGCGGTTGCGCCCTCGGCGCCATCCAGACCCAGTTCGTCTCCGACAACGAAGGCCTGCCCACCCCCGAGGAGCTGGCCGAGTTCAAGGCCTCCCACAAGCGCGCCGCGTGACGTTGCTTCGATAATGGAAACTGTTGGTAACCACACCACTGCAACAACTCAAAGGAGTATCACTATGGCAGAAAAGACGAATGAGGAGCAGCTCGCCTACTTCGAGCAGCTCGGTGTCGTTCCGCTGGTCACGCTGCACAGCGTCGAGGAGGCGGTTCCGCTGGCCAAGGCCCTGGAGGAGGGCGGCGTTCCGGTGGCTGAGGTCACCTTCCGTTCCCCGTACGCCATCGAAGGCATGAAGCGCATCCGCGACGAAGTGCCGGGCGTCACCCTGGTGGCCGGCACCGTGCACACCGTGGAGCAGGCCAAGGCTTCCGTCGAGGCCGGCTGCAAGGGCCTGGTCACCCCGGCCTTCACCCGCTCCGTGGTGGACTACGCGCTGGAGAACGACATCCTGATCCTCCCCGGCACCGCCGTGCCGTCCGACGTGGACGACGCCTACCAGCTCGGCCTGCGCTACGTCAAGTTCTTCCCGGCCGAGGCCTACGGCGGCGTGAAGACCCTGAAGGCCCTCAACGGCCCGTTCGCCGAGATGAAGTTCCTGCCCACCGGTGGCGTGAACCTGAAGAACGCCGAGGAGTACATCTCCCTGAAGAACGTGTTCGCCGTCGGCGGCTCCTTCCCGGTGCCGTCCGCAGCTCAGAAGGCCCACGACTGGGCTGCCATCGCGCAGGCATGCAAGGACGCCCGCGCTCTGGTCGAGCCGATCATCGCTTCCAAGAGCAAGTGATCGAAGCGGGCCGGGGCCTTCCCGGTGCCGCAGTCGTATGACGTGATCGACGTGCCATACCCCGATATCGGGGTATGGCACGTTTTGTTGTTCCTCTGATTGATCTGCCGGATATCCGATGCGGATCTGCATGGTTTTCTGTCTGCATGGTTTTCTGTGCGATATCGTGCGGTTGTGTTGTTGTGAGCGTGCTCTCCGTTGCATTTCTGATGCAAAAGTAGGCAACAGCGCACGATCAAACCCCGCCGAGCCCCAGAATCTAATTGCAAGTTTTTGTATCGAGGAAGGTCGATGCCGACCTCCCGCAGGGTTGCGCACTGGCACGCGAAAACCCGGGAGATACAGAAGAAGGAAAGGAAAAACATGGCTTCCAACGTGAATCTCAACAAGTGGCCTTACAAGGCCCACGAGATCAACATCGGACGCGGTATCCAGTACGGCATGCTCGACCTCATGGGCGGCGGCTGGAACAACATCGTCTCCGGCGTCATCTTCGCCTATCTGACCCTGGCTCAGGGCTTCAATCCCGCAATCGCCGGTGGTATTGCCGCCGCCGGTCGTATCGTGGACTGCATCTGGAACCTGTTCCTCGGTCTGATCACCGATAACTTCTACCACACCAAGCTCGGCCAGCGCTTCGGCCGTCGCCACTTCTTCATGGTGCTCGGTCTGGTGCTGTTCGCCTGCGTGTTCCCGCTGTTCTGGATCAACTCCACCAGCGCCGCCTACTACCTCGCGGTCTACATCGCCATGGAGGTGATCATCGCCATGATGATCGTCCCGTGGGAATGCCTGCCCACCGAGATGACTCGTGACTACACGCTGCGTACCACCCTCTCCGGCTCCCGAATGGTGATCTCCGCCACCGGTACCGCCCTCGTGTTCCTGATTCTGGCCGCCCTGAAGCAGGCCCAGAACGCCAACGCCTACCTGATCGCAGGCCTCGCCTGGACCGTCCTGTTCGTGATCGCCATCGCGATCTCCACCTTCGGCACCTGGGAGCGCGCGCTCACCCCGGAGTTCGTCAAGGAGCTCGAATCCCGCCCGAAGCAGTCCGTCGGCGGCTTCCTCAAGGAATCCATCAACGGCTACGTCGACACCTTCAAGAACCAGGCCTTCCGCACCCACCTGGCCGTCTACCTGCTGTCCTTCACCGGTAAGGACTTCTACTCCACCCTGCTGCCGACCTTCATCGTCTGCTGCATCTCCGGCGCCGGCGAATCCTGGCCGTGGACCTTCCAGGCCATGTCCATCCTCGGTATCCCGATGACCATCTGGTGCGCCAAGCTGATGATCTCCCACGGCCCGAAGTTCCTGTTCCGTCTGAGCTACATCTCCATCCTCGTGGCCATGGTCGCCTACGTGGGTGTGTGGGCCGCCGGCATCCACAACCCGTTCTGGATCTTCCTGATCGTCTCCATCGTCTACCAGTGCGGTCGTGCCACCCTGGAGTTCACCCCGTGGAACCTGTTCCCGTTCATGCCTGACGTGGACTACGTGATGACCCGCGGTGATCGTGCCGGTCTGTACGCCTCCGTGATGACCTTCTTCCGCAAGTCCACCGGCGCCATCGCTACGTGGGTTGCGGGTATCCTGCTGGAGTTCACCGGCTACAAGGCCGACACCATGAAGAACTTCGAGACCACCCCGCACAACGTTCAGGTCGGCATCGTGGCCGTGTTCTTCCTCGGCACCTCCATCCTGATCGCCTGGGCTCTGTGGATGTCCCGCCGCATCTACCTCGACCGTGAGACCCACGGCATCCTGAAGGCCGAGATCGAGCGTCTCGAGGCCGGCGGCTCCAAGGCCGACGTGACCCCCGAGGCCCGCAAGGTCGCCGAGGAGCTCACCGGTCACCCGTACGAGAAGCTGTGGCCGGACCTCGACAAGAACGGTCTGCCGATCGAAAAGATCTGATATCCGCCACTGAGCCGCGCAACGCGTCCCGCCGACCGCGGCTCTTTTCATACCCGTTTCCATGTCAATCGTCCGCGGCGGTCCCGCCGCGGCAATCACAGAAAGAAGCACATCATGGCACAGATCATCCTGTACAACGAGAAGAACGACAAGATGGTGTTCATCCAGGCCGAGATCGCCGACGGCAAGGTCGCCTTCACCGGTCTTGATCAGGCCGGCGAGCTCGACTTCGTCACCCCGGCCGACCAGCTGGAGGCGACCCTCGCCCCGCTGACCTCCGCCGACACCTTCACCCTCAACGAAAGCCTCGACGGCAAGTTCAAGTCCATGACCTACGGTGAGTGGGAGGCTCTGCGCTGCGCTCAGGCGTCCGCCGGTATCAAGGCCAAGGTCGACGCCCTCGCCGTCTCCGACGACGTCAAAGCTGAGATCAAGGGCTTCTTCGACTCCTTCACCAAGTCGATGACCGTCAAGTACATCCAGGGCAAGCGCTCCTGGGGTCAGATCTACGGCGAGCTGTTCGACGATTTTTCCAAGCTGGCCAAGTAGCCGGTCGCCGGTCGTGTCCGTCTGATCGGCCTAGCTGATCGGCCCGGCTGATCGCCCGACCGCAGACCATTCCTGAATCATCAACCATTGTGGACCCTGTCGGGCATTGCCCGGCGGGGTCTTTGTTATATGGTCCGGGTGTCGTCACATGGTCCGGGTGTTGCGAAACGGGCCGATGCTGTCGCGCGGCACGAACCGTGATTCCAGCACCACCGGCGCCATCGTTCCGTCCGCGATGTGCAGCACCTGATCGATCACCCTCTTCGCCGCGATCCGGGCCAGCTCCTGCCGCGGCACGGCGATCGACGACAATGTGGGCGAGCATACTTCGCACATCGGAATATCGTCGATGCCCACCACGGACACCCGGCCGGGGACGTCGAGCCCGTGCCGCTGCGCGAACCGCATGAAGGCGTAGGCCACTTCGTCGTTGTAGGCGATCACCGCGGAGGTCGGGCTGCGCAGGAATTCGGCGAACGCCCGCTGCGCATGAGGCCCCACAGGATACGCGCATTGCGTGTGCCGAAGCCGTACGCCAACGCTGCGGCACGTCGACTGCAGGGCGGCGATCCGCAGGGAGTTGCCCCACGAATGCTCCGGTCCGGGCAGATAGGTGATCTCCCGATGTCCCAGACGGGCCAGCTCGTTTACCGCCTGTGTGATCGCCGGCCCGTCATCGGCGTACAGCGATTGCACGCCGCCGATCATGCGGATCATCACCGCGAGTGGCCGGGACTGGGCGACCTTGCGTGCCTCCCAGTCCGAAAGACGCGGCGAGCATAGGATCATCCCGTCCGCATGGGGGATGCTGCGTTTGATGATCGCACGTTCGGTGGCGATGCTGCCTTCCGTCTCCGAAACCATCAGACCGAAATTGCGGCGGGCGCATTCGCGCTGTACGCCGTGTGCGATTTGGGAGTACATCGGATTGTTGAGATCGTTGACGGTCAGCGAGATCATGCCGACCAGATGGCTTTCACTGCGCGGGCGGATGATCTGCGTATGGTAGCCGAGCCGTTCGGCCACGGCGCGTACATGATTCAGCGTGTTGACGTTCACGCGATCGGGCCGACGGAAGGTGCGCGACACCGTGGCGATCGAAACGCCGGCGGCCTTCGCCACGTCGCTGATCGTCACCGGATGCGGCGCCGGTTGCGATGTCGTTGGCGCCGCCGATTGCGTCGCCGGACGATCGCTTCCGTCTTCATGGTCGCACTGCAGGCGGGAGGGGCCTTGACCATTGTTCTGCGCACTGTTCACACCGGTATGATAGCGATCTTCCGCCGGAGTCGTCGGTGATCGGTGCGCCGCGGTCGGTCGGATTCGTTTGGTGTCGGGGTGGGGTTGCGGCTCGGGATGTCTGCGATCCGTATGGAGAATTGCGATCCGTATGGATGTCCGTATGGATGTCCGTATGGCTTCCGTATGGATGTCCGCGAATCGGGAAAACCGCGGAAAGACGTGGAAACCTATGGAAAGCGTGTGACGTCCCGGGGCGTATGCCCATACGATGATGGCGTCATCAACGATCGATCCGTATGACTGCCCGACAGTTGCCAGTATGGAGGGCGGTGGGTTGGTCGGATGATGCCGATCGGTCGCGGCAGCGATTCGTGGGTGTTGGAAGCCAGTTCACGAACCGCTGTCCGTCCTATCGTGTGTTCGTCCTACCGCGGCTTGATCAGCAGATTGAGTACGGAGCCGGCCGCCACCAGCAGGGCGCCGCACCAGAACGGCAATGACAGACTCAATCCGAGCAGCACGGCGCTCGCCCCCACCGACAGCACCGGGGTGGCGTAGGAGGCGATGGCCATCTTTTCCATGCTGCCGTGCAGAATGCCGAATCCCCAGCAGGCGTATCCGCCGGCGATCACCACGGCGGTGACCAGCACGGTAAGCCAGGCGTGCAGTGGGGGAGTGCTTTCCGGGAGTCCTTCTCCGGAGGCGAAATGCACGATCCACAGGGCCACGCATACGCAGGGGAAGAACACGCTGGTGCCGTCGTAGCCCTTCGACATCGATGGTGTGGCCACGGCGTACACCGACCATGCCAGCGCGCCGAGGAACGACAGTGCATATGGCAGCGGGTTGTCGGTGACGTGCTGCATGGCCGCATGCCAGTCGAGACCGCTGTTGCCGCCCACGGAAAGCACGACGCCGGCCGTGGCCACGAGCGCGCCGGGCAGTGCGAACCATACCGCGTGGCGTTTGCGCGAGACCATGGCGGCGAGCAGCACCATCAGCGTGGGCCACAGATAGTTGACCAGACTGATCTCCACCGATTGCGCGGCGGACGATGCGAGCCCGATCGACAGGGCGATCGACGATTCGTAGAACACGAACAGGGAGCCGCCGATGAGCAGATATCGGCGTGGTGCCGTGCGGAGTGGTGCTGGTCTGCGGAAGATCAGCAGCAGTATGGCCCCGCAGGTGTAGATCATCGCCGAGCCGAGCGTGGCGCCGAACGATTCGGAGACGATGCGCACCAGACCCATCATCATGCTCCACAGGGCGATGGCGGCGAATCCCACCATCGTGGCCCGTGCGGTGGAGACGTTGCGGTTGCTGGTCGCGGCTCGATTCGAGGAGCTGTTCTTCGGCTTGCCCTTCATGGTCATCATGGTACCGGTGTCATGTTATCGGCGGGGTGTCGCGAGGTTGCGTCAGGTGAAATCAAACTGATATCATTTTGGTATCAGATGATCAGCCATCGGAAACCGGGGACTTCCTTCGGAACCGAGATCGGCATTCGATTGATCGTCTGCGATCCAAGGAGGGTGATTGCTGTGGTTGGGAAGAATACGATCAAAGGTGATATGAATGTCGCCGGAGTCGGGCATGATCTCGCCGTGAACCCCGTCGTGGAACGCGAGGGGCGGGCGGCGAACGGCTGGGTGATGCTTGCGGTGACGATTCTGGGATGGATCGTGGCCGTGGCGGGCATCGTGGCGGGTTCGATCCTGCTCAACGCGTCCCACGGCGACGGCGGTGTGACGACGATCATCGGCATGGTGCTGCTGGTCATCGGCATCGTGCTGTGCGTGGTGATGTCGGCGGTGTCGGCGGGGTTCTTCACGCTGCAGCCCAACGAGGCCCGCGTGCTCGTGCTGTTCGGCGAATACCGGGGCACGGTCAGAGGCGAAGGCTTCTACTGGGCCAACCCGTTCTACTCGCGTGACCTTCAGCCCGCCGATCAGAACGAGGATGACGGCGAGTCGCTGACTGCCATGCTGACCGGCAAGAAGAAGCCGGCGAAGGTCGTCAATCAGCAGGCCGTCAAGGCGAAGATCTCGCTGCGCGCCCGCACGCTCAATGGGCCGAAGCTCAAGGTGAACGATCGCAACGGCAGCCCCATCGAGATCGCCGACGTGATCGTGTGGCGGGTGACCGATACGGCCCGCGCCGTGTTCGATGTGGATCATTACGAACAGTTCGTCGGCATGCAGGCCGAAACCGCGTTGCGTCACGTCGCCAGCCGGTACGCCTACGACCACAATGCCGAAACCGATGCCGCCGCGGCCGGGGAGATCACGCTGCGATCGAACATCGCCGAAGTCTCCGAGGCGCTGCGTGCCGAGCTTGCCGAGCGTCTGGCGCCGGCAGGCATCACCGTGGACGATGCACGGCTGACCCATCTGGCCTATGCGCCGGAGATCGCCCAGGTGATGCTGCGCCGCCAGCAGGCCGAGGCGATCATCGCGGCCCGTGCCAAGATCGTCCAGGGAGCCGTGTCGATGGTGGAGATGGCGCTGACCGAACTGGAGAAGGACGGCGTCGTGGAGCTTGACGAAGAGCGCAAGGCCGCGATGGTCTCGAACCTGATGGTGGTGCTCTGCGGGGACAACGACGCACAGCCCGTGGTCAACACCGGCACGCTCTACAATTGATGACTCGTTGATCAATGACCCGTCCGCATCGTCGGAGCCCGTGCCTCGCCGGCTCCGACGCGGCTGTTGCAGGGAAGGGAGGTCCCATGGCGAAGAAGCAGTATCCGCTCAGGGTGGATCCCCTGCTGTGGGAGGCGGTGGAACGATGGGCGGCCGATGAACTGCGGTCGGTGAACGGGCAGATGGAGTTCATCATCCGCGATTCGCTCAAACGGGCCGGCCGGCTTCCCGAAAAGCTGCCGCCGGCGCGTACCAACACCCGACATGCATAGTCCTGATGCCGATGATCATGCCGTCGATCGATGATCAAGTCGTCGCCGACGATCCGATCATCGGCACCGGACGTATCGCGGTTTCGGCCTCCGACCATATTCGGGCGTGTCGCGGATTTGCCGATATCGGCATCGGCGTGTATAGTCTCCGTTTTGTAAACCACAGACCGTTGGTTGGAGTCTGGTCAATTTTAAACTGATCGCTCCCGAAGGTTGCCAGCGCAGGTTGAGAAACGGATCCCTCCGGGATCGGGTTCGTCAGGGCATGAAGCCTTGCGAACGTAGAGTGTTGCTCCGCCTGCGTGCGGGGCTTTTTTGTTGCCCCGGCTGCATGCCAGATGGCTTCCCGAACGAATCAATGGCCGATTTAGGAAGGAACGCCATGTTAAGGCCCGAAAAGGCTGAGGTCATCGCCGCGCTCACGGAGCAGTTCCGTGATGCCGACGCCGTGTACCTCACTGAGTACCGCGGGCTGAGCGTACCGCAGATCTCCGATCTGCGCGAGAAGCTGGGCCGCGATACTTCCTACACCGTGGCGAAGAACACGCTGGCACGCATCGCCGCCAAGGAAGCGGGCGTGGAAGGTCTGGACGAAATGCTCTCCGGTCCTACCGCACTCACCTTCGTGAAGGGCGATTTCGTCGAGGCCGCCAAGGTCCTGCGTGACTTCACCAAGGATAACAAGCAGCTCGTTGTCAAGGGCGGCTTCGCCGACGGCACCGTGTACGATGCCGAGGGCGTCACCAAGCTCGCTGACCTCGAATCCCGTCCGGTCCTTCTCTCCAAGATCGCGTACTCCCTCAAGGCTGTGCAGACCAAGACCGCACAGCTGTTCGTCGCCCTGCCTACCAAGGCCGTGCGTACGGTGGACGCTCTGCGCGAAAAGCAGGAGAAGGCTGCCTGATTCGCATCCGCACAGGATTGCGACTCGCTGCGTAACGAATAAACGAACAATTTTGGCTGGTCGGCTCTCCAAAGACCTTAACAACGCCGACCGCCGCTGAATGAAAGGAAGCCATTATGGCTAAGCTCACCAACGAAGAGCTTCTGGATGCTTTCGGTGAAATGACCCTCGTCGAGCTCTCCGAGTTCGTCAAGGCCTTCGAGGACAAGTTCGACGTCGAGGCTGCCGCTCCGGCCGCCGTCGCCGTTGCCGCTCCGGGTGCCGCCGCTCCGGCCGAGGAAGAGAAGACCGAGTTCGACGTGATCCTCTCCGCCGTTGGCGACAAGAAGATCCAGGTCATCAAGGCCGTCCGCGCCATCACCTCCCTGGGTCTGGCCGAGGCCAAGGGCCTCGTCGACGGTGCTCCGAAGGCCGTCCTCGAGGGCGCCAAGAAGGAAGACGCCGAGAAGGCCAAGGCTCAGCTGGAAGAGGCTGGCGCCACCGTCGAGCTCAAGTAATGAACGCGGGAGGGAATCCCGCCCATCACTTGGCTTAACAGCTTCAAACCCCGCAGTCGCATGTCGCGGCCGCGGGGTTTTCTCATTCGGGCTTCCCCGTGGGCTGAGCCCGTCAGGCCTATTCGGGCTTCCCCCACTGGGGGAAGCTGTCGGCGTTAGCCGACTGATGAGGGTCTGCGAGCCGACAGGCGAGCTTACGGAACGCGGCCGTAAGGCCGTCCGCTCTTGCGGTTGAAGCTGGCAGCCGTAGGCTGACTGATGAGGTGGTTTGGTGATGAACTGTGAACTGCCCTCACCTCATCCGACCGACTTCGTCGGCCACCTTCCCCTCAAGGGGAAGGCGAGGATGGGTTACGGACCGGCCGCGTCGGCCACCTTCCCCTCAAGGGGAAGGTCGTGGGGCGGCTTCCCAGTCCTTCAGGCTTCACCGTGGGCTGAGCTCGTCAGGCCTATTCGGGCTTCCCCCACTGGGGGAAGCTGTCGGCGTTAGCCGACTGATGAGGGTCTGCGAGCCGACAGGCGAGCTTACGGAACGCGGCCGTAAGGCCGTCCGCTCTTGCGGTTGAAGCTGTCAGCCGTAGGCTGACTGATGAGGGTCATGAGCAACGCACGCTTGCATGTCCGCGCAAGGCGTAGGATATCGGTCGTGGTTCAGGTACGAGGATTGCGCAGGGCGAAGGCGGATGAACAGTATCGGCGAATGACCGGCCGGCCGGTCCGCCCGCTGATCGTCCGTCTCGCCATACCCGCCATGGTCTCGAATCTGGTGACCATGGCCTACAATCTGGTCGACACCTACTTCATCGGGCAGCTCGGCACATCCCAATCCGGCGCGATCGGCATCGCGTTCTCGGTGATGACGATCATGCAGGCCATCGGATTCTTCTTCGGCAACGGAGCCGGAAACTCCATGTCCCGCGAAATGGGCAAGCAGAACAACCGGCGCGCGGCCAGCCTTATGGCGATCGGATTCTTCGGATCGGTGGGTTTCGGTCTTCTGCTCACCATATTCGGTCTGATCCTGCTGCATCCGATGGTGTTCGCGCTCGGCTCGACCGTCACCATCGCCCCGTACGCCATGCAGTATCTCACGCCGATCCTCGTCGCGGCCCCCATGGTCTGCGGATCGTTCACCATGAACGGACTGCTGCGGTATCAGGGACAGTCAGCCTATTCGATGATCGGACTGGTGTCCGGCGCCATCCTCAACTGTCTGCTCGCCCCGGTGTTCATCTTTCTGCTCGATCTGGGCATTTTCGGCGCCGGACTGGCCACGGCGATCTGTCAGACGATCAGCTTCACGATTCTGGTGGTCATGTGCCGCAAGGTGGCGGTGCTCAAGCTCACGCCGCGCGAGCTGAAGGCCGATCCGCTGCTCATCCGTGAGGTGATCGGCGGCGGTCTGCCGTCGCTGCTGCGGCAGAGCGTCGGATCGGTGGCCGTCACCTGCGTGAACATCGCGGCCAATCCGTTCGGTGATGCGGCGATCGCCGCCATGGCCATCGTCATGAGACTGATGCTGTTCACCAATTCGGTGATCATCGGTCTCGGCCAGGGATTCCAACCGGTATGCGGATACAACTACGGTGCCGGACTGTTCGAACGGGTCAAGCAGGGATACTGGTTCTGCGTGCAGGTCAGCACCCTGATTCTGCTGGCCTTCGCCATCGGCCTGTCGGCGTTCGCCCCTGAACTCATCGAACTGTTCCGATCCGATCCGCAGGTGGTGGCCATCGGCAAGGTGGCGTTGTGGCTGCAATGCTGCAGCGTGCCGTTCATGGGGGTGAACATGATCTCCAACATGATGCAGCAGACCATGGGTCTTACCGGCATCGCCTCATTCCTCGGCGTATGCCGGCAGGGGGTGTATCTGGTGCCGTTGATCGTGGTGCTGCCGATGCTGTTCGGCCTGACCGGCGTCGAGATAGCCCAGCCGGCGGCCGATCTGCTCACCTTCGTCACCACGATTCCTCTGCAGATCATCGTGATGCGACGGCTGAGTCGCAGGGGCGGCGACTGTGCAGATGTGAAACGGGTATGACGCGCATCCGCATAAAGCCGGTGATTCATGCCAAAATGGTGGTTAAGTGTGTCAGTACGTATCGGAGGAGGGTCGCACGGTGAGTGACCAGCAGTGGCTTATCAGAGTCAATGGTGTTGATGAGATGAGAGTCGATGCGGGACAGCATGTGGTGATCGGCCGAAAGCCTCTGCGTCCGGCTCCGGCGGAGGAAGGCAGCATACGTCTGGATGTGCCCGATCTGACGAAGTCGATGTCGAAGCGTCACGCGCGGTTTTCGGTGGCCGAATCCGGCAACGCTTCGGTTGAGGATCTGGGTTCCACGAACGGCACGTATGTGGTGCGCGACGACGGCGAACTCATGCGAGTGCCGGTGAATCGTGATTTCCTGCTGCCGAAGTCGCCGATGCGATTCCAGTTCGGCGACGTGCCGGTGGACTTCGTCAAGGTGGAAGTGGAGGAGACGCCGGCCGCGAAGCCGGTGGCCGACCTGTTCTCGTACGCCAAGCCGGGTGCCGTACAGGAGGCGGACGTCGACCCCGCGAACATGAGCGTGGACGATATTCTCGATCTGCGCGCCGGCGAGCCGACCGGACTGCTCAGCACCAGCAAGGTGCGAAGCCGTATCGACGCGCTGCACGATCAGGCGGTGGAGGAGCGACGGCAGAGCGAGGATGCCGGCAGATCCGGTAAGGAGGAGCCGGCCGGTACGATGGAGGCCCCTGGAGCGGGGAACCTCGTCGACAGTGCCGAAGCCGCTGCGGAGCACGGCGACGGAGACGGGACCGAGGAAGACCGGGACGGGTCCGTAGATGCCGAGCGGGGCGCCGTCGAGCAGAGTACCGTCGAGCAGGATTCGCGCGATCTGTTTCAGGACGCGGCTGCCGCGCAGCCGTCCCGATCCGATTCGCAGACATCCCGATCCGACTCGCAGCCGGCATACGAACCGGTGTTCGAGGCCGGATCGGTGTTCGACCGTCTTTCCAAGGGTGAACTCAACAAGCCGGAGCCGGGCATCGTCGTGGACGGATTGAGCTCCGACGACGCCAAGATCACCCGTGACTTCGACATCCAGTTCGAAATGGCCGGTCACCCCCAGCTGTTGCCGTTCCTGGCAATGAATCCTTCGCTGTACGACGATCTGTACGCATGGCTCGAAGTGCAGGGCAATCCGGACATCGATCGTGCCCTTGCCGGCAATCCCGGGTATCAGGAATATCAGAAGGCCAAAGGGGAGTAAGGGGAGTAACCGTACATGAGTGAATCAACCGCATCGGAAGCACGGAACGAATCGAATTCGGCTCTCGACCGCGTCCGGGAATGGTATGACGAGTACCGTGGCGAGCATGGTCCCTCGCCGGTGGAGGATCTTTCGCAACTGGAGGCCCGACTCGATCTGACCCACGCTCACCCTTCGGGCATCGCCCAGCTGTTCGCCAGCGGCCATGTGCAGCTGAGCAATCTGTTCCGTGACACCGGCATGCTGCGTGCCGGGCAGCGTAGGCTCGCCCGCGTGCTGGAGGATCAGGCCTCCATGTCGAATGTGGAGGGAGACGCGCAGCTTTCGCTGGCCGTGGGCGTCGCCAGCTGGACGGGATGCACCATGCCGCTGCTGCTGTATCCGATTCAGGTGGACAGGGAGCCCGACAGCGAATCGCTGGCCCACGCGCAGCTGCGGTTCACCGCCACGGCAAGCATCAACCCGGCGTTCATCTCCGCGATGCGCGACAAAGGCGTGGTGCTTAACGAGAATCTGCTGCTTGATTCATCCCAGTACGCCGACAGCTCCCCGGAGACCTCCGCGCTGTTCGCCCGCATCTCCACCATGGTGGGTGACGCCGTGCAGTCGTTCGTCATCGAACGGGAGATCATTCTCGGCTGCTTCATCCATTCCTCCACCCTGTTCCTCAGCGAGGGCGAAACACTGATGCGCCGCATGAAGCGGGCTTTGACCGGCAATGATCTGTTGGATGTGCTCGCCGGCAACGAGAAGGCCGAACGGTTCCTCTCCGACTATCCGGTGCCTTCGTACACGCCGTACGACATCGATCCGCATAACGAGCTGGAAATCGGCGACGTGGACAACGTCGCCCGATATGCGGCCCAGATCGTCTCCTCTGGCGCTTCGGCGTTCATCGATCTGCCCGGCGGACGTCACTCCGCCGACATCGCATCCGCGGTGACCAGCCGTGCGATCATGAACGGCAAAACCGTGCTGTACGTGCCCTGCGTCACCAGTCAGAAGCGCCGGTTCGTCAAGCAGGTCAAGCGCAACGACATGTCCGGCATGCTGCTCGACATCAGCGATTCCGCATTCAACAATGCGGTGGATCATCAGCTGATCGCCGCGGTGGGATATCAGCCCGGCAGCGCCAGCTCCCACTTCGATCAGCTGGCCGACGAACTGGTGGGCGTGCGTACCCGTCTGACCAGATATCTCGGCGATCTGCACGGGCAGAACAAGGAATGGGGCGTCTCCGCCTACGAGACCATCCAGAATCTGGCTCGCATCTCGTCGCTGCCCACCCATCCCGCCACCCATGTTCGGCTGTCCGAGGATGCCGCCCGCCAGTTGGGCAGCTCCATGGACGCCTGGAGCGAGAAGCTCGTCCGCGCAGGCGAACTGGGCGAATTCACCATCAGCCCGGAAGACACCGCGTGGTTCCACGCCGCCATCTACACCGAGCAGGAAGCGGTCAACGCCTATCAGCGCGTGGTTCGTCTGCTGGATACCCTGATGCCGGCCATCCGCGAGCAGATCCGTTCCGTGGTGGAGACGTGTGGCTTCCCGATCCCCGACTCCATGCAGGAATGGGGCAGCCAGGTGGTGGTGCTCAAGAACCTGCGGCGCGTGCTCGACGTGTTCCAGCCCAACGTGTTCGAGCGGGACATTCCCGCGATGATCGAGGCGACCAAGTCTAAGGCCGACCGCAAGGCCGAAGGCAGCAGCATGGGCTTCTGGGAGCGTCGCCGCTACGTGAAGGAGGCCAAGAGCCTGCTGCGCGTGGGCGCACAGGTGGAGAACCTGCATGATGCGCTGCTCGTCGTGGCCAAGCAGGCGGAGCAGTGGCGCATGTTCGTGCCTCGTGGCGGATGGCCGGTGCTGCCGCCCAAGCTTGACGACATCATCGACACGCAGGAGGCCATCGGCGCCGATCTGACCGCACTGGACGCCGTGCTGGCCGCCACGCCCGAAGGCGCCGAACTGGAAACCATGCAGTTCAATGCGTTGGAGGCACGGTTGCAGGGACTGTTCGACGACCATCGTTCGCTGGACACCCTGCCGGAGCGCAGCAGCCTCGAACGTGATTTCGACGCCAACGGTCTGGGAGAACTGGTGGCCGATCTGCGTAACCGTCGCATCGCCACCGAAGCCGCGCCCGGTGAGCTCCAGTTGGCGTGGTGGACCACGATCTTCGAACTGATCGTGCACGCATCGCCGATCATCTCCAATCAGGACGGCTCGGTGCTGTCCGCCGCTTCCGACCGGTTCAATCAGGTCGATGCCGAACATGTGCGTTCCGTGGGCCCGATGGTCGATCAGGAGATGACCAAGAGGCTGAGCGAAATGCTGTACTCGCGCTCGCATGAGGCCAACCAGCTGCACACCCTGCTCGCCTCGCCCACACCGGTGCCGTTGAGTCGTCTGCGTCGCGACTATCCGAACATCCTCACGGCCGCCAAGCCCATTCTTGTGGCGAGCCCGGCCGCGCTCGTCTCCAATACCGCGCTGGAGCATCTGGCCGACATCGCCGTGATCGACGCCTCCGCCCATGTTCGTCCCCTGGAGCTGCTGTCGGTTCTGGCTCGCGTCGACCAGGTGGTGATTCTGGCCCATAAGGAAACGGTGTCTTCACCGATCGTCCGTGCGCTGATGCCGTATCTTAAGCCGCTCCGGCTCGTCGAACGGCCCGACCGGCGCGATCCCAGACTCGCGCAGTTCCTTGAACGCAACGGATACGGCAAGGTGCCTCTGGCGCTGAACGTGTCCAATGTGAAGGACGGCGTCACCTACACGTATGTCGAGGGCGCTTCCGGCGTTCCTTCGGTCACCACCGGTCTGGTGGAAAGCAACAAGAACGAAATCGATGCCGTGGTGGATCTGGTGATCCGTCGCGCCACCGGTTTCACCATCGTGCCCGCCACCTACATGCTGAGCATCGTCACGATCTCGCCCGTGCATCGTCAGCGCATCGGTGCCGAGCTCAAGGCGCGCAGCTCGAAGGATCCGGGTCTGCGCAAGTTCCTGCGTCACGTTCGCATCATCGGCCTCAACGAGGTGTGCGGCATGCAGTCCACGGACGCGATCATCACGTTCGGGTTCGCCCACACCACGCACGGACGCCTTCTGCAGCAGTTCGGCATGCTGGAAGCCCCCGGCGGCGCCTCGATGCTGCTCGACGCGCTGGCGTTGGCACACTCCCATGTGGATGTGGTCTCGTCGTTCACTTCGGCCGATCTGGATGACGACCGACTGCGCAAGGCCGGCCCTCAGCTCATGAAGCGGCTGCTCGTATGGTGCGAAGGACTTGATCAGGTGCCGATGCCCGTCCCGCACGCCTTGGATGGTGAGACGAGTACGCTGCTGGTCGATCTCGCCGATCGTATCCGTGCCCGTGGTCTGCGCGTCGAGTCCAACTATGGTTTCGAGGGTGGCATGAGCATCCCGCTGGTGGTCGGTCTTCCCGATAAGCCGTATGCGCTGGCCATCACCACCGATGATTCGACGTTCATGTCGATACCCTCCACCCGTCAGCGTCACCGTTTCGTCAAGGAGGATCTTGAATCCTTGGGATGGTCGGTGATGACGGTATGGAGCGTGGCCGCGTTCGTCAACCCCGACAAAGAGGTGGACCGTGTGGTCGCTCAGCTGTCGAAGCTGTATGGGGATGCGCAGTGAGCGGGAGCGTAGGTGCCGCCGCAGCCGCCGAGGAAGCCGAAGGCGAGTCGAAGGGCGTTGTCGGCGGATCCGTGGCAGGTGAGTCCGCAGGCATCGCGGTCAGGAGTGCGGGTACTGCGGGTGGGGCCGCCGGTGATGCGGGCGCTTCCCGCAGACGGCGTCCGCATCGGCGCGTGGTGTTCAGGGGAACCGAGCGCTTCGATGCGGATGGCTTGTTCGGTGATGACGGTGTTGCGGATTCGACCGATCCGGAGGTGCTGGACGAGCGTCTGCGCAAATCCGCCGATGACGACAGCCGCATTCTCAACGAGCTTCCCCCGCACTGGGCCAAGTTCGACGCCGAAGGCCGCCGCTAATCATCTCATCCGACCGACACGGTCGGCCACCTTCGTCTCAAGAGTGTTTTGGCTTCCCCCGGTGGGGGAAGCTGGCAGCCGGAGGCTGACTGATGAGGGGATCGGCCGTCGGTCGCGGAGAAATTGAATCGGTCTGCGACCGATGCCGTTTTCCGTGGCGGCTACGGCCGAGGTGAACCGCCCACCACCTCATCCGACCGGCTTTGCCGGCCGCCTTCAACCGCAATAGCGGACGGCCTTACGGCCGCGTTCCGTAAGCTCGCCTGTCGGCTCGCCTGAGCCCTGGAAACGCCTCCGGCGTTCCCTAAACGGGCTCAGCCTACGGGGAAGGTCATGTTTTGGCTTCCCCCACCGGGGGAAGCTGGCAGCCGGAGGCTGACTGATGAGGGGCTAAGAGAACCGTTTCGCCCGATCATGGATTCGTCTGGCAATGTCGGCACATACCGCTTCGAAATGATGATTCACCTCGTTATTCGGATATCGTGCCACCTCCATGCTTTGGTTGCGCAGGAATGCGTCACGTCGCGAATCGGATCGTTTACCGGGAATCTGATAGTGCTGTGAGCCGTCGAGTTCAATGACGAGCCGGGCTTTGGCGCAATAGAAATCGACGATATACGGGCCGATCACCTTCTGACGGTTGATGGTGAGCGGCAGTGATCTGAAGAAGCCGAACCATAGTTTGCGCTCCTCTCGGGTCATGTTCTTGCGTAGTTGCTGAGCATACGGTGTGAGATTAGACATATGACGTATCCGTTCGATGATTTTGAACTATCCGGGTAAGGCGAGGCTTGGTCACTTGCCACCTCATCCGTCCGACTGCGTCGGCCACCTTCCCCTCAAGGGGAAGGTCGCATCTTCGCCTGAGCCCTGGAAACGCTTCCGACGTTCCCTCGACGGGCTCAGCCTACGGGGAAGGTCATGTTTTGGCTTCCCCCGGTGGGGGAAGCTGGCAGCCGGAGGCTGACTGATGAGGGGCGCGGCCGTCGGTCGCGGAGAAATTGAATCGGTCTGTGGCCGATGCCGTTTTCCGTGGCGGCTACGGCCGAGGTGAACCGCCCACCACCTCATCCGACCGGCTTTGCCGGCCACCTTCAACCGCAATAGTGGACGGCCTTACGGCCGCGTTCCGTAAGCTCGCCTGTCGGCTCGCCTGAGCCCTGGAAACGCCTCCGGCGTTCCCTAAACGGGCTCAGCCTACGGGGAAGGTCATCCTCTCCGTTCGTTATTGGCGGACGGCGAGGATGGGGTGCTCCTGCTGGGCTTTGAGCGTGGCCAGCGCCTCGTCCGGCGTCATGGCGAACGTTACGGTCCTGCCGCCGTCATCGTCGGAACCGGACAGCAATCCTCCCGATCCCAATCCTCCCGATCCCAATCCTCCCGATCCCGAGCCTCCTGATCCCGAGCCAGCCGACTCTTCCGCTCCTCCGACGTCCGCTCCCGGTACGGTGATCACCGTGGCGTGCGACGACAGCGTGGCGTGCGGGGGCTTGTCCGACGACGACACCAAACGAACCACGTCACCAGGCGTGAGCGACTGCGGCACGCTGGCCAGTGTGACCTGCACGGTGGTCTGATCCGCCGTCGGAACCGGAGCATCATCGATCATCGCGGTGAGTACGGGGAATCCGACGTCGATGTCTACCCGTGCCGTCTTGCCGATGATCTGCGAAGGCTCGTCGATCATCCCTCCCATCGCGGCGGATACCGGCACCGTGACGGTGGAAAGCTGACTCGCCGAAATCACGTCGCCGCGGTCGATGCCGCCCGCTGCCACCACGATCGGCTGATTCGCGGTGAGCGACAATACGCATTGCAGTGCCGACCATACGGCCAGTCCGGCGCACAGTGCGATGCCCAGCCGGTACAGCATGGCGTTGCGCCGTCTGGTCCGCAGATCATGTCTGCCGTGTCGTTTGCCTCCGAAAACACTCATGCCTCCACCTTGCTGGATGGAGGCATGAAATGCAGGCCGTTGCGGCCAATGTGGTCGAATGTGAATCAGCCTAGAAAATCCACCGATTCAACCGATTTCATGAAACGCGGCTCAGAAACCACCGAACTACTTCTTCGCGCCATCGGTGCGGTAGAAGCCGCTTCCCTTGAATTCGATCGGTACGGCGGAATACACCTTGCGCACCTGCTCTTCGTGGCATTCGGGGCACACGGTGATCGGGTCGTCGGTGAACGACTGCTGTTCGGTGAAATCGTAGCCGCAGTTCTTGCAACGGTAATGATAGGTAGGCACTCTCGTTCCTCCAGAATCATGCATTCCTATAGATAAAGTCCGAACCTATCCTAGCGTCACGCCTGACAACCGCGGTCGTGATCGGCCGCAATAGCAATCGGCGAACCTACCGGAACATGGTCAGGCCCTCCGGGGTGAGCACCCCGTCCACCGGCTGATCCCACGGCTCATGGGGGAGCGGCCCGGCCACGAATTCCCACGGCCATACCACCGTGAGCACCCGGGCTTCCGGGGATTTCAGCGCAAGCATGCGGTCGTACCATCCGCCTCCACGTCCCAGACGAATGCCGGAACGATCCACCATGATCCCCGCGGTGATGATCAGATCGGCTTCGGCGATGGCCTCGGCCGGCAATACCGGACCGTCCGGCTCCTGCGGACGGCGGGGGCCGGCATCGTGGAGCCGGTCACTGCCGGTGAATGCGGACCAGCCGAGATCGCGCCCGGAACCCAGTACCGGCACCAGAACCCTCGGATTCCGTTCGATCAGCGAATCGAGCAGATCGATCATCGGCACTTCCGTGCCCATCGACACGTATGCCGCCACGGTGATCGGTTTCGCATCGCCGGACTGGGAACGGGATACGCCGTCGGTTCCGAATGCATCATTGGGCTGGAATGCTTCGCCGATCCGGAATATGCCTCCATTCCGGAACGCCGCGTCGACCAGTGATCGGCCGGCCTGCCGGCGCTCCGAATCGCTGACCGCTCGTCGTCGCGTCAGCGCCTCCCTGCGCAGAACCTGTTTCCGTGAAGCGATGTCGTCGGTCATGTCGTCGGTCATGCTCTCAGTTGTACTCACGTCGTCGGAATATGGGAGTCATGTTCCGGCTGTTTTCCAAACGCGACGATGATGAGTCGTCAAGTGAATCGTTTCATGTGCCGACTGTGCTGTTCGCGCCACCATCGTTCGAGCCGCTGCGTCTGCGGCCGATGCGGGTGGACGACATGGACGAGTGGAGTGAGGTGAAGCAGCGCAACGGCGAATGGCTGCGACCCTGGGAGTCCGGGGATCCGATGCATGCTCCCGCGATCACGTTCTCGCAGTGGATCGCCCAGCAACGGCGTAGCGAGCGGCGCGGCGAAGCCGTGATGTTCGTCGTCGAGCTGCACGGCAGGATCATCGGGCAGATCTCTTTGGGGGCGATCTGCTACGGTTCGATGCGCGTGGGAACCGTGGGATATTGGATCGACCGCGGACACGCCGGGCATGGGTATGCGCCGCTGGCAGTGGCGTTGCTGGCCGACTGGGCGATATCGAGTCCGACCGGGCCGAGGCTGCACCGGTTGGAGATCGCGATTCTGCTGGAAAACGAGCGGTCCCGTCGGGTGGCGGAGAAGCTGGGACTGCCGATGGAGGGATTGCGGCGTAATTATATGTATGTCAATGGCCGGTGGCGTGACCATGACGTATACGTGCTGCTCGCCTCGGACGTGCAGGGGGCTGTGATCGATCGCCTGCGATGATCGTCGGTATCGGACTGTTCGTCGGTATCGGACTGCTCGCTGGCATCGATTATTCGATATTGATCGGTATTGATCATTGCGTGCGAGGATTTCGTTAATACGCGACACCGGCCGTGTTGAAAATCAGCCCGGTCACTTATCGTAGAGGGCATGGATTTTGATTCGCTCGCAAGTGTGGTGTTGTGGGTGATCATAGCGATTCTTCTCTTCGGGCTTCAGCCTTGGCAGGTGCTTCAAGGCATGAGGAACGCGATGGAACATCGCTCCGACCGTTATTCCTCGTCACTGCATATCATCGATATGGATGGAGGAATGAGCTTCGGCGATCAGCACAGGACAATCGCCGGGAAAGGGGTCACCATGCAGCCGTCTGCGCAGGTGTCCGTATTGGACGACGCACGCATCGCCGAGGTAAGGCGATTGCGTCGCGCCGCCATACGCAGACGGCAGATTCTGGTGATCTCCCTGCTTGCCGTTGCCGTGCTGGTGTTGGTGTTGGCTCTGGCCTTGCATTTCAGCCCCGCATTCGCCCTGATTCCCGTGGTTCTGGACGCTGTTGTGCTGGCATTGGGCGCCCGCGCGTCGCGGCAGGCCCGCGAGTGGGAGACCAAGGTGGCGAAGGCCAAGCGGGCCAGTCGTCATCGTCGGCAGCGCGAGCGTGAAGCGGCGGCGAAGAGCGCGGCCGGCGTTTCCGATGCGGAAGCCGCCACGGATGCGATGTCCCGAGCGGAGATCGAGCGGACCATTGAGCGTGCGAAGGCGGAGAAGCTGGCGGCGATCGCCGAGCGTGAGATGAGGATGCATGGGGAGCGTCCGGGCTCGGCCGCGGTTGCGGCGGAGGCGGATCGGCCGGCGTCGGTGGCGCCCCGCAAGGTCCGCAGACGTACCGATACGACGTCGGGGGCGGGCGTCGAACGCAATATGGATGCGCAGTCGCAGCCGTCGGCGCAGCCGGTACCGGCACAGACCCAACCCGCGTCGTCTCGGCCCCAAGCCGCACCGGTGGAGCGGCCTGTGCAGTCGCCGTCCGAGCCGGTCGCTTCCGCTGTTTCCGATGGATCCGCACAGTCCGACGAGACGCGGCCCGACCAGCAGGTCCGAGAAGCCGAGGACACCACCGCCGAGCTCAAGAAGGTCACCCGCTCCCATGCGCTGGACGCCTTCGAACTGGCGGCGAGTCAGGATCTCATCTCCTTCTCGCTGGGCGCTCCCCGTCACGGGCAGGAGGTCAGGTCGGCCGAGCCGCAGAGCCTGGAGATCAAGTCCACGAAGCAGGTGGCCCATGCCGAACCGAAGCCGGTGGCGAAGCCATCCGAGCAGGACGGCAAGGGCGGGACGGAGCTCTCCCCGGATGAGAAGCCGGTGGTGCCGGCACCGGATCCTGCGATGGGCAGGCTGATCGACGCCAAGAAGGCCGAGCGGAGTGCCGAAGCTAAAACGGAGGCTCGTACCCGCGATGCCGTTCGTGAAGCGGTGCGCGATGCCGTGGCGGCTCCGGCGAAGACTTCGGATTCGCTGGGCGGCGATGTGGATGCCGTGCTCGCCCGCCGCCGCGGATGATCGAGAAGCGGCGTCTTCGCTGATGGCAAACCGGATTAGCACTCAAGTTGGCAGAGTGCTAATTTCGCGCTACCATAACTCATAGCGCAAAGGGACGTTCACCTGAGTGATCGTCAGCCTCTCCGGTTCTTCGTTCTGGCGCGGGAAATATCGATTGCTCTTTACAGAAAAGAGGAGGCACACAGTGTCGATTGCACTCACACCGTTGGAAGACAAGGTCATCATCAAGCAGGCCGCTGCCGAAACCAAGACCGCTTCCGGTCTGTACATTCCGGACAACGCCAAGGAGAAGCCGCAGCAGGGTGAAGTTCTGGCCGTTGGTCCCGGCCGTCGTGACGACAAGGGCGAGCGCATCCCCGTGGACGTCAAGGAAGGCGACAAGGTGCTGTACTCCAAGTACGGTGGCACCGAGGTCAACTACGGTGGCGAGGACTACCTGATCGTCTCCGCCCGTGACATTCTGGCCATTCTGCACTAAGCAGTCCGGTCGTTCGGTTTTCGGACATGACTCCCGTCGGTTTCGGCGGGAGTTTTTTGTTAGGCTGGGATGCAGATGGCGCGAACATGCTGCGATTGGGGGACTCATGGCTGAATCCGAACCGCCGGATACCGCTTGGCGTGGCACCGAGGATGCTGCTCGGACCATCATCGACGTGTTGGATGATGGTCTGGCGTGCTCGCGCGAGGCCGTTGAGCTTACCGTCACCGTGCTGTGTGCGGGCGGGCACCTGCTGCTTGAGGATGTTCCCGGCGTGGGCAAGACCACGTTGGCGCGTGCGTTGGGGCAGTGCGTGGGTGGGGATGTTCGTCGTGTGCAGTTCACGCCCGACATGATGCCGTCCGATCTGACCGGTGTGAGCATTTTCGATCAGGACTCCCGTCGGTTCGAATTCCACCCCGGTCCGTTGTTCGCGAACATCGTCATCGCCGACGAGATCAATCGCGCCAATCCGAAGACCCAGTCCGCCATGCTTGAGGCGATGGCCGAACGGCAGATCAGCGTCGATGGGGTGACTCACGAACTGCCGAGGCCGTATCTGGTGCTCGCCACGCAGAATCCCATCGAGCTCGAAGGAACGTATCCGTTGCCGGAGGCCCAGCTTGACCGGTTCATGGCCTGTACGTCGCTGGGGTATCCTTCGCGCGAGGCGGAGCGGGCGATGCTGCTGTCCGATCATGTGAACGATCCGTTGGCCGCGGTTCGACGCATCTGTTCCATGAGTGATGTGCTGGCCATGCAGCGACAGGTGGAATCCGTGTACGTGGGGGAGTCGATCGCCGACTACATCGTGTCGATTGTCCGCGCCACGCGGGAGCACTCTGATATACGGTTCGGTGCCTCGCCGCGCGCCGGGCTGAATCTGCTGTCCATGGCGCGCGCCCGGGCGATGATCCATCGCCGCGACTACGTGACGCCGGACGACGTCAAATCGCTGGTCGTGCCGGTGCTGGCTCATCGTCTCGTACTGCGTTCGACTGTGGGATCAGCGTCCGCTGTGGGATCGTCGTCCGCTGCCGGATCGCCGTCCGTATCCTCCGCGGCGGGTGGAATCCTCGTTTCCATACTCGATGAGCTTCCGACGCCGCGCGCCGATCATGCGTAGCATCCGTAGTCGTAAGGGGACTGCACATCGACGGGCGATGCTGCGTCCGACATGCCGGGCCGCGGTGGCGATGCTCGTCGTGGCGGTCTGCCTGTTCTTCGGTCTGGCCGTGGATGCGGCTTCGCTGATGGCGGTGGCCATCGCCGGTGTCGCCGTCCTGCTGTTTTCCTTTGGCGTCGTGCTGGTCCAGCGGCGGCTGGTACGCTCGGCGATCGCCGGTACGGATATCACGGGTGATATCGACGGCACCGATATTGCGGCTCTGCGTCGGCGCTACCGCGAACGAACCGGGGTGGCCGCAGCCTCGCGCGGTTCTCATCGGAATCGTCGGCAGTGGATGGGTTGGCTGTTTCCCGGTCGGCCTGACATCGATGGTCAATGGTCGCAGCTCGACCAGTATGATCATGCGATACGCCGGTTCGTCGGAGAGGCTCCGCAGTCCCGCGGCCTGTACCGACTGGACACCGTATCCGTACGGTGGATCGGCATGTTCGGATTATGGGCGAATCGCGTCGTGATCCCCTTGGACAAGGAGGTGTGGCGTCTTGCCGACGTCGATTCGGCGGATGGCCGTGCGATTCCCGTCGGATCACGGACGATGGGTGGCGCGGAGCGTATGGATGCGGCCAGCGTGCGCGCGTATGCGGCCGGCGATCCGTGGCGGATGATCGCGTGGCGACAGTCGGCCCACCGTGGGGAGCTGATGACCCGTGACGGTGGACGGCCCACGCCGGCCGATACCCTGATCGTCTTCGATACGTGGCCGCGCTCAGCCTCTCCGGCCAGGTCGGTTGATCAACACAGGTCGGTTGATCCGGTGGCGGATGACGATCCGCTTGCCGCATGCGTGGCCTCGGTCATGCGGCAGTGCGAATCCATCCGTGCCTCAGGCGGCAGGGTGACGGTGACGGATGGTGTGCACGACTACGACGACATCGACGGTATCGCCCGGTTCCTCGCCGCGGTCCGACCGGAGGAGCCGACGAAGCGGGCGGAGCCGGACACGGACGTGGTCGGTCTCCGGGAACGGGCCGATCACATCGTCGAACGGCTCGCGGCGCTCGGACCGCAGTCCACGGCGATCCTGTTCACGCCATACGAATCCATGTCATACGAATCCACGTCGGCCGGCAATACTACGGCCGACGGCAATACCACGGCCGGTGATGGGGATGCGGCCGGTGTCGCGGCCATACCGGCCGGTGCCACGGTTGGTATGTCATTGGAAGCCATGCTGTGCGGCATGCTGCCGGACGGGCGTCTGATCATCGCCCGTCGCCGTAATCGCCCGGATCCCAAGGATTCCGCGGGTTCTACGGATTCCGCATTGCATCCTGCGCCCGCATCGCGATCGGCCGCCTCCGTGGCATCCGTTCCTACCGTCATCCCTTCCGTGGCCTCCGCGCTGGCCATTGCCGGTTCGCTCGACGTCGCCGTATGGCAGACGACGTCGCTGTTCTCCTCCGGCTGGTGGACCTGGTTCGCCTATGCACTGTTCACCGTGATCGGCATCGAATCGTCGATTCCCTCTGCGCGACGCCGAACCCGCATGCTGCGATGCCTGATCGTCTCCCTCGTCGCCGCCGCGACCGGTCTCCTCGTCATGATGATGCGCGTGCGGAGCCTCACCGTCCCAGCCGCCGAGTCCGTCCCGTCCGCCGCGTCCGCAGGACAGCAGGATGGCGGCGCGATCACCGGGGCCGCCACGGCGCCTCTTGCCGCCGTCCGTGATGCCCTCGAACGAGGGGCAACGGAAATCTACGAGCAATACGTGCCGATCGTCATCAGCACCCGCGCCGATGCTCTCATCATCCTTGTCGTCGCCGGTCTGGCGGTGATACTGCGCCTGATGCTCGCCGTCCGGTCGCTGTGGCCGATCTGCGGTCTGCTGCCGCTCGTCGTGATGGCGGTGAACTACGCGTGGCTCGGCACGGATGCGCCGACGATGCTGATCTCGGCATGCGCGGGCCTGACGATCCTGCTGCTCTGGTCGTCGCACGGCCATCGGCTCCCGGCGCCCGTGCCGATGCTCGCTTCGGTGCTGGTCGCCGCGCTCGTGGCGACGCTCACCCCTCCCGCCGTCGTCATGGCGCAGCGCGTGGACATTCCGCTCGGCGATTCCTCCGGCCTGTTCTCGAACAGCGCCATCAATCCGATGGTCGATCTCAGGCGCGGCATCAACCAGACGTCCGCCACCACCGCGTTCTCGTATACGGCCGATCAACGTCTCTACTTCCGTCTCGCCACGCTCGACGACTTCGACGGCGACACCTGGTCGTTCTCCGAACGGCTGAGCGATGGCGGCGGATTCTACGGTGGTTCCACCGTGAACGATGCGAACGACGGCCGCCGCGGATCGGTCGAAATGCGCGACTACTCCGCGTTCTTCACTGCGCAGACCCCCATCGACGCCTATCTCGACATGCTGGACGGCACAGGTGCGTCCGATGGCTCCGCCGGCCAGCCGTCCGTCGCAGTCAATGCCACGGTGACCATCGACGCCCTGCGCTCGCGATTCCTGCCCGTACCCTCCGGCGCCATGGACGCCGACGGCACGGGAGCGGGGTGGCGTCGGGGCGGTGACGCCGCCATCTACTCCGCCTCCGGTGGCACCGAAAGCGGCATGACCTACACCGCCGAAGGCCGGTATCTGGCGCCGATCGCATCGACCGGTGACTTCCGGCGCATCACCGCGCTGACGAATCTGAGGAACCGTGCCGAAGCCGCGCGTCAACGTCAGATCATGCGGGTCCGCGTCGTCAGCGACCGGGCCGGTGACGAGGCCGACCGGTCCGTTGATGGGGCCGACCGGCTGGTCGATGAGACCGGCACGACCATCGGCACGTTCACGCAGCAAGGTCTGAAACTCACCGCCGAATTCATCGCCGGACACCGCATCAATGACAAACGGATGATCCTGGCCACGCCGATCACCGACGATACATCGGCAGAAAACACCGACGGTTCGCGGTCAAACGATTCGCAATCCGGCGATATTGCGGACTCCGATACGCAAGGCCAACGTTCCGGCCGATCCTACGTCCGCTCCTACATGCTGGATCTCGATCCGCCGTCGTGGATGGTCAACCGCATGGTCGGCTCGGTCGCGAAGGAATACCTCGACCAACTGCCGCGGGACATCTACATCTTCATCACCGCCGAAGGGTGGGGCACCGACGGCTCCTCGTATCAGGATCCATACGACCTCTCCATGAGAGCGCCGAACGGCTACGACGAGCTGCCGGCTCATCTGCCGAAGCAGATCACCGCGGTCGTCGAGGATGCGAAGAGTCAGGGCGTTCAGACTCTCGGTCGCACCGCCGCCGAGCAGATCGCCGCCATGCGCTATCTGGTGAACTACTTCACTACCAACGGATTCTCCTACTCCCTCGACGCCCCGGACGGTTCCGGCCGCAGCAACATGGAGGTAATCGGCGATTTCCTCGACCGCAAAACCGGATACTGCGCGCATTACGCGTCCGCGTTGGCGGTGCTCGGCCGAGCCATGGGCGTGAAGACGCGCATGGTGCTCGGCTATGCTCCCGGCAGCGGTGACAATGGTTCGGACGGATCGAGCGGTTCGTACGCCGTGGCGAGCAACCAGCTGCACAGCTGGGTGGAGGCGTACATCGACGGTCTTGGATGGATGCCGTTCGACGTGACGCCCGCCGCCGATGACACTACGGCTGATGCCTCCTCCGCCGGCGATGTCGCGGCTGATGCCGCTGCCGGCAGCACGAGCGCCGGTGATGCGGCCGCTTCGCCAACGACCTCCTCCGGCGGCCCGTCATCCGATTCGACCGAAGATTCGCGTTCCGGAGTTGCCGGTACCGCCGACCCGTCCGGCGAGGCGACGCCGTCCAGTGATGGCAACGATTCAGCGGATACGTCGGATGACAACGCTTCGACCGCGCCGGATGGGTCGACGGGCATCTGGCCCATCGCATACGCCTGGCCCACCGCATACGGCTGGCGGGCGCTGGCCGCGGCGGCGACGCTGGCGGTGATCACCATCGTACTGACCGCGGGACTATGGGTGCGACGGCATCGACGCGCCCGCCGATACCGGCTTATCCGCCGTGGGGGCGGTGATTCGTGGCGTCCGGCATGGCGGGAGATGACCGATGCTGCATGGGACTGCGGCATCCGATGGTCTTCCGGTGCCACCGATCGTGAGATCGCGGCGCTGATCGAGAAAAGAATCGACGGCGAGAAAAGAATCGACGGCGAGAACGGTAGGGGAGTTGACGGTTCCGATGATGCCGTCCGATTGTGCGGCATCGTCGACCGATGCGCCGAGCGCGCCGTCGAATCGGCGTTCTCCCGGCCTGATGGCGGTGTGCATGAAAGCGGTCGCGGTCGGCATGAAAGTGGCGTCAGCCAGAACTGCGGTGGTGAGCGGATCATCGCCGACGTCGAAGCGGTCCGCCAGTCGCTGCGCACGACGTATCGGCATAGATACGGGGGTGTGGCCGGCGTGCTTCGTCGTGTCGGGACGGCGTTGCTGCCCCCGTCCGTGGTGCGGAGCGTCATACCGCCGCGCGTGCCGTCGGAGCGTCGTAGGAACCGGCCATAATGGAATCGGTACGCGGCTGTTCGCCAGGCGGAACCCGCCGTCGATTCGAAGGAGAACCCTCATGAACCTCACCGTCGTCATACTCGTCGTCATCGTCGCCATTGTGCTGATCTGGGCGGTGATGACCTACAACGCTCTGGTTTCGCTGCGCAACAAGGTCGACAACGGCTGGTCGCAGATCGACGTGCAGCTCAAGCGCCGTGCCGATCTGATTCCGAATCTGGTGGAGACGGTGAAGGGATACGCCTCCCACGAGTCGCAGACGTTCCAGGCGGTGACCGAAGCCCGTGCCCGTGCCGCCGCAGCCACCACCACGGCCGAGCGCGCGGCCGCCGAACAGCAGGTGGGGCAGGCGCTGATGAATCTGCTGGCCACGGCCGAAGCCTACCCGCAGCTGCAGGCGAATCAGAACTTCATCGATCTTCAGGGGCAGCTTAGGGAGCTGGAGGAGAAGATCGCCTACGCGCGGCAGTTCTTCAACGACATCGTGCTCAAGTACAACACGAAGATCCAGACCGTGCCGAGCAACATCGTGGCCGGCATGTTCCATTTCACCGAACGCGAGTTTTTCAAGGTCGAGGAGTCCGACAGGGCCGTGCCGCAGGTTCGGTTCTGACCGTGAACGCTGGCTGCATACCGGTTCCGGCCATGCGCCGGTCACGGCCGCGAACGCCGGGCCTCGGATGGTCGGCGTTTTCCGGATGACCGGCGTTTCCGGAAGATCAGCAGAGGGGATTGCGATGAATGATCGAAGAAGTTTCATAAACGGGAAGCGGGCGGATCGCATCGTGCACGGCAGGATGATACGAGCCGGCCGTGCGGTTCGCGTCCTACGCGGCATGATCGCCGTGCTGCTGGCCATGGCCGGGCTGCTGGCGTTCGCCGGCTGCGGCGTGCGCGGCTCCGACGAGCCGATGACGCTGAACGCGCTCACCTACGACGTGAAGGTCCAGTCCAATGGTGACCTGCGCATCAGCGAAACATGGGACGTGAATTTCGAATCCCGCGAAAACGACGACGGCAGCGCGCGGCCGTGGCATCAGCTGTACCGCACATTCCAATCCAAGCCGACGGCGTACGACGGCATCAAGAACGTCACGGTGACCGACCTTGATTCCGGTCGTCAGTTCCGGCGGGTCGATCTGCCCGACCCGCAGGGCGTGGACGACAGCCAGTACGCCGCGCTCGCCGGCAGCTGGTATCTCACCGATACGGGGGAGGGACTGGAGCTCGGATGGAACATCGATCCCGTGGACAGCGGCACGGCCCGGTTCCGCATCTCCTACACCGCGGTCAATGCGATCACAGGGCTTTCGGACGCCGCCGAATTCAACTGGCAGTTCCTCGACCAGTCCAACGGCGTGTATGCGAAGACGGTGACCGGCACGATTTCGTGGCCCGATTCGGCATCCCACTCCACGGTGAGGGCATGGCTGCACTACGAGGGCGCCACGTCGAACCTTGCCATCGCCAACACCGGCGCGGCGACCTTCACGATCGACGAACTGCCGTCGCAGACGCCGGTGGAGGTGCACGCTCTCTTCCCGAAGGCGCTGGCGGCCCAGGCCAAACGGCACGCCGACCGCACATCGGACGACGTGAAGGCTAGCGAGCGGCGGATGGCCGAGGAATGGCAGGCGAAGCAGGAGGCCCGACATCGCAGGACGATCATGCTGTGCGTGGCGAGCGCGGTGCTGTTCGTCGCCATGCTGGTCTGGAACGTCTGGGCGATCCGTCATTCGCGCCGGCTCAACCGTCCGAAGGGCGACATGCCGTATTGGCGGGACGATCCCGGCGTGTCCCCGGCCGTGGCGGCGAAGATCGACGAGCTTGCCGGTTCCGGACGGCGGGTGTATCGCAACGGGCTTTCGGCCACCATGCTGTCGCTGGCCCATAAGCGGCGGATCGGTCTGACCGTGCAGCCGACATCGCGAAAGGGAAAGTCGGACGTGCAGGTAACCATGCGCGATGATGCCGCCACGGCTGCGGGACGCCAGCCTCTGACCGCGACGGAGGAGGCGCTGCTCGCCATACTGCGGCGGGCCGGCACGCGGCATGGCGGCTCCTTCACGATGACGGAACTGCGCAAGACGGTCAAGGACGACCCCGAAAGCTTCAACCGGCTGTTCCGGGCCTACGACAATCAGCTCGCCATGGAATTCGGCGGAACGCTCACCTACACCACACCCCGGTATTCGATGGTGCCGATGCTGGTGACGGTCATCATCGGCATACTGTCCATGGTCGGATTCGTCATACTCGACTGGCCGTTGCTCGGCGTTCCCGTGACGGTGGCCTCCGCCATCCTCGCCATCATCACCCCGATGATGGCGGAATCGGAACTGCTCACCCCGGAGGGCCTCGCGGTGGCCGAACGCGTGGAGGGACTGAAACGCTACATGCTCGACTTCTCGGACTTCTCCAAACGAGGGGTGCCCGACCTGTCGATGTGGGACTTCTACATGGTGTATGCGACGGCGCTCGGCATCAGCGAGACGGTGTCCAGGCAGCTGCGCGACCTCTACCCGCAGCTGGCCGACGACACGTACATGCAGGACACCTGGGATTCCAGTCCGGTGATGTACGCGATGTTCTACGGGTCCATGGCCGATGGGCCGGCCGATTCGTCATCCACGGCGCTTGATTCGATGGATCTGGGAACGATGCTCTCCGACAATCTCTACGACGTGCAGAATGCGCTGTCTTCGGCGATGAGCGGATCGTCCGACTCCGGATCGGGGTTCGGCGGAGGCGGCTTCGGCGGGTTCTCCGACGGCGGAGGCGGCGGAGGCATGGGCGGCCGGTGACGATGCCGAATATGCGAACGCCCCGTACCTGGTCATCCCGGTACGGGGCGTTCGCATGGGTATGTTGCTGGTATCGGTATGCGGCTTTACTTGCGCTTGGCGGCCTTGGCTCGCTTGCGACGCTCGCGCTCGATCGCACGCCGCCGCGCCTCCTGCTGAGCCTCGCGCTGCGCCGTGATCCGCTTGGTCAGCTTCGCCTCGGCGCGCTCCTCGGCGGCCTGCTGCGCGGCGGCCACGTTCTCGGCGTTCACCAACCGAGACTCCACGATCACACCGATGATCGTGATGATCCACCCCACGCGGAACACCCACAATGCGGGGAACGACGGCACCAGCAGATACAGCGTCACGCCGATCACCGCCGAAACCAGCAGCATGGCCACCAGCGTCACGATGATCACCTTGCCCACGGTCAGACGGTTCTCCTCATCGGCGCCGACGACGAACAGCGCGATCACCACCGCCACCAGCCACGGCAGCACATACGCATACATGGCCACCACCGGATCGGAGGAGAACATCGGCACGATCCGGCTGGCCGCTATCGCGACGATGAAGAAGCCGGTCATGATCCAAATCGTCTTCCTGTAGATTCCAAGCACGATATCCTCCTCGATACTGGGGCGAACAACCCGATTGCGATCCGGCCGCGACCGCAGCCCGGCGCAAACCGACACAGACTATTGAAGATTCTATCTATGACAAGTTGGAAAACCCCGATATTCCAACGTTTGCCCTGATTTGCCTCCGATGCGGGGAACAGTGTTCCGTGGCACGCTTGAATCATGACATCAGACCTCACGCATCAGGGCCTCTCGTTCGACGACACGCCCCTCGGATTCAACACGCTCTCCATCCACCTCGGCAACGGAGTGGACGCCGAAACCGGCGCCATCCGACGACCGATCACCCTCGCCAACGCCTACGCGCTGCCCTACGACCCCTCCGACATCAACTGGTCCAGCTCCGACGTGAACCTCTACACGCGCAACGGACACCCCAACCAGCGGTATCTCGAAGCCAAACTCGCCAGACTCGAAGGCGCCGAGGACGCCGTCGTGCTCGCCTCCGGCGTGGCCGCGCTCGCCGCCACCTTCACCACGTTCCTCAACCGCGGCGACCATGCGATCTTCTCCGACACCACCTACATCGCCGCATACCGGCTGCTCAACCAGATCCTCCCCGAGAAATACGGCATCGAAACCTCGATCGTCGACACCTTCGATCCCGCGAACGTGGCCGCCGCGCTGAAGCCCAACACCAAGCTGGTGCACATCGAAACCCCGGCCAACCCCACGCTCAAGGTCTCCGACATCGCCGCCATCGCGCGACTGGCCCACGACCACAATGCCGACACGCTGGTCAGCGTGGACAACACCTTCAACACACCGTTCAACGTGCGTCCGCTCGACCTCGGCGCCGACATCGTCATCGAATCGCTCACCAAATACATCAACGGCCACGGCGACGCGCTCGGCGGTGCGATCGCCACCACCAAGGCCCGCACCAATGAGATCCGCTTCACCGCGCAGGTGAACTACGGCGGCATCATCAGCCCGTTCAACGCCTGGCTCATCAACCGAGGATCGGTCACCCTGCCGCTTCGCATGCGGCAGCACAACGCCTCCGCGCTCGCCATCGCCAGGCACCTCGAATCATTGCCGCAGGTGCGCTTCGTCTCATACCCCGGGCTGGAAACCCATCCGCATCACGACGTGGCCGTCTCCCAGCTGGCGCGCAAGGATTCCGGATTCGGCGGCGTGCTCGCCTTCGGACTCAACGCCGACCACGACGGGCACAACCGGTTCGTCTCCAAGCTCAACGTGATCACCTCCGCCGTTTCGCTCGGCCACGACGAAAGCCTGATCGTGTTCCTCGGCGAGGACGACGAACGTCAGTATCTGTATCCGGAGGCGTTCCACCGCGGATTCTTCCGTCTCGCCGTCGGTCTCGAAGACACCGACGATCTGATCCGCGACATCGACCACGCCTTGGCGGAAGCCGGCATCTGACCGTCCGGCGGATCGGCGTCGTTTCGTGGACGAGACGTCGCCGATCCATTGCCGACACGTCGACAAAATGTGAGATATCCCACGAAAAACCCTATATCTAGTGTTTGCTTGCCATTGACGTGCCATATATAGTGATGTCTCGGAAATTTTGAATCCAAGCGTGATGTCGAAACGCGACCGGAACGCGACTTGGACCGATGCGTCACCACGGGGGAGTCATGGCCACACCACACGATGCGAGCGCGCCGCAGCACGTCGCCGAAGGCGATGCGATCGGCGCGCTCGTGTATTTCTCCTCGGCCTCCGAGAACACGGCGCGATTCGTGGAGGACTGCCGGCTGCCCGAACTGGGCATCAACGTCTACCGGCTGCCGTTGCGCGCCGCCGAACCGGCGCTGAACGTCCGCGAACCCTACGTGCTCATGGTGCCCACCTACGGTGGCGGCAGCATCGCCAAGGCCGTGCCCGTGCAGGTCAAACGGTTCCTCAACGATCCCGACAACCGGGCGTTCATCCGCGGCGTCATCGCCTCCGGCAACACCAACTTCGGCGAGGCGTACGCCGTGGCCGGCGACGTGATCGCCTCGAAATGCCAGGTGCCCTTCCTCTACCGGTTCGAACTCATGGGCACCATGGGAGACCGGGACCGAGTGCGCGACGGCCTCGTCGAATTCTTCACGCACGGCGCCGGCCGCTGACCGGCGGTCCAGACGGTTCGATCATTCGAACAGCACCCGATCGTTCATCCCCTCATCGTCCGACTATTCCATCAACCACGAAAGCGAGCACACCCATGGTCGATCTGAGCGCCACCGCACTGAACCTGGACAACACCGGCGAAGGGCTTCTCTCCTACGATCCCGCCCACGACTGGCACGCCCTCAACGCCATGCTCAACCTGCACGACGATGAAGGGCGCATCCCATTCGACAGGGATCACGACGCCGTGCGCGAATACCTCAACGGCCATGTGGCGGCCAGCACCATGACCTTCGGCTCCACGGCCGAGCGGCTGCGCTATCTCATCGACAACCACTACTACAACGGCGACGTCTTCGCGCAGTACACCCCCGAGTTCCTCGACCGCATCCACGCTCACGCCGACGCCCTCGGCTTCGAATTCGGCACCTTCCTCGGCGCGTTCAAGTTCTACACCTCATACGCCCTCAAGACCTTCGACGGCAAACGCTACCTCGAGAACTTCCAGCAGCGGGCCGTCGCCGTGGCGCTCGAACTCGCCGCCGGCGACGAAAGCCGAGCCATCGAATACGCCGACGCCATCATCTCCGGCCGATTCCAGCCCGCCACCCCCACCTTCCTCAACCTCGGCAAGGCCCAGCGCGGCGAGGCGGTGAGCTGCTTCCTCCTGCGCATCGAAGACAACATGGAATCCATCTCCCGCGGCATCAACGCGGCACTGCAGCTGAGCAAGCGCGGCGGCGGCGTCGCCCTGCTGCTGAGCAACCTGCGCGAACTCGGCGCGCCCATCAAGCACATCGAAAACCAGTCCTCCGGCGTCGTGCCGGTGATGAAACTGCTCGAAGACAGCTTCTCCTACGCCAACCAGCTCGGCGCGCGCCAAGGCGCGGGCGCCGTTTATCTTTCCGCCCACCATCCCGACATCATGCGCTTCCTCGACACCAAGCGCGAAAACGCCGACGAGAAGATCCGCATCAAATCGCTCTCCCTCGGCGTGGTGATCCCCGACGTCACCTTCCGGCTCGCCAAGACCAAGGCGCCCATGGCGCTGTTCAGCCCCTACGACGTCGAACGCGTCTACGGCAAGCCCTTCGCCGACATCCCGATCAGCGAGCACTACGACGAAATGGTGGCCGACGACCGCATCCGCAAGACCTACATCGACGCGCGAGAATTCTTCATGACCCTCGCCGAAATCCAATTCGAATCCGGCTACCCCTACATCGTCTTCGAAGACACCGTCAACCGCGCCAACCCCATCGACGGCCGCATCGCCATGAGCAACCTGTGCTCCGAAATCCTCCAGGTCCAGGAACCCAGCACCTACAACGCCGACCTCTCCTACGCCCACGTCGGCCGCGACGTCTCCTGCAACCTCGGCTCCCTCAACATCGCCAAGGCCATCGACGGCAGCGACGGCCACGGTCTCGCGGAAACCGTCGAAACCGCCGTCCGCGCCCTCACCGCCGTCGCCGACCGCACCTCCATCGACTCCGTCCCCTCCATCCGTCGCGCCAACGACGAAGGCCACGCCATCGGCCTCGGCCAGATGAACCTCCATGGCTTCCTCGCCCGCGAGCACATCCAGTACGGCTCCGACGAAGCCCTCGACTTCACCGACATCTACTTCATGACCGTCGCCTACCACGCCTACCGGGCCTCCCACCTCCTCGCCGTCGAACACGGCCGCCCCTTCGTCGGATTCGAGCGCTCCGCTTACGCCAGGCCCGCCGGATCCGGCAACTACTTCGACAAGTACACCGACGGCTCCCGCTCCCTCGAACCCGCGACCGAGCGCGTCCGCGACCTCTTCGCCCGCTTCGGCATCACCGTCCCCACCCGCGACGAGTGGACCGCCCTCGCCGACGCCATCCGCGCCGACGGCATCTACAACCAGAACCTTCAGGCCGTCCCGCCCACCGGATCCATCTCCTACATCAACCACTCCACCTCCTCCATCCATCCCATCGCCTCCCGCATCGAAATCCGCAAGGAAGGTCGCACCGGCCGCGTCTACTATCCGGCCGCCTACATGACCAACGACAACATCGCCTACTATCGCGACGCCTACGAAATCGGCTGGAAGCCCATCATCGACACCTACGCGGCCGCCACCCCCCACGTCGACCAGGGACTCTCCCTCACCCTCTTCTTCCCCGACACCGCCACCACCCGTGACATCAACAAAGCCCAGATCTACGCCTGGAGCAAAGGCATCAAAACCCTCTACTACATCCGCATCCGTCAGGAAGCACTCGAAGGAACGGAGGTGGATGGGACCTGCACCTACGCCTGCGTCCTATGAGCCCCGAATGAAAACCGCAGGATGGAGCGTCATGCGCACGGCCGGGGATTCGACGTACCTTCGTACGCCTTCATCCCCTGCCGCACACATGCCGCACGCATCCTGCGGTTTTCATGAGAGCGTCGCCGGCGTTGCGGCAGGCTCGACGCACCTTCGGGTGCGCTTGGCTTCCCCGGGATCGGGGGAGCTGGCCGCCGGAGGCGGACTGAGGAGGTCGACCGAACGAAGCCGGCCTCACAACTCGCGTCGCGGGCGTCGAAAACGGCCGATTCGCCACCGAAAAACACGAGTTGTGAGGCCGCCCATACGCACGCATCCAAAACACCAACCGCAAAAGGAGCTCCAAACCCAATGTCCAGATTCGTATACCGCATGATCCTGCGTCTCACGGCGCCCGAGGAATTCACCATCGCGGCCACCCCGGCCGCCGCAATCGAACAGGAGGCCTGACATGGCACCGATTTCCATCCCTCGCAAACCCCTCAAGCTCATCGACCGCGTCACCGCCATCAACTGGAACCGGCTGGAGGACGACAAGGACCTCGAAGTGTGGAACCGCCTCACCGGTAACTTCTGGCTCCCCGAGAAGATCCCCGTCTCCAATGACATCCCCTCCTGGCAGGCCATGAGCGAGGAGGAGCATACGCTCACCATGCGCGTGTTCACCGGACTCACCCTGCTCGACACCATTCAGGGCACCGTCGGTGCGGTCTCGCTGATCCCCGACTCCCTCACCCCGCACGAGGAGGCCGTGTACACCAACATCGCCTTCATGGAATCCGTGCACGCGAAAAGCTATTCGAGCATCTTCTCCACCCTGTGCTCCACCAAGCAGATCGACGCCGCCTTCGCGTGGAGCGAGGAGAACGAATTCCTGCAGAAGAAGGCCGAGATCGTGCTCAACTACTATGAGGGCGACAATCCGCTCAAGCGCAAGGTCGCCTCCACGCTGCTCGAATCGTTCCTGTTCTACTCCGGCTTCTACCTGCCGCTGTACTTCTCCAGCCACGCGCGGCTCACCAACACCGCCGACGTGATCCGCCTCATCATCCGCGACGAGGCCGTGCACGGCTACTACATCGGATACAAGTACCAGAAGGGTCTGGAGCGGGTCTCCGAATCCGAGCGCAGCCACATGTACGACTACACGCACACCCTGCTCGAAGAGCTGTACGTCAACGAGAAGGCCTACACCGACAGCCTGTACTCCGCGGTCGGGCTGGCCGACGACGTGCGGCGCTTCCTGCGCTACAACGCCAACAAGGCCCTGATGAACCTCGGATACCCCGCGATGTTCTCCGCCGAGGAGACCCGCGTGAATCCCGCCATCCTCGCCGCGCTTTCGCCCAACGCCGACGAAAACCACGACTTCTTCTCCGGATCCGGGTCGTCGTACGTCATCGGAAAGGCCGTGGAAACCGACGACGACGATTGGGATTTCTAAGGTTTGCGGCGATCCCGGCATTGCGCGACACGCCGAATGCGCGCCGGTTTGCGCGATCCGGGATTGTGTGATTAGATACTCAAGTTGCCGAAAACGAGACAGCTTCTCGGGTCGGTGATGACTGGCGGATTTCCCAAGCGGTCAAAGGGAGCTGACTGTAAATCAGCCGCTTCGTGCTTCAGTGGTTCGAATCCACTATCCGCCACGCCTCGATAGCTCAGTGGTAGAGCACTTCCTTGGTAAGGAAGAGGTCGTGAGTCCGATTCTCACTCGAGGCTCTCATGGCGGGGTAGCTCAGCTGGTTAGAGCGTACGACTCATAATCGTAAGGTCAAGAGTTCGAGTCTCTTCCTCGCTACAAGACGTCGGACAATTCCGGCGGGCAATCTACTACAGAGGTGAATGATGGCAAAAAGCGCCGATATCCGTCCCGGCATCACGCTGGCCTGCACCGAGTGCAAGGAGCGTAACTACATTACGACCAAGAATCGTCGTAACACTCCTGATCGTCTTGAGCTCAAGAAGTTCTGCGCACGCTGCGGCAAGCAGACCGTGCACCGCGAGACCCGCTGAGTCTCCGCAGAGCATCTGCATAAACGTCAAACCCGACCCATGCGGTCGGGTTTTTTGTTTTTTCCGGTCATCATTGGCAGAAACGTTCATGTACGCCCCGAAAATGGTCTCCTGATGAGCCGTTTTACCAAGTAAGGGAAATCAGGAGACGGGAGGGACGGCATCGGGTGGCCGACCGTAGGCTAGCGGCCGGCTCGCCCGGCCGTGGGGCCGAACGGCCTTGAGTGTGTCGGCCGCCCGGTGCCGTCCCGACCCAGGCGAAGCGCATCGAATCCCGCTCCGATGCGACGCATGCATTGGCGATGCAGTGCATGCAGTATGGTGGGGCCTTATGAGCACTCCGAGTTTTGCAGATCTCACCACCATTGGCGTCGGCGGCCCCATCGCCCGTTTCGTCGAGCCGGATTCCCGCGTGGGCGTGATCGAGGCCGTGACCGATGCGGACGAGAAGGGCCTGCCGCTGTGTGTGATCGGCGGGGGATCGAATCTGCTGGCGTCGGACGAACCGTTCATGGGTGTGGTGGTGCGCGACGCCCGCCGTACCATCTCCGTGCCCGACGAGGTGGCTCCCGTGGAGGGGGAGGATCGTACCGTGCATGTCAATGCGGAGGCGGGTGCCAACTGGGATGATCTCGTCGAGTTCTGCGTGCGTCTCGGCCTTGAGGGCGTGGAGGGGCTTTCCGGCATTCCCGGCACGGTGGGAGCGTCCGTGGTGCAGAACATCGGAGCCTACGGTCAGGAGGTCGGCACCAGCGTCGACACCGTGGAGGTGTGGGATCGCAGGACCCTGAAGGTCGAGGAGCTTTCCGCCAGTCAGCTGGGCTTCGGCTACCGCACGTCCGCGTTGAAGACCAGCATGTATGCGGCGCCGGCCACGCCGGCCGACGAGTTCTTCCCCACACCCCGGTACGTGGTGCTGTCGGTCACGTTCGCTTTGCGGCATAGCGCCACCGGTGTGGTGAACTTCCCCCAGCTGGCGAAGGCGCTGAACGTGCAGCTCGGTGATCGGATGGCAACCGCGGTGATCCGTGAAACCGTGCTGAAGGTGCGTGCGTCGAAGGGCATGCTGGAGGATCCGAACCGCTACTACAACGAGTGGATGCGCGATACGAAGAAGCCGGAGAACGTGGAGGCGGCGTTCGGAGGCCTGTACGCGGCCACCGGCTCTCTGGACCGTGACTGGAACCGTCATTCCTGCGGCAGTTTCTTCATGAACCCGCAGCTGACGGTGGAGAAGGCGGCGGCTCTGCCAGACGACGCCCCGAGGTTCGACGTCACGCTGCCCGACGGCACGCCCGGCGTCAAGACGTCCGCCGCCTGGCTGATCGACCACGCGGGATTCCACAAGGGATTCGGCGTGGATGAGAACGCGCCGGCCACGCTCTCCACACTGCACACGCTGGCCCTGACGAACCGCGGCGACGCCACCGCCGAGGATGTGGTCCGGCTCGCCCGCACCGTGCAGAACGGCGTCGAACGGGCCTTCGGCGTGCGGCTGGTGCCGGAACCGGTGTGCGTGGGACTTGATCTGCGGTGATTTCGTATTCGCGTGACCTCATGGACTTGGCATAGTCACATTCATTGTCTATCCTCTTCAAAGGCTGTACCCGATGAGGAGAAGAACCTATGAATCTATTGAGGACCAAGACGGTCGAGCAGACCATCGCCGAGACCGACGAGGCCGACCGCAAACTGAAGCGTAATCTCAAATGGTGGGATCTCGCCATCATGGGTGTGGCCGTCGCCGTGGGTGCGGGCATCTTCTCCGTGGGCGCGCAGGCCGCCGCGTATCACGCCGGCCCGGCCGTGATCCTCAGCTTCATCATCGCCGGCATCGTCTGCGGCGCGGCCGTGATGTGCTATGCGGAGTTCGCGTCGATGATCCCCGTGGCCGGTTCCGCCTACACGTTCACCTACACCACCGTCGGCGAGATCGTCGCATGGATCATCGGCTGGGATCTGATCCTCGAAATGCTGATGGCCGGTTCGGTGATCTCCAAATACTGGGGTGTGTATCTCAATGATTTCTTCCGGCTGATGGGCTGGAATCTCAATACGAACGTCCAGATCGGATCGTTCGTGCTCGACGTGGCGCCGATCATCATCGTCGCGTTCTTCACCACGCTGCTCGTCTTCGGCACCAGGCTCGGCGCCCGAGTGGACGGCGCGATGACCGTGCTGAAGATCGCCATCGTGTTCTTCGTCGTGATCGTCGGATTCTTCTACGTCAAGGCCTCCAACTTCACGCCGTTCATCCCGCCGAGCCAGCCGGCCGACACCGTGCAGACCGCATCCAGCGAGGTCACCGGCATCTGGGCGCAGCCGCTGTGGCAGTGGGCCACCGGCATGACCCCGTCGATCTACGGCATCCCCGGCATCCTGTCCGGCGCGGCCCTCGTGTTCTTCGCGTTCATCGGTTTCGACGTGGTGGCCACCGCCGCCGAGGAGACCGACAATCCGAAAAAGTCCGTGCCGCTGGGCATCGGCATCGGCATGCTGCTGATCATCATCATGTACGTGGCCGTGGCCGTCGTCACCACCGGCATGGTCTCCTACCGGGATCTCGCCAAGGCCGACAGCCCGTCGCTCGCCACCGCGTTCGAACTGGTCGGCGCGAACTGGGCGGCAAAGATCATCAGCTTCGGCATCGTGCTGGGTCTGGCCACCGTGGTCATGGTGCTGCTGCTCGGACTCACCCGCATCGTGTTCGCCATGAGCCGCGACGGTTTGCTGCCCCGAGGCCTGTCGAAGACCGGCGTTCACGGCACGCCGGCCATGCTGCAGATCGTCTGCGGCGTGATCGTGGCTCTCGTCGCCGCGTTCTTCGACATCGGCGTGCTGTCCGACATGGTGAACATCGGCACCCTGTCCGCGTTCACGCTGGTGGCCATCTCCATTCCGATCATGCGCCGCAAGCGCCCCGACCTCAAGCGTTCGTTCACCATGCCCGGCAACCCGTGGGTGCCGATCCTGATCGGTCTGGCGAACCTGTGGCTGATGCTGAACCTCACCGTGCTCACCTGGGCCCGGTTCGTGGTGTGGCTGATCGTCGGCTTCATCATCTACTTCGTCTACGGATACCGGCATTCCCGTCTGGGGTTGAACCAGCTCAAGGGCGACATCGTCGAATAGCCGGAGTCGCGTCGCTGTTGTGGGGGCGGCGTAGACTGACGACCAGTATGCGAAACGCCGCGGGAAGCGGTGGAGGCCCGGTGGCAGGCGGCGGCGCGAGTCGAAGACCCCGCCGGGTGATGATGCAAGGAGGATCGAACTATGCCGTATGTTGTGGCTCAGCCCTGTGTGGACGTGAAGGACAAGGCCTGCGTGGACGAATGCCCGGTGGACTGCATCTACGAAGGTCCGCGCACGCTGTACATCAACCCGAACGAGTGCGTCGACTGCGGCGCCTGCGAGCCGGTCTGCCCCACCGAGGCCATCTTCTACGAGGATGATCTGCCCGAGGAGTGGTCCTGGTACAAGGACGCCGCGGTGGACTTCTTCGCCGCGGTGGGCGATCAGGGCGGGGCCTCCGGCTTCGGTGAGATCGACCACGATCAGGCGCAGGTGGCCGCTCTGCCTCCGCAGAATCAGGGCTGATCGCCGACGTCGGCCGGCATCGGCACGGTATTGGCTGATATCGATCGGCAACGAGACGCGGACTCCCCATCCCGGATATGGGTATGGGGAGTTTTCCGTATGAGGGACGGGACATCGTCCACATGGCACTGTCCGTATAAGAGGTATTTGCCCATATAAGGGGCACTGTCCGTATAGGGGGCACTGCCCATAAAGGGGATCGGAAGGAATCGAACGTGGGATTTGCACCATTCAGCACGCCATACGACTGGTCGCGGCTCGCCGCCGCGAAGAAGACGGCCGCGCGGCATCCGGACGGCATGATCGACCTGTCCATCGGATCGCCGGTCGACGCCGTACCGGATTCGGTGCGACGGGCGCTCGCCGACGCGGCGAACGATCCGAACGCCTACGGGTATCCGGTCACCCGCGGTACCGAGAGTCTGCGGGCCGAGATCGTGGGCTGGTTCCTGCGTGCCCGCGGGGTTGATCTCACGGCATTGCACGCCGGCGTGATTCCGACGCAGGGCTCCAAGGAGGCCGTGTCGCTGATGGCTAGCCTGCTGGGTCTGGGGGAGGGCGACGTGGTGGTTCAGCCGCGCGTGTCGTACCCCACTTATGAGATCGGCACTCAGTTGGCCGGGGCGAGCGCGCTCAAGGTCGATGTGGCGGACTTCGAATCCTGGGTGAACGTGCCGGGTGTGCGGATGATCTGGGTGAATTCGCCGTCGAACCCGACCGGTGAGGTGCTGGACGCCGAGCAGCTGCGCGGGATCGTTGCGGCGGCCAGGCGGATCGGTGCCGTGGTGGTGTCTGATGAATGCTATGCGCTGATGGACTGGCGGGGCGAAGGCGGGAACGGTTGCTCCGCCACGCCGTGCATTTTGTCTCCCGAGGTGTGCGGGGGCTCCGCGAACGGTCTGCTGTGCCTGTATTCGCTGAGCAAGCAGTCGAATATGGCGGGATATCGTACAGCGCTGATCGCCGGGGACGATGATCTGCTGGCTCCCATGCTCAACGTTCGCAAGCAGATCGGTCAGATCATCTCCGGGCCATGTCAGGCCGCGATGGTCGCCGGGCTTCGGGACATGGAAGCGGTGGCGACGCAGCGGAACCGGTATCGTCGGCGTCTGGAGACGCTGGTGCGCGGACTGCGCGCGGCCGGATATGACGCCGCGATGCCGCAGGGTGCGCTGTACGTGTGGGTGAGGTCGAAGTCCGGGGATTGCTGGACTGACATCGACGATCTGGCGAATCTGGGCATCATCGTCAGCCCGGGGGAGTTCTACGGCGACCCGGCGTATCTGCGGGTCTCCTCCACGGCGAGCGACGAAGCCATCCGGACCGCCGCCACGCGACTCGGCGCCTAGTGTCACCAGGCCGGCGTAGCCGACCGGATGAGGTGACGGGCGGAGCTTCCAAGGCATGGTGAGCCTTGGCCTGATGGCCTAGGCCGACGCCCCGCCCATGCGACCGTAATCCGACTATTACGACTAATCCGACTAATCCGACGACTACAGGTTGGCGACGATGGCCTTGGCCATCTCGTCATACTCTTCTTCGGTCAGATGAACGCGATCGGGGTTCATGGCGAAGGTGCCGCCCCATTCGAACTCGTCGTCCCGGTACTTCGGCACCAGATGGAAATGCAGATGGTGTCCGGTGTCGCCGTATGCGCCGTAGTTCACCTTGTCGGGGTGGAAGGTGGCGTGCACGGCCTTGGCCACGCGGTCCACATCGTCGAAGAAGGCGTCGCGGTCCTCCTTGCTCAGTTCCACGATTTCGGAGACATGATGCTTCGAGGCCACGATCACACGGCCCTTATGGCTCTGCTCCTTGAACAATACGACCTTGCTGGCCGGCAGTTCGTAGATCTTGATGCCGAAGGCGTCCAGCGCCGGGCCTTCGTCGCAGTATGCACAAGCTTCGTTGCTCATAGGAGAATCCTTTCTGTAGTGCGTCTTCAACGTATCCCCGTCGGCCGCAGGTCAAACGAATTGTTGCCAGCGTTTGCAGTGTTTATACGCACGTTCTGACGACTTTTCCGAAAGATCGGCAAACGATGGCAACAAAAAATAGTGATTTGCGTCACTCTTCATAGAGTTCAAAGTGAACGAGCTGTGAAGCAGCTTGTACGTGACGGTACCAAAGGAGGTAACCACCATGGCTTTCATGGATGACGAATACTTGCTGACGACGGATCTGGCCAAGGAGTTGTTCCACAATTATGCGGAGAAGATGCCGATCGTGGACTATCACTGCCACCTGCATCCCGAGGAGATCTACAAGGACCCGAACTTCAAGGACATCGTCGAGGCGTGGCTGACCGACGGCAACAACTACGGCGACCACTACAAGTGGCGTCTGGAACGCGCCAACGGCGTGCCGGAGGAGCTCATCACCGGCAACGGCGACCCGTGGGACAAGTTCTATGCCTACGCGCAGACCATGGAGAAGGCCATCGGCTCCCCGGTGTACATGTGGACGCATCAGGAGCTGCGCCGCTACTTCGGCATCACCGACGAGCTCAACTCCAAGACCGCCAAGGCGATCTACGATCAGACCAACGAAATGCTGGCCGGCCCTGAGTTCTCCCGCCGCGCCCTGCTGCGCCGCATGAACCTCGACACCATCTGCACCACCGACGATCCGGTCGATTCGCTGGAATACCACATCGCCTTCGAGAAGGAAGGCGGCGACACCTTCAGGATGATCCCGGCCATGCGCCCCGACAAGGCCCTGAACCCCGACAAGGCCGGCTTCCCCGAGTGGGTCGACCAGCTTGAGCAGGTGACCGGCGACAAGATCAACTCCTTCGACGACATGATGGCCGCCATCAACAAGCGCGTGGACTTCTTCCACGAGCACGGCTCCCGCCTGTCCGACCACGCCGCCGACCTGATGCTGTACGCCAAGTCCACTCCGGCCGAACGCGACGCGATCCTCGACAAGGCGCGCGCCGGCAAGCCGCTGACGCTGGAGGAGGTCACCAAGTACCGCACCCAGCTGTTCCTCGACCTCATGAAGATCTACCACGCCCACGGCTGGACGATGCAGCTGCACATCCACGCCATGCGCAACATCAACTCCCGCGAGTTCGCGATCCACGGCCCGGACACCGGCTACGATTCGATCAACGACCGTTCCATCGCCGAGCCGCTGGCAGCCCTGCTCAACGAGGCCGCCAAGACCGACTCCATCCCGAAGATGCTGATCTACTCGCTCAACCCGAACGACTATCTGGCCATCACCACCATCATCGGATGCTTCCAGGGTGGCATGAAGCAGCGCATGGCCCTCGGCAACGCCTGGTGGTTCAACGACACCCGTGAAGGCATCCGCAAGCAGATCCAGACCATGGCCGAAGGTTCGCTGCTCGGCAACTTCGTCGGCATGACCACCGACTCCCGTTCGTTCCTGAGCTTCCCGCGCCACGAGTTCTTCCGCCGCATCCTGTGCGAGCAGCTGGGCGAGTGGGCCGATCGCGGAGAGATCCCGTCCGACCTCGAAACCCTTGCCCCGCTGGTGCAGGACGTCTCCTACAACAACGCCAAGGAACTGTTCAAGTAACCCCGTCGCGGTCCGCGCCGCCGAAATCGGTCGGATCAGTCAACGGCGATGTTGACGATCGGCTGGATCGGCGGTCCGCGACCGCGATCAATCAACCAATCAATCTGTTCTCCGTGTGCGGCCGGTGGAAACCGGGTGAGAATCGGACACGGAAAAAAAGACGTTCGATCCGACTGCCATCGGATCGAACGTCCGGGATCGCGGCCGTCTGGCAACAGTCGCGATCCGGTGAAACAAACCAACCTAGAAGGAAGGGTTCCCAGGCTTCCGACATTCTGCCGGATACCTTGAGAACAGGTATCAATTATGACTACTGCAACAGACAGCGGTGTAATCAACACCGGTAAGGGAGAAAAGCTCAGCTGGCGCGAGAAGATCGGCTACGGCTTCGGTGATCTCGGCAACGGCTTCATGTTCGATCTGGGTCAGGCCTACCTGACCAAGTTCTACACCGACGTCGCTCTGATCAACCCCGGCATGGTGGCCACGATCATGGCCGTCACCAAGATCTACGACGCCTTCATGGACCCGATCGCCGGCGCGTTCGTCGATAGCCGTCGAGTCGGCAAGCACGGCAAGTTCCGTCCGGTGATGATGGTCGGCGCGATCATCCTGTCGATCCTGACGGTCATCACCTTCACGATGCCGGACTTCCCGATGTGGGGCCGTATCGTCTACGCCTTCGTCACCTACATGGCGTGGGGAACCTGCTACTCGTTCACCAACCTGCCGTATGTGGGTCTCGCCAACGTGATGACCCGAGACGTCGATGAGCGAGCCCAGCTGGCCACCACCCGTCAGGCCGGCTCCCTCGGCGCCCAGTGGATCACCGGTGTGGCCTTCATTCCGATCATCCTGCTGTTCTCCGACTCCAACGGCAAGGTCACCACGTTCCACGGCTATGCCGTCGCCTCCGCCATCATGGCCATCCTCGGCGTGCTGTGCTTCTCCGTCACGTTCTTCAACTGCAAGGAACACATCAAGATCAACCGTGAGAAGACCGGCGACAAGTCCAAGGAGGGCGTCGGCGCCTACATCAAGGTGGTCTTCACCAACAAGCCGCTGCTCGCCATCATTCTGATGACCCTGTTCACCATCTCCGCCATGAACACCAACAACGCGATGATGCTGTACTTCGCCGAATACAACCTCGGTTCCATGGGTCTGCAGCCGGTGATCAACGCCATCCAGATGGGCTGCTCCATCGTGGCCATCCTCTCCATCCCGTTCCTTGTGAAGAAGTTCGGCAAGAAGCAGGTCGCCGTGGTCTGCTTCGTCGTCGGTGCGGTCGCCAACCTCATCAACTTCTTCCTGCCCACCAACATCGTCACCTTCATCATCTTCGTGACCATCGGCTACGTCTGCCTCGCCATCCCGAATGGCATCACCTGGGCATTCGTCAACGACGTGATCGACTACGGCGAGTGGCACACCGGCATCCGTAAGGAAGGCATCACCGTCGCCGCGTTCAACTTCTCCCGTAAGCTCGCGCAGTCCCTGGCCGCCGTCATCACCGCCGGCATCTTGGGCGTCACCGGCTACGTCGCCAACCAGGCGCAGTCCGCCGCCACCCTCGCCGGCATCAAGGGCGCCATGACCCTCTACCCGGCCGTGGCCCTGTTCGCCGCCATGCTGATCATCTTCTTCCTGTACGGTCTGACCGACGACAAGTACCGCAAGATCGCCGATGATCTGAACAACGGCAAGTGGGAGAAGGGCGAGCTCGACCACTGAGTCGCTGAGCCGTCTCTCGACCACTGAGTTCCCTCGGAATCCTCGGTCGGGTTCCAACTCTGATCGCTGATTCCCCTCGTTTTCTCCAGGCCTTCCGGATTCGCTCCGGAAGGCCTTTTTCGTGCGGTGCCCGCTCCCGCTGGCGGGAGCTGTCAGCGTAGCCGACTGAGGGTGGTCGAGCCTCGCCCCTACGCCGATTCACGAATCACGCAATCCCAAGCGAACGGCGTCGCGTCCGAACCGTTCGCGAATCGAATCTAATGCCTTCTCCGCCTGCCCCATACGCTTCACGGTTTTCGCGGTTCCGGCACAGCTTCCCCCGTTGGCATCAATGGTGTTCCTGTCGCTCGGCTCCTCGGCTAGCAGATCATCGAAACTGGCTTGCACGGGCGTCGTGGACGTATCGCTCAGTCCCGAAGCGCTCACCCCGGCCAGACGAACCGGTCTGGGCAGCGACATCCCGCGTGAGATCGCCCCCGCCGGCATGTCGAGCATCCGCTCCAGCAGCATGACGCTTTGCGGATAGATGGCGGCGGCGGTGTTCACCGGCCGATCCAACGTCTGCGATTTCGTGGAATACCGCAGATCGGCGAACCGCAGCTTCACGGTGATCGTCCGGGCCAGCAGCCCTCGCCGCCGCAGCGAGGAGGCCACGGTGTCCGCACACCACAGCAGCAGACCGGTCACCGTGTTCGGATCCTGCGTATCCTCGTCGAACGTGCGTTCCGCGCCGATCGATTTTTCCGGAGTGTACGGCACCACGGCCCGTTCGTCGATGCCGCGGGCCGCCAGATACAATCCGTTGGCATGAATCGCCGAACCGGTGGCGCGAGTCAGATCGTCCCTGCTCATCGTCGCCAGCTGCGTCACCGTGGTGACTCCCCACTGTTCCAATCGTTTGGCGCTGGAAGGCCCCACCCCCGGCAGCGAGCGCAACGGCAGCATCTGCACGAACTCGGCCTGCCGGGCCACGGGGACCAGCAGCATGCCGTTGGGCTTGGCGTTGGTGGAGGCGAGCTTGGCGACGAGCTTGTTGCCGGCCACTCCCACCGAGCAGGTGACGTGGAACCGCCTTTCCACCTCGCGGCGTATCCATGCGCCGATGGCGGTGGGCCGCTCCCACTGTCTGAGCGCGCCGGAGACGTCCATATATACTTCGTCCACCGATGTGCGTTCGATCCGGTCGGTGATCCGGCTCATCAGCTGGAATATCCGGTGGGAGATCGACCGATAGTAGGTCATGTCCACCGGAAGGAAGACACCGTCCGGGCACAGTCGCCTTGCCGTGGCGACGGGCATGGCCGAGTTCACGCCGTACGGCCGGGCCTCGTAGCTGGCGGCGGACACCACGGAACGCGGTCCGGTGCCGATGATGACCGGTCGGCCCTTGAGCTCCGGGCGGCGTGCGATTTCGCAGGAGGCGAAGAAGGCGTCCATATCGATGTGCAGCGTCGTGCAGCCGGTCTCATCGTGACCCCAGTCGCGTCTGACGGCTGCGGATCGGGGTGAGGTGCTCATACCGCCATCGTAATAGGAGACGATTGATGTTGCGCGTGTCGCGAGGTCGCCTAAATCCGGGATGAGTGCTACAGTATCTATCTGTTGCGTTCTGTGAACGTGACTGGAGTGATGCCTGAGTGGCCGAAAGGGGCACCCTGCTAAGGTGTTAGCTGCGCAAGCGGCTCGGGGGTTCGAATCCCCCTCACTCCGCAGCCAAGGGATTCACGATGATTCGTGAATCCCTTTTTTCGATGGGTTTTCGATGAGATGCGGAACGGAGTCATGCGTAACGAGGCCGGAGAAACGGGACGGGAGCGTGACGCGGTGCAGGAGGATGCCGCGTCGCGGACGGGCGTCGGGAAGCGCGGCGTGAGGATGAAGGCCCTGCGCGCGGCGTTTCCGCTGACCGTGCCGATCGCGGCAGGCTTCCTGTTTCTTGGATGCTCGTATGGTCTGCTCATGCATGCCAAGGGGTTCGCGTTCCTGTATCCGGTGTGCATGGCGTATTTCATTTTCGCCGGATCGATGGAGTTCGTGACGGTGAATCTGCTGCTGTCCGCGTTCAATCCGGTCGCCGCGTTCATGCTCGCCCTGATGGTCAACGCCCGGCACCTGTTCTATGGGCTGTCGATGCTCGGCAGATTCCGGAATCTCGGGTGGAAGAAACCGTATCTGATCTTCGCGATGTGCGACGAAAGCTTCGCCATCAATTCGTCGGCCCGCATTCCCGAGGATGTGGATCGCGGCTGGTTCATGCTGTTCGTTTCGTTGCTCAACCGATGGTATTGGATCGCCGGCACGGCACTGGGATGGCTGGTCGGCGGACTGCTGCCGTTCAGTACGAAAGGCATAGAATTCGTGCTTACCGCGCTGTTTCTGGTGATCTTCCTTGATCAGTGGATGGATCGGGATGGTATGCGGCGGCGGGCTCCCGGCATGATCGGCGTGCTCGCATCCCTGGGATGTCTGATCGTGTTCGGCTCGGAACGGTTCATGATCCCGTCGATGGTGCTGATGATCGTCCTGTTCGTGATGCTGCGGCCGTATCTGGATGATCTGAAAACCACGGCGAATGCCGGCGGTGCCGCGAATATCAACGGCGAGGTGAACGCATGACGATGACGGTTTGGCAGAGCGTGATCACCATAGCCGTGGTGGCGATCGGCACGATGCTCACCCGATTCCTGCCGTTCCTCCTGTTCCCGGAGTCGAAGCGGCCGCCGCGCATCATCGACTATCTGGGCAGGGTGCTGCCGCTGGCGATGACCGGGCTGCTGGTCGTCTATTCGCTCAAGGACGTATCGCCGCTGTCCGGCAGTCACGGCGTGCCCGAGGCGATCGCCATGGCCGCGATCATCGCGCTGCATCTGTGGAGGCGCAATATGCTGCTGTCCATCGCCGGCGGAACCGTGCTGTACATGCTGCTGGTGCAGCTGGTGTTCGTGTAGAAGACGGTCGGCGTGTAGGCGCAGGTCAGGCGGTAAGCCGGTCGATCAGTTCGGCGCGCCCCTCGGCGTCGAGCGGACGGGCGGATACGACATGTCCGGAATCCAGCGTCAGCATGTGATCGCAGGCGAGCGCCGCGAATTCGGGGTCATGCGTGATCACCACCACGGTACGTCTCTCATGCTCGGCGATCCTGCGAATCAGTCGTGCGACCTGTTCCATATGACGACGATCCAATCCGCTGGTCGGCTCGTCGAAGATCAGCAGCGGTCGATTGGAGGCCAACGCCGCCGCGATGGCCACACGCTGCTTCTGCCCGCCGGAAAGCGACAGCGGGTGCCGGTCGGCGAATTCGGTGAGGTCGAGATCGCGCAGAATCCCGTGCGCTCGCGTTGCGTTCGTATCGTTCGTATCGTCCGTTTCGGCGAGCAGGACCTCGTCGAGCACGGATTCGGTGAACAGTTCGCAGTTCACGTCCTGCATGACGGTAAAGCAGGTGTGCAGCCGATCCCGACGGTCCAGGCGCTCGCCGTCCGGTGCGATCAGCGTGCCCTTCGCGCGGCGGTCCAATCCTTGGAGACACCGAGCGAACGTCGATTTTCCGGCACCGTTGAGCCCGACCACGGCGGTTACGGCTCTGGCCGGCAGGCTGGCCGAGGGGATGTCGAGGCTGGGGGTTGGCGCGTGCCGGTAGGTATAGGAGAACCGTTCGATACGCCATGATTCGGCAGGATTCGTCGGGCTGGTCACAGAGGTGGCCACAGTGGCGGTCGCCGGGGCGGTCGCCGGGGCGATCCGATCCGCCCTTGTCGGTCTGAGACCAAGCCTGCGGCATTCGTCGTCGGCAAGATCATGCAGTTCGTCGCCGGTCATGGTGCGTGCTATCCGCCCGTTGCGGAACACCATCGCCGTGTCGATCAGACCGTCCAGCCAGTACAGCCGATGTTCGGCGATCACCACGGTGTGTCCCCGCGCTTTCCACCGTGCGACGATGGCCCGCAGATCGGCGATCGCGCTCGCGTCCAGATTGCTGCTCGGTTCGTCCAGCACCATGATGTTCGGCCCCGCCGTGCAGACCGCCGCGCAGGCCACCTTCTGCCGCTGCCCGCCACTCAGCGCGGTGATGTCCCGGCCCAGCAGATCGCCGATGCGCAGATCGGACGCGGTTTCGGCCACGCGCCGGCGGATTTCGTCGGGGTCGATGCCGAGGTTCTCGCAGGCGAACGCCAGCTCGCCGGTCACGTCCAGTGTGAAGAACTGGCTTTTGGGGTTCTGGAACACCGAGCCGACATGCCGGGCGAGTCCGGCCAGATCCGTGGCGCGGGTGTCCACGCCGTTCACCTGTACCGTGCCGGTCATCGTGCCGTCGAAATAGTGGGGTGCCAGCCCGTTGATCAGTCGGGTCACCGTGGTTTTGCCGCAGCCGGATTCGCCGCACAGCAGCAGCACGGTGCCCTGCGGAACGTCAAAGGTGAGGTCCCGCACGCCGGCGTGGGGTTCTGCGGCATAGGAGAATCCCGCATGGTCGAACCGTATGGAGGGCGTTTCGTCGATCATGATCGTTCCGTTGGTCATAGGCGCTCCGTTGATCACAGTATTCCGGCCGCCGCGCAGATCCAGACGGTGAAGCAGACCACGCACAGCAGCATGACGGCCGCGTCGGGAGCCCGCAATCCCACATCGGCGATGCTGGTGCGTCTGCCGGGGCCTCCCAGACCTCGGGTCATCGCGGCCTGGGCGAGTTCATCGGCGATCTGCACGCTGCTGCCGATCAGCGGCACCACGCGGTATTCGAACATCGAGCGCGCGCGGCTGCCGCCGATATGCACACCGCGCATGCGCATCGCGTCGCTGATCCGACGCTGCTCGGCGAGCGCGGTGGGGAAGAAGCGGAACATCACCGCCAGTGGGATCGTCACCGCCTGCGGAACATGCATGCGATCCAGTGCGGTCACCAGTTCGCTGGCCGTGGTGGTGGCGATCATCCAGTAGGCGGTCATGGCCACGGGCAGCATTTGGGTGGCCATCGCCACCGTGGCGTAGACCAGCCAGGTCATGGCCGTGCCCCACAGGCCGTGTGCCGAGGCCGATACGGCGGGCAGCAGGAGCGTCGCGGCCGCGGCGCTGGCGAACAGCAGCAGAACATAGCCGATCATGGCGATCCATCGTCGGCTCAGCGGCAGCAGGATGATCGGCAGGCAGGCGAGTGCGAGTCGTATGACGTCGACGGTCGGCAGGCCGCTGCCGGCGCGGGCGAGGCAGAAGCATCCGACGGTGATCGTCAGTGCGATTTTCGTACGCGGGTCGAGACGGACGGTGGGGCGGGGACGGTTGGCGGAGCGGAACACAGGGTTGGCCAGTTCTGTGTGTTCGGTCGGTATTGTGCGCTCAGACCAGTCCGGCGCGCTCGAAGTGCCGGCGCATCACCGATCGGGCGATCCATGCGCCGATCAGTCCGCCGACGATGCCGAGCGCCACCAGTACGGGAAGCATCCAGCCGGGGAAGAGTCCGGCCATCTGCATGGTCGCCGTTTCACCTTTTTTGGCGATCATGGAGGCGAGGTAGTCGTTGCGGCCGATGTAGAACGGCAGGAACAGTCCGAGATTCCACAGGTTGAACACGCCTGCGGAAAGCACGTTGAGCGTCATACGCCGGTAGCCTCCGACCTTGGCGATCAGATCGGCGGCGATGGCGGCCACCACGGCGGTGACGATGGTGTATACGTTGCCGTGGATCACGCCCATGAGCAGGGCGAGCAGTATGCCGAGGATGGTGATCGCGCCGAACCGCCGGGATTTGGCTAGGGTGAGCATGTAGGGAATGCCGCCGAGGATGCCGCAGGCGAATCCCATGAACGGCATACCGAACGGCAGGGGCTGCACCACGGCGGCTGCGATGGCGATCAGAACGAAATACAGTGCGGCGTATACGCCGATGAAGATGTAGTCGCGGGTGCCGAGTTTCGTGCCGGCGGTTGTGGTGGGTGCGGTCATGATTGCTTCCTTCGTCCGGTTGATGGTTGCGGCGGTGTCGGTTGGCCGCGTTCGGTGTCGGTTGGTATCGGCGTTCGGTGGTTCCGCTTTCGGTGGGCAACCCGCAATATAAGGGATGTCTGTCGAAAAGTCACCTCTTGTGTTTTATGGATGTTTGTGATAATTGCGCCGCTTTTGATATTGGTCGGGGGTTGGTGATGCTGATTGCTGTGAAAATCTACGTAGATTTAGGGGGTAGTTGATCGGTCTGGTCGAGGAATTGATTCACGGTGACGAAGCATGGTGGAAATATGTTGGTGGCATATTGTTCAATGAATACGGCTGTGTTGGCACCGGTGGTTGGACGACCGGTCGTATGAGCTATAGATGGGGGTATCTATGAGTGCTGCTCGTCGTGCGAAGCCCGAATATCGGGGGAGTGACTATGCTGAGCCGTCTCGGGGCTCGGGGCCGTTTGCCGTGACGTTCGGCGATCCGATGTCCGTGATGTGGAACGAGATGTCGAGAACGCTGGCTGTGCGTGAGGGTGCCGTGCTGACCCTTGCCATGGCCGAGGGGTATGAGGACGGTACGAACGAAGGGCGCATCGTGGTCGAGAACGGCGCTCGCCTCACGCTCGACGGCGTGAGGATCGATGTCAGCGCGGATAGGGGAGCCGCTGCGTTGGAGGTGAGGTCCGGACGTCTTGAGCTCACGCTGGCCGAAGGGTCCGACAATCGCCTGTGGTCCGGTGGGGATCGTGCCGGATTGGAGAACGGTGACAATGAGCTGGTGATCGACGCCGTGGGCTCGCAGAAGCTCGGCAAGCTGTCGGCGCGCTCGTATTCATCGTTCGGGGAGGCCGATGGCGCCGGCATAGGCGGCGGCAAGGGTCGATCCGGCTCGCATATCACGATCAGGGGCGGGGCGATCGACGCTTCCGCCCGTTCGGATCGGCGGGGTGCGTATGGCGCCGGCATAGGAGGAGGCCGTGGCGGTGACGGTTCGGCCATCGTCATCGGCGGTGGCATGGTGAGCTGCCGGTGCTGGGCCTCCCGGGGCATGGCGTATGGTGCCGGAGTCGGCGGTGGATATGGCGGCAACGGCGTGGAGATCACGATTCTTGGGGGTGTGGTCGATGCGCGATCCCGTGGCATGCAGGGATCGTATGGCGCCGGTGTGGGCGGCGGCCAGAGCGATGCCGGGTTCGGCGGGGGTGAAAGCGGATCGGCCGTCGGGATCTCGATTCGCGGCGGCAGGGTCCAGGCCTCGGGCAACGTCCCCGTCGGCAGCGGACTCTGGGGTTCGGCCTCGCGGAACATCGAGATCGTCGACGGCACGCTGCTCGACGGCGACTCCGTCGCGTGACTGTTGGGCTTCCCCTTAGGCTGAACCCGTTAAGGAAACGGCAGAGCCGTTTTTAGGGTTCAGGCTCGCCGACAGGCGAGCGAACAGAGCGCGGCCGAAGGCCGACCAACACCGCCGAGAAGCTGGCAGCCGTAGGCTGACTGATGAGGTGGTTTGAGCGAAGGATTATCACCTCATCCGACCGACTGCGTCGGCCACCTTCCCCATCAAGGGGAAGGCGAAACGCGACTGCCTATTCTGGGGCTTCCCGTGGGCTGAGTCCGTTTTGGCTTCCCCCACTGGGGGAAGCTGTCGGCGTAGCCGACTGATGAGGGGTTCCGGCTGCTCACCTCATCCGACCGACTGCGTCGGCCACCTTCCCCTCCGAGGGGAAGGCGAGGGGTGGCAGCCGTAGCTGACTGATGAGGGATTGCGGGCCGATCATTGAATCCGATCGATAGGAGGCCAAATGATACGACACGCAGATTGTGCGACACGCCGATATGTGATAGCATTTTGACGTTTAGTGACGTGTGTCATATAGCGGGCATACATCAGACTGGGGGAATGGCCCGCTAGCCGTTTGGTAGTTGCGGCGCCGCGACCGCCGTTCCCTGGCTATTGGATACACAGCGAACGAGAAGGATAACCCCATCTTGGCTGCCGAAAACACACAGAGCACCACCAAAACCTATGCTCGCGCGGATGAGCATGACATCAAGCTCCACAAGGCGAGCCCCCGCGTGAACTTCGGTTCCATCAAGGAACCCATCGACGTCCCCTACCTGCTGGGCGTCCAGACCGACAGCTTCGACTGGCTGATCGGCAACGAGCGCTGGAAGAAGCGCGTCGAGGAGGACGAGGCCAACGGCACCATCACCGTGCCCCACACCTCCGGTCTTTCCGAAGTGTTCGAGGAGATCTCCCCGATCGAGAACTTCGCCCAGACCATGAGCCTCACGTTCTCCAACCCCTACTTCGAGGAGCCCCGTCACAGCGTTCAGGAGTGCAAGGAGAAGGACTACACCTACTCCGCTCCGCTGTACGTGAACGCCGAGTTCTGCAACAACGACACCGGCGAGATCAAGAGCCAGACGGTGTTCATGGGTGACTTCCCGCTGCAGACCCCGCACGGCACCTTCATCATCGGCGGCACCGAGCGAGTGATCGTCTCCCAGCTCGTGCGCTCCCCGGGCGTGTACTTCGACCGTTCCCGCGACAGGACGAGCGACAAGGAGGTCTTCGGCGCGAAGATCATCCCGAGCCGCGGCGCATGGCTGGAGTTCGAGATCGACAAGCGCGACGTGCTCGGCGTGCGCGTGGATCGCAAGCGCAAGCAGTCCGCCGTGGTGTTCCTTGAGGCCATCGGCATGACCGAACGCGAGATCCACGACGAGTTCCAGGGCTACCCGCTGGTGCTCGACTCCCTGGCCAAGGAAGTCGAGGCAGTGACCCCGAAGGACACCAACGGCCGTCCCGACCTGACCGCCGAGCGTCCGAGCGACGAGGAGATCCGCAACCGGGCCCTCACCGAGCTGTACCGCAAGATCCGCCCCGGCGACACCGCGACCCCGGAGGCCGGACGCAACCTGCTCGACTCCTTCTACTTCAACACCAAGCGCTACGATCTGGCCCGCGTCGGCCGCTACAAGATCAACCGCAAGCTCGGTCTCGAAGGCGACGTCAACGATCGCAGCCTCAAGCTCGAGGACATCGTGGCCACCATCAAGTACCTGTGCACCCTGCACGCCGGTGGCGACACCTTCCCGGGCAAGCGCGACGGCGAGGACGTGGATCTTCGCGTCGACGTGGACGACATCGACCACTTCGGCAACCGCCGCATCCGTCAGGTCGGCGAGCTGATCCAGAACCAGCTGCGCACCGGTCTGAGCCGTATGGAGCGCGTGGTGCGCGAGCGCATGACCACGCAGGACGCCGAGGCCATCACCCCGCAGTCCCTGCTTAACATCCGTCCCGTGGCCGCCACGATCAAGGAGTTCTTCGGCACCTCCCAGCTGAGCCAGTTCATGGATCAGAACAACCCGCTGGCCGGCATCACCAACAAGCGCCGTCTGTCCGCACTGGGCCCCGGCGGCCTGTCCCGCGACCGCGCCTCCATGGAGGTGCGAGACGTGCACCCGTCCCACTTCGGCCGCATGTGCCCGATCGAATCCCCTGAAGGCCCGAACATCGGTCTGATCGGCTCGCTGGCCACCTTCGGCCGCATCAACCCGTTCGGCTTCATCGAAACGCCGTACCGCAAGGTCGTCGACGGTCACGTGACCAACGACGTGGTGTACATGACCGCCGACCGCGAGGCCGAGCATGTGATCGCCCAGGCCAACCAGGAGCTTGACGAGAACGGCAACTTCATCTCCAAGGACGCCCTTGCCCGCGTCAACGAGGAGGAGGCCGTCGATGTGCCGGTGAGCTCCGTCGATTACATGGACGTCTCACCTCGCCAGATGGTTTCCGTCGGCGCCTCGCTGATCCCGTTCCTCGAGCACGACGAGGGCCACCGAGCACTGATGGGTGCCAACATGCAGCGTCAGGCCGTGCCGCTGATCAAGTCCGAGCGTCCGCTGGTGGGCACCGGCGGCGAATGGCGTGCCGCGGTCGACTCCGGCGACGTGATCCTCGCCGAGAAGGACGGCGTGGTGACCTACTGCTCCGCCGACATCATCCGCACGATGAACGACGACGGCACCACCAGCTCCTACAAGCTGGCCAAGTTCCAGCGCTCCAACCAGACGACCTGCTACAACCAGGTGCCGCTCATCCATGAGGGCGAGCGCGTGGAGAAGGGCACCGTGCTGGCCGACGGCCCCGCCACCGAGCAGGGCGAGATGGCGCTGGGCAAGAACCTGCTGGTCGCGTTCATGCCGTGGAACGGCTACAACTACGAGGACGCCGTGATCATCTCGCAGCGCCTCGTGCAGGACGACACCCTCAGCTCCATTCACATCGAGGAGTACGAGATCGACGCCCGCGAGACCAAGCTGGGCGCCGAGGAGATCACCCGCGATCTGCCGAACGTGAGCGAGGACGCCGTGTCCAACCTCGACGAGCGCGGCATCATCCGCATCGGCGCCGAGGTCGAGGCCGGCGACATCCTCGTCGGCAAGGTCACCCCGAAGGGCGAGACCGAACTGACCCCGGAGGAGCGTCTGCTGCGTGCCATCTTCGGCGAGAAGAGCCGCGAGGTGCGCGACACCTCCCTGCGTGTGCCCCACGGCGAGACCGGCACCGTGATCGCCGTCAAGGAGATCACCAAGGAGGACGCCGAGGAGGACGGCGATGAGCTGCCCACCGGCGTGAACCACATGATCCGCGTCTACATCGCCCAGCACCGCAAGATCACCCAGGGCGACAAGCTCTCCGGCCGTCACGGCAACAAGGGTGTGATCTCCCGCATCCTGCCGGAGGAGGACATGCCGTTCCTCGCCGACGGTACGCCGATCGACATCATGCTCAACCCGCTGGGTGTGCCTTCCCGAATGAACCTCGGCCAGGTGCTGGAGCTGCACCTCGGCTGGATCGCGCATTCCGGCTGGGACATCAACATCGATCCGAACCTTGAGGCCGCGTGGAAGAAGCACATTCCGGCCGGCGCCGAGAAGGGCGATCCGAACACCCCGGTGGCCACCCCGGTGTTCGACGGCGTGCGTCAGGACGCCATCAACGGTCTGCTCAAGACCACCCTGCCGAACCGCGACGGCGAGCGCATGGTGGGCGACGACGGCAAGGCCTGGCTGTTCGACGGCCGTACCGGCGAACGGTTCAGCCGCCCGATCTCCGTGGGCTACATGTACATGCTGAAGCTGCATCACCTGGTCGACGACAAGATCCACGCGCGTTCCACCGGCCCGTACTCGATGATCACCCAGCAGCCGCTGGGCGGCAAGGCCCAGTTCGGTGGCCAGCGATTCGGCGAGATGGAGGTGTGGGCCCTTGAGGCCTACGGTGCCGCATACACGCTGCACGAGATGATGACCATCAAGTCCGATGACGTCGACGGCCGCGTGCGCGTCTACGGCGCGATCGTGAAGGGCGAGAACCTGCCCTCCGCCGGCATTCCGGAATCCTTCAAGGTGCTGCTCAAGGAAATGCAGTCCCTGTCGCTGAACGTCGAGGTGCTCAACGCCGACGGCGTGGCGATCGACATGAAGGAGGAGGACGACGATCCCGTCTCCGCCGCGGACGATCTGGGCTTCAACATCGGCGCCCGACCCGAGGCCGGCGCCAGCGCCCCGGCAGAGTCCGAGGAACCGCAGTACCGCTGATCCAGACGCGCCGCCCGCGGGGAGCGGGCGGCGCACCCACAACCGTAAAGCAGTAAAGATCTACCAAGACAGGACAACTAAGTGCTGGACGTTAATGCATTTGACAAGATGAGGATCGGTCTGGCCAGCTCCGAGGACATTCGCAACTGGAGCTATGGCGAGGTCAAGAAGCCCGAGACCATCAACTACCGTACGCTGAAGCCGGAGAAGGACGGTCTGTTCGGCGAACAGATCTTCGGACCGACCCGCGACTGGGAGTGCGCCTGCGGCAAGTACAAGCGCGTGCGCTTCAAGGGCATCGTGTGCGAGCGATGCGGCGTGGAGGTCACCAAGTCCCGCGTGCGCCGTGAGCGCATGGGCCACATCGAGCTGGCCGCCCCCGTGACCCACATCTGGTTCTTCAAGGGCGTGCCGAGCCGTCTGGGCTACCTGCTCGACATTCCGCCGAAGTACCTGGAGAAGGTCATCTACTTCGCTGCCTACATGGTGACGAGCGTGGACGAGGAGCAGCGTCACAAGGACATGCCCGACCTGCAGGACGAGTTCGAGGTTCGCATCCAGAACCTTGAGAAGGCCCGCGATAACGAGATCCACAAGCGTGCCGTGAAGCTTGAGGAGGACATGGGCGAGCTTGAGGCCGAAGGCGGGGACGCCCGTTCGGCCAAGGCCAAGCTGCGCAATGCCGCCGAGCGTGATCTCAAGGCCATCCGCAAGCGCTACAACGACGAGATCGCCCGCCACACGGCCGTGTGGGATCGCTTCCAGGGCCTCAAGCCCGGCGATATGGAAGGCGACGTGGATCTGTGGCGCGAGATGGTCGACGATTACGGCGACTACTTCGAGGGCTGCATGGGCGCCGAGGCGATCAAGAAGCGTCTGCAGGACTTCGACCTGAAGGCCGAGGCCGAGGAGCTGCGCAACGTCATCGCCACCACCAAGCAGGGTCAGCGCAAGGCCCGCGCCCTCAAGCGTCTGAAGGTCATCAACGCCTTCCTGTCCACCGGCAACAGCCCGGAGGCCATGGTGCTCGACGTGATCCCGGTGATCCCGCCGGATCTGCGCCCGATGGTCCAGCTCGACGGCGGTCGTTTCGCGACCTCCGATCTCAACGACCTGTACCGTCGTGTGATCAACCGCAACAACCGACTCAAGCGACTCATCGAGCTCGGCGCTCCGGAGATCATGCTCAACAACGAGAAGCGCATGCTGCAGGAGGCCGTGGACTCGCTGTTCGACAACGGCCGTCGCGGTCGCCCGGTCACCGGCGCCTCCAACCGTCCGCTCAAGTCGCTGTCCGACATGCTCAAGGGCAAGCAGGGTCGTTTCCGTCAGAACCTGCTCGGCAAGCGAGTCGACTACTCCGGTCGTTCCGTGATCGTCGTCGGCCCGTCCCTGCGCATGCACCAGTGCGGTCTGCCCAAGCCGATGGCCCTGGAGCTGTTCAAGCCGTTCGTCATCAAGCGTCTGGTCGATCTCAACTACGCGCAGAACATGAAGAGCGCGAAGCGTCTGGTCGATCGCGGCGACTCCGAGGTGTGGGGCGTGCTCGAGGAGGTCATCTCCGAGCATCCAGTGCTGCTCAACCGTGCGCCTACGCTGCACCGTCTGGGCATTCAGGCCTTCGAGCCGATTCTGGTGGAGGGCAAGGCCATCCACCTGCCGCCGCTGGCCTGCGCCGCCTTCAACGCCGACTTCGACGGCGATCAGATGGCCGTGCACCTGCCGCTGAGCGCCGAGGCCCAGGCCGAGGCCCGCTCGCTGATGATGGCTTCCGACAACATCCTCAAGCCGGCCGACGGCCACACCGTGACCATGCCGAGCCAGGACATGATCCTCGGCCTGTACTACCTGTCCACCGTCATCGACGGCGCGAAGGGTCAGGGCCGCGTGTTCTCCTCGCTCGACGAGTGCCGCATGGCCCTCGACCTGCATGAGATCGACATCCAGGCCAAGGTGCTCATCCGCGTGCCCGCCGACTTCGTGCTGCCCAAGGACTGGGAGCCCGGCGAGGTCGAGGTCGTCGACCCGCAGGACGGCGGCCCGGCTACCGTGAAGGAGGAGCGTTTCTCCGACGGCTCCACGCTGTTCGCCACCAGCTACGGACGCTTCCTGTTCAACAGCACGCTGCCCGTGGACTACCCGTTCATCAACCGTCAGGTGGCCAAGAAGCAGCTCGCCGGCATCGTCGACGACATCGCCTCCCGCTACTCCACCCAGCAGGTGGCCGCCACGCTGGACGCGCTGAAGGACATGGGCTTCACCCGCGCCCCGTGGTCGGGCGTCACCTTCGCGTTCTCCGACGTCATCGAGCCGCCGGAGCGCGACGAACTCGTGGCCGAATCCGAGGAGCAGGCGAGCAAGATCAACTCGCAGTACGACATGGGTCTGCTCACCGACGAGGAACGTCGTCAGGAGCTGATCGACCTGTGGACCGAATGCACCAACAAGGTCTCCAAGGCCGTCGAGGAGCATTTCGATCCGCAGAACAACCTGTCGATCATCGTGCAGTCCGGTGCACGAGGAAACATGATGCAGATCAACCAGATCGCCGGCATCCGTGGCCTCGTGGCCAACCCGAAGGGCGAGATCATCCCCCGACCGGTGAAGTCGAACTACCGCGACGGTCTGACGGTGCTGGAGTACTTCATCTCCCAGCACGGCGCCCGTAAGGGTCTGGCCGATACCGCACTGCGTACCGCCGAGTCGGGCTACCTCACCCGTCGTCTGGTCGACGTCTCGCAGGACGTGATCGTGCGCGAGGAGGACTGCGGCACCAAGCAGGGTCTGGTCATGAAGGTCGGCGAACGCGACGCCGACGGCAACCTCGTGCTGGTCAAGGCCGCCGACGGTGGCCCGTACTCCCGTCTGCTGGCCGCCGACGTGATCGATCCGGCCGACGGCAAGACCGTGCTGTACAAGCGCGACGACGCCCTGTCGATGGACGTGATCAACGATCTCGTGGCCCACGGCGTGGAGGAGGTCAAGGCCCGCTCCGTGCTCACCTGCGAATCCAAGCGCGGCGTGTGCGCCAAGTGCTACGGCTGGTCGCTGGCCACCAACACCCTGGTGGACATCGGCGAGGCCGTCGGCATCGTGGCGGCCCAGTCCATCGGCGAGCCCGGCACCCAGCTGACGCTGCGTTCCTTCCACTCCGGCGGTGTGGCTTCGGCATCCGACATCACCCAGGGTCTTCCCCGTGTCACGGAGCTTTTCGAAGCCCGTACGCCTAAGGGCGAGGCTCCGATCGCCGCCTACGACGGCACCGTGAAGGTGGAGGACACCGAGGCCGGCCGTACCGTCACGCTCACCCCGGACGATCCGGAGGCGCGTGACTCCGACGGCGAGAAGGTGGAGCAGCTGGTCTACAAGGTGACCCGCCGTGCTCCGCTGCTGGTCAAGGACGGCGAGCACATCAAGCGCGGCACCCAGCTGATCGAGGGTTCCGTGGATCCGAAGAAGATCCTGCGCATCATGGGCGCCCGCGCCGCGCAGGTGAACATCGTGGAGGAAGTGCACACCGTGTACCGCTCCCAGGGTGTGGACATCCACGACAAGCACATCGAGGTCATCGTGCACCAGATGCTGCGCCGCTACACCGTGCTCGACTCCGGCGACACCGAACTGCTGCCCGGCGAGCTTGTGGACAAGGCCCGGTTCAAGGAGCTGAACAAGGCCGCGCTGAAGGCCGGCAAGAAGCCCGCCACCGGACGTCCCGAGCTGATGGGCATCACCAAGGCCTCCCTGGCCACCGATTCGTGGCTGTCGGCCGCATCGTTCCAGGAGACCACCCGTGTGCTCACCGAAGCCGCCCTGAACCAGAAGGTCGACGACCTCAAGGGCCTCAAGGAGAACGTCATCATCGGCAAGCTCATCCCGGCCGGTACCGGTCTGGCCCGGTACCGCAACGCCGAGGTGGAGCCCGACAAGGCGATCCGCGACACCATCTACCCGAGCTTCGGCCTGTCCGAGGACGGCTCCGATGGTCTCATGGACCTCTCCGACGCCGATCTGAGCGATGTGGACTTCTCCAACATCGACTTCGGCGATCTGAGCCTTGGCGACGACTTCAACCCCGACGACTTCCTCAACGATCTGGGCGGTCAGTCCGATCTGGGTGATCTGGGCGATCTCGGCGGCCAGGCCGACGCGCATGGCGCGAGCGGTTCCGGCGACAACGGTTCTGCCGATCAGGGTTCCGATGCTCCGGCCACGGACGACGGGACTGAGTCGAACAAGTAGTCGATAAGCCGATTCCGGTAGACTCCCTCCGGGAGCGAGCAAACGGGCGTGATCCGAATTTCGTGTTTGGATCACGCCCATTTTTGTGTTATTGAATCGAGTGACGTGTTAAGCGCGTGTGAATTTTCATAGTTTTCGCAATGTGGACGTCATAAAACCGTTATGGACGGATAACAGTACATTCCTTCAATAAGAGTTTGAAAAGCTCCTGAGGAGGAAATATGAGAAAATCCCTGATCGTGCGTGCGGCCGCGGCCGTCTCCGCACTCGCCATGGCGGCCGGCCTCGCCGCCTGCGGTGGTTCGTCCACCGGTTCATCTGCCTCGTCCGGCTCATCGCTGGTCGTGAACACCAACTTCGACGCCAAGTCCTTCGACCCGGCCCGCGCCTACGAATTCACCAGCAATATGGTGAGCCATCAGGTCTATGAGACCCCGCTGGCCTACGCCGACAACGGCAACGACTTCTCCAAGGTGGAGCCCGGCGTCGCCAAGTACGAGATGAGCGCCGACGCCAAGACCGTGACCCTCACCGTTCAGGACGGCCACACCTTCTCCAGCGGCGCCAAGGTGACCGCCGACGATCTGACCTTCAGCCTCGAGCGCCTGCAGGGTATGCAGGGCAACCCGTCGTTCCTGCTCACCGATCCGGCCGGCAAGCCGGTGAAGGTGGCCAAGAAGGACGACAAGACCGTGACGCTCACCAGCTCCGTGGCCTATCCGGCACTGCCGTACGTGCTGGCGTTCCCCTCCACCGGTGTGGTGGAGAAGAAGGTCGTTGAGGAGCACGGCGGCACCACCGACACCAACGACAAGGCCGAAACCTGGCTGAACTCCAACTCCGCCGGCTCCGGTCCGTACAAGATCTCCTCCGCCGACATCAAGAGCGAGGTCAAGCTCGCCGCCAACGACAAGTACACCTCCAACGACAAGCCGAAGTACACCAACGTCGTGATCCAGAACACCACCGCCGCCACCCAGAAGGTGAACGTGCAGGCCGGCAGCGCCCAGATCGCGTTCGACCTCGGCGCCGATGACGTCAAGGGTCTGGACTCCTCCAAGATCAAGGTGACCAGCTCGCCGTCGCTGTACACGCTGTACGCCTACATCAACGCCGGAAAGCAGTACGGCAAGGTCGCCTCCGACCCGAACTTCATCAACGCGTTCCGTCACGCCATCAACTACGACGAGATCCTGAAGTTCGTCGGCGACGGCGCCGTGCAGCCCGGCGGCATCATCCCGCCCGCCCTGAGCGGTTCGCTCAAGTCCGACGAGCACAACACCTACGACCTTGCCAAGGCCAAGGAACTGCTCGCCAAGAGCGGTTACAAGGGCGAGAAGGTCGAACTCGTGGTGCCTTCCGACATGGCCATCGGCGGTGTGAACCTGCAGAACCTCGCCCAGAAGGTGCAGGAGCAGGTCAAGGCCGCGGGCATCAACCTCGAACTCAAGCCGCTGTCGTCCACAGCTTGGCTTGACGTCTACCGCAACGGCACCGCCCAGTCGTCGATCGCCTACTGGGGCGCCGACTACCCGGAGGCCGGCGACTACGCCGCCTTCGGCCCCGACGCCGCCACCGGCCTGCACGCCGGCTGGAAGACCGGTGCCGGCATCGCCAGCGCCGAAGCCGCCAAGCCTGCCTTCGACAAGGCCCAGACCACGATCGACAAGGACGCTCGCGCCAAGGCCTTCCAGGAGGCCCAGCAGAAGATGAACGACGGCGGCCCGTTCGTGCCGATCGTCACCCCGGCCGGCCGTCTCGCCTACGCATCCAACCTCTCCGGCGTCACCTACAACCCGATCTGGTACACCGATCTCGCGTCGGTGAAGTGATCGTCGACTCCAAGGCCTGCAATATCAACCCAATCTAAGGCAATACCATGAGCGCAACCGCAACCGCGCCCGGTAAAGCCGCGACAGGGAAGTCCGCCCCGGAAAGCTCCCGCCAGAGCTTTTTCGGGGCGCACCCCTTTGTGCGGTATGCCGGCATCCGATTCATCGTCAGCATCTTCCTCGCCATCGGCGTCACCTTGGTGACCTTCATCCTCACCAATCTCGTGCCGGCCGACCCGGTGACCGCGGTTCTCGGCGAAGCCGCAGCCGCCGATCCCGCGATCGTGGCCAACATGCGTCACCAGATGGGACTCGACAAGCCGCTTCCCGTCCAGTATCTGCTCTACCTGCAGCGTCTGCTGCACGGCGACATGGGCACCAGCGCGCAAACCCACAACCCGGTGGCACAGGATCTCTCCCAGGCGCTGCCCGCCACCATGGAACTGGCCCTGATCACCTTGGTCATCTCCGTGATCATCGGCGTCGGTCTCGGCCTGTATGCGGCCCTGCACAACCGTCGCTTCTCCGATCAGGTGATCCGCCTGCTCAGCCTGCTCGGCATTTCCGTGCCGTCGTTCTGGCTGGCCATGCTGTGCTTCTACTTCTTCTTCTACAAGCTGGGCCTGTTCCCCGGCACCGGACGTCTCGACCCCACGTTCACCGCGCCGCCGCAGGTCACCGGCATGTACATCACCGACGCACTGCTCGCCGGCGATCCGGCACTGGCCGCCAACGCCGTCTCCCACGCGGTGCTGCCGGCCCTCGTCATGATCCTGTGGACGGTCGGCTTCCTGCTGCGCTTCTGCCGCAGTTCCGTGCTTGAGGTGCTCAGCCAGGACTACGTCACCGCGGCCCGAGCCAAGGGCCTCGGCTCCGCCCGTATCACCTTCGCCTACGTGCTGCGTGGCGCCCTGCTGCCGATCCTCACGATGATCGGCATGCTGTTCGGCGGCCTGATGAGCGGCTCCGTGCTCGTCGAATCCGTGTTCTCGTGGCATGGTCTCGGCCAGTACGCCTTCCAGGCGGCCAAATCGCTTGACCTGCAGGCCATCATGGGTGTGGGCCTCACCGTCGGCGTGATCTACATCACCGTGAACTTCGTGGTCGACCTGCTCTACGGTCTGATCGATCCGCGCGTGAGAGTGCAGTGAGGGAGGCAGAACAATGAGTGATACGAACGAAGTGACCGCCTCCGTGCCGGCCCTGAAGCCTCGGAAGAAGCGATTCCAACTGCCGTCCCAGTGGAAAACCGCCTACGCCGTCATCGGCGTGACGGTGGTGGCGTTCTGGCTGATCGTGGCGATCATCAGTCCGCTGCTGCCGCTGGCCGATCCGCTCGCCCAGACGGCCGAACGTCTTGCCGCGCCCTCCGGCGCACACTGGTTCGGCACCGACGAACTCGGCCGCGACGTGTTCTCCCGCGTACTCTATGGTGCGCGCATCTCGATCCCCGTGGCCATCGCGCTGGTGGTGCTCTCCATGCTGCTCGGCGGCGTGCTCGGTATGATCGCCGGCTACTTCGGCCGCGTGCTCGACGAGACGATCATGCGTCTCGCCGACGTGGTGCTCGCCTTCCCGCCGATCATCCTCGCCATGGTCATCACCGCGGCCCTCGGCCCGGGCATCGGCAACGCCGTCATCGCCATGCTGGTGGTGAACTGGCCGCAGTACGCGCGAATCATGCGCTCGATGGTGGTCGGCGTGCGCGGCAGCGAATACGTGATCAGCGACCGTCTGCTCGGTTTCAGCGCGTGGCAGACCCTGCGGGTCGATGTGCTGCCCAACGTGGTCTCGTCCATTCTCGTGCTGGCCACGCTCGACTTCGGCAACGCGATCCTGCTGCTTTCTGGCCTGTCGTTCCTCGGTCTGGGTGCGGTGCCGCCCACGCCGGAATGGGGCTTCATGGTCTCCGAAGGCGTGCAGAACTTCTCCGCATGGTGGATCGCCACCTTCCCCGGTCTGTGCATCTCCAGCGTCGTGATCGCCTTCAACTTCATCGGCGACACCCTGCGCGATGCGCTCGACCCCCATATGCGCAAGCACGTTCAAAGCGAGGCGATGTGAGATGAGCGAAAACGAAAGCGAAAACGAATCCGTGGCTCTTTCGATCCGTGACCTCAACCTCACGATCGACGACCATCACATCCTCAAGGACGTCTCCCTCGACGTGCCGGCCGGCAAGGTGATGGGACTGGCTGGCGAATCCGGTTCCGGCAAGACCATGACCGGCATGACCGTGCTCGGACTCCAGCCCGAGGGCGCCAAGGTGAGCGGCGAGATCGACTACCACGGCGAGAACCTGCTGGCCATGACCGACAAGCAGCTGGCCGGCTACCGCGGCCGTCACATCGCCATGGTGTTCCAGGATCCGACCGCCAGCCTGCACCCGATGATCCGCATCGGCGTGCAGCTCACCGACCATATGCGCCACCACCTCGGACTGAGCAAGGAGGATGCGCGCAAACGGGCCATCGAACTGCTCGAGCTCGTGCAGGTGCCCGATCCGGAAGGCACGCTCAGGCGCTATCCGCACCAGTTCAGCGGCGGCCAGCTGCAGCGCATCGCCATCGCCGTGGCCATCGCCTGCAAGCCCGATCTGATCATCGCCGACGAGCCCACCACGGCCCTCGACGTGACCGTGCAGGCCGGCATCCTGCAGCTGCTGAGGCATCTGTGCGACACGACCGGACTGACGATCATCCTGATTACGCACGATCTGGGCGTGATGAGCGCGCTGGCTGATGAGATCGCCGTGATGCGCGGCGGGCAGATCGTGGAGCTCGGCTCCCGGTACGATGTGATCCGCAATCCGCGGCATCCGTACACGAAGTCGCTGATCGACTCGCTGCCGAAGCAGATGATGGAGCAGCGCGAGAAGGGCGAGCAGGCCGCTCGGGACGGGCGGCAGGAGCAGGAGGGTGGTCAGCATGACTGAGACGATGGAGAACTCTCTGGGCTGGGTGCCCCGGCCGATGCGATGCGAGCTGGAGGTGAGTGATCTCACCGTGGCGTACAAGCAGCCGGGTGGTCGCGTCAACACGGCCGTGGATTCGATCTCCTTCAAGGTTTCGGCCGGCGAGGTCGTGGGTCTGGTGGGCGAGTCCGGTTGCGGCAAGAGCACCACGGCCCGGGCGATCTGCGGTCTGGAGCGGCCGAAGAGCGGTACGATCACGTTCAACGGCAAGAAGATCACGCCGTTGACGCTGCGTCGCAGGCCGAAGGAGTTCCAGAGCATTCAGATGGTGTTCCAGAATCCGTACGCCTCGCTCAACCCCCGACGTACCATACGCCATCAGATCGAGGATGGTCGCCGGGCGAATCGCGGCGAGGCGCCGAGCGTGGAGGAGCTGCTCGACCTCGTGGAGATTCCGCGCAGCGCGGCCGGCGAATACCCGTATCAGTTCAGTGGTGGCCAGCGTCAGCGTATCGCCATCGCCCGAGCGGTGGCGGCCGGTGCGGATCTGCTGATCGGCGATGAGCCCATCGCCTCGCTGGACGCCTCGCTGCAGGCGAAGATCGCCCAGCTGATGCGGGACGTCTGCCTGAAGACGGGTGCCTCACTGCTGTTCATCAGCCATGATCTGGCCGTCGTAAGGCTGATCGCCGATCGGGTGATCGTCATGCAGTCCGGTCACATCGTGGAGCAGGGACCCACCGAGGAGATCTGGCAGCACCCCAAGGAGGCGTATACGCAGCGTCTGCTCGCCGCCATTCCCGAGGCCGACGGACTGGGGCGCATCCCGCAGGTGTAGCGGCGGGGTTTTGGCTGTAGCGGTTTTGGCTGTAGGGGTTTTGGCGCTGTGCCGCGGTTGTTGTCGCTGGTGCGGCGCCACACGCCCCTACACGCGACCGGAGCTCGCGGGGTCGATCGTCATGGTCTGGAACCGCTGCTGCATATAGGCGTCGTTGAAATGCTCGCCGAAGAACGTTTCGATCGGCGAGCCCGGCTGCATGCCGGCCATGCGCGTATACCAGCAGTCCAAGGCCATCAGGGTGGCCGTGCCGTCGATGAACATCAGCACGAACGCCACCGTGGTGAGCGAATACCGCCATTTCCACGGTATGCGGTTGATGAGCCGCAGCAGTTGCGGCAGACACAGTTTGATCCACGCCAATCCCAGCAGACCCCACATGATCATGTACTTGCCGCTGGTACGGCCGTTGATCGACAGCCATTGTCCGGTGTAGTCCCAGGCGGTGATGCCGAAGGCCGCCTGCATGAACCAGCTGGTGAAGTATTCGAACGCGCCGCCGATCACCGCACTGGCGAGGAAGATCAGCAGCGGGTTGTCGTCCCACAGCCGGTTGAGGAACACGGTGAGCAGCACTCCGCCGAACCCGTAGATCGGCGAGAACGGGCCCCACAGCAGACCGGCCCGATCCTGATATTCGCCGAACAGAATCCAGTGGTACACGGTTTCGATGCCGAGGCCGATCACGCAGGTGAAGACGAACACCCAGAACAGGTTGAAGAAGTCGAGGCTGATATACCCTTTGCCGCTCAGATCGCGGCCCGCCATGTTGATGCGCACCGACTCCTCGTAGGCGTCCCGCGCGTTCATCTGCTTCAATCGCCGTTGCAGGCGACGCTCCTCGTGCAGCGAGGGATCGGCGGTGATCGAGATGACCACCAATAGGATCAGTTGGACGAACGGCAGCAGCAGCGCGACGTCGAGACCGTAGAGGGCGAGATTCAGCAGGCCCTCCAACAGCGTCGTCGGGATCAGCCCGTAGGCCCAGCGGGCCGCGTGATGGCGGTGGTTGCGCAGCAGCAGCACGCCGAATACGATCAGCGCGGCGGCGTTGATCACCAGCACGACCGCATGCTCGCCGGTGAGGATGAAAGTGAGCGAGGTGTTGACGGATCCGGGGGAGAGCGACTTCACCTCTTCGACGATGAGAAACACGAGCAGCGGCAGGCTCACGGCGCCGATGGTCAGACACAGCGCACCATAGATTCTGACGATCAGCGGCAGTCGCGCGGCGTTTGCGCCGGTTATGCCGGGATCACTGGTCGTTCGGTGGTAAGCGGGGGGATTGCCGTCGGTCACTTGGCCTCTTTCGTATGGTGATCGGAGTCGGTGTCGGAATGATTGTCGGGATGGTTGTGGTTCTCGTGGTCGTGATCCGTTGTAGGTGCGGGATCCGTGTGGTCGGGGTTCGTCGTGTGGTCGGGATTTGCCGGGCGGTGAACGCTTCTGAGCGTGTCGAGCGTATCGTCGTCGAGCGTGTCCAGATCCTCGCCGCGCGGGATGCGGATGAAACCCCACAGCGAATCCTGATCGCCGGCGGATCGTCTGCCGGCGCGGTTGTCGTTCACCCGTGCGCCGGTGGTGTGGTCGTGATCGCCGGCAGGGTTCTGCTTACCGTCCGTTCGGCTGTTGCTGGCGAACCGACGTCGGCGAAAATCGACGTCGGGTTTGGTGTTTTCGGCTTCTTCGTCCTCGTCGTCGTGATTGGCGATCACATCCACCACGATCACGGTCACGTTGTCCCGGCCTCCGTGGCTCAGCGCCGCGTCGACCAGCCTGTCCACGGTCTGTCTGGGCGTGCCGGACGTCGCCGCGATCGCGGCGATCTCGTCGTCGTCCACCTCGCCGTGCAGTCCGTCGGAGCAGATGATGAACCGTCCGGGCAGATCGGCGCGGAAGAAATCGGGATCGATGCCCGTCGGGGATCCGATGCACTGGGTGATCAGGTTGCGAGGCACCGTCAGCTCGGCCAGTTCCGGGGTGAGCGTTCCGGAGTCGATCAGCTCCTGCCGGCGTGAATGATCGCGGGTGATTCGGACGAGCGAGCCGGCGTTCCACGTCGTGGTCCTGTTGCGATTCCCCTGCGGGTCGTGGTCGTCGCCGTCTCCGTGTTGTGCGGGATCGCCGTGTTGTGTGGGGCCGAAATCGCCGATGGCCGCCCGACGGTTGCGCGCCGACTCCGTGTTGTGCGCGAGCGGCATAATGCGATTGAGATGATAGGTGCGCGAATCGCCGATGTTGACCACATACCAGACGTTGTCGCCCGAGGTCTCGAACGAGTCGCCGAGCGCGTTGAACGCCACCGATGGGCGCGAGCCGCTGCCCGTCATGGGAATCTCCACCGTCTCCTCGGCATCGGTGGCCCGTGCCAGAATCAGTCCGGTGACCGTGGTGCCGGAGACCCCGCCGTACTCGCGACCGATCTCGGTTACGCGTCTATGCGCATCGCCGAGCGCACGGATGATGTCCGCCTTGGACCGTTCGCTGGTCATCGCCAGCCGGGCGCAGGCCCTGCGGGCTGCCGCGCTGGCCTCCTCGCCGGCCACGCCTCCCCCCATGCCGTCGAATACCAGGAACATGCCGTCCGAGGTCAGTGCGCAGTCCTGGTTCATGCGTCGCCGAAGTCCGATGTCGCTGGTCGCCGCCGCGGTAACCGTGTATGTCGTCATGTCTGGGTCTTCTTTCCTGTCGAATCCCGTGTCGATGTCTTCGCCGAATCGGATGCCGAATCGCAAGCCGCTCGTTTGATCGGAAGTTGCCGGCGACGTCGTACGCCGCTCGTTGAATCGGAAGCTGCTTGCCGGGTCGGAAGCTGCTGACCGGCGAGAAGATACCCTCCTACGGTTCTACCAGTATGTGCCGCCACCGGAAGGGCGTTTGTTCTGCTGACGGCGCAGACTCGGTGGTGTCGGGGGCAATGGTGCCGGTGTCGCCGGTAATGTCGCCGGTGCGTGTTCGTCGTACGGCGGCGTATGCGCGGCGATCACCGGGGTCTGATGGCCGTAGCATCGCTGCTGCACCCGTTGCATGGCCCGCGCGAACAGCAGGGCCGAGGGATACCGATCTTCGGGCCGCCTGCTCATCGCCTGTGCGAGCACCTGTTCGAGCGCTTCGGGCACATCGTCGCGCCGCAGTTTCGGCAGATCCCGATGAATGATGGCCTCGGCCAGCTCCCGATCGTCCGCCACCCGATACCCGTATTCGAACGGGGAGTGACCGGCGAGCAGCGCGTACAGGGTGGCGCCGAGCGAATAGATGTCCGCGGCCTCGGAACCCCCCGATTCGCCGGAGAGCACCTCGGGTGCGGCCCACGGCGTGGAGAAGCCTTCCGCCCGCTTCGCCGAATAGATGCTGGCGGCGATGCCGAAGTCGGTGAGCAGGGGAGTGCCGCGCTCGCCGAGCAGGATGTTGCTGGGCTTGATGTCGCGGTGGATGATGCCCTTGACATGCGCGAAGAACAGCGCCCCGGCGATTTCGATGCCTACGGTGAGCGCCTGATCGGCGGTGAGCAGGCTGAATCGGATGAACTCCTTGTAGCTGCCGCCGGCGGCGTAGTCCATCACCAGGTATCCGCGGCCGTCATCGGTGATTCCGGAGTCGTACAGGGCGGGAATGTGCGGGTGGGTGGAAAGATCGGCCATGAACCCGGTTTCGGTGCGCAGTCGCATGCGGGCGCGGCTGTCGGAGAGCCGGCTGGTCACTTTCACGGCGACGAGACGGTCGGGTTCGCGCTGCCGGTAGAGGAACACGGTGGAATCGGCGCCGGAAGCCAGCGTGCGAACATGGTCGTAGCCGGGCAGTTGCGGCGGTTCGACGGTCATGCTCGCTCCTTGGGGTGCTGGGTGCTGGGTGCTGGGTGCTGGGTTGGGTGCTGGCGCTTGCGGAGGATGTGCTACGCATAGTAATAGCATGACGTTGATTTCGCGGGTGATCGTGTTTGCGGGTGTTCGTGTGGCGCGAAACGCCGGGGCGTGAAAAAACAGGGAGATATCTCCCTGTTTTATCGGCGGGGTTTTAGGCTGATGACATGAACAGGTATACGAATGATTCAGGTAAACATGCTGCCGCGGGTGGTCGTGCGACTGCGGGTGGTCGTGCGACTGTGGGCGAGCGGATGTCCTCTGCCGACGCCATGCGACTCGTTCGTCGCCTGTTCGACGGCGAGCTCATCAATGACGAGGGAGCGCCGACCCGAACGCTGCTGGTGGTGGGAGCGCCCCGCAGCGGCAAAACCGGATTCGCGACGGATGCGTTGTATCTGGCCATGGAGGATTTCGGCGACGAACGGTCGGTGATGGTCGTCTCCGATCGTCTTCGGGCTGATGCACTGAACCGTCGGGTGATTGCGCGGCTTGGCGTAACCTCCCAAGCCCGCCCGGTGACCACGTTGTCGGCGCTCGCGTTCCGTATGATCGCCAAGGATCATGCCCGGCGTTCACTGCCGATGCCGAAGCTGCTCAACGGCGCCGAACAGGATGCCCTGCTGCGGTCCGTGCTCGCTGTGCACGTCGGGCATATGCAGGCCGGCGATCAGTGCGATACCTGCCGGCTGCTGATGCGGTATTTCGCGGAACCTGAGTGGGCGTCGCTGGTAACGTCGTCCTCGGCGTTGGACGCGGTAGCCGGTGCCGGTGCCGAGAACGGTGCCGGTGGTTCCAATACGGCCGGCACGACGAGCGATGCGGTGCTCGCCAGAGGCATCAATGCGCAGTTCGTCTCCCAGCTGAGGGACATGCTGGCCAGAATGAACGAACTCGGCGTCTCGCAGAATAGGGAGGAATCGATCATTGCTGCCTTGGCGCAGTCCGGTGACGGCGGCGAAGCGGGAGTGCGGGGAGAGCGTCTGGCCGCGCAGTGGCGTCTCGCATTCGCGCTGAGAGCGGAGTATATCGAAACCATCGGGAACATCTACCCTGACGAGTTTCGCTTGGATTCCTCCCGCCTGCTGGTGGAGGGCTCCAGAGCGGTGGAACTGCTCGGCGAGGACGAACTGCCGCAGGCCGTGATCGTCGATGACGCGCAGGACATGACGTTGGCGGGCATGTCGTTCATCCAACGTCTCACATCCCACGGATGCGCGCTGGTGCTCGTCGGCAATCCCGATGAGGCAGTGCAGTCGTTCCGAGGCTCATACCCCGAGTTCCTGTTCCTCAGAGTGCCGCTGACTCCGTTCGGCATCCCCTCCTGCGCCGACGGCTTGCCGGAATCCGGCGCGGCGAACGACCGGAATCTGGGCCGTCTGGCAGGTGTGGCCGTGTCGCTTGAAGACGGTTCCTCATCCGAAGCGTGCGTGCGGCGGAACACGTATCTTGGTCTGCTGTCGTCACGGGTGTCGCTGAGCATCGCCTCCAGGGAGGACGATCCAGTACCGTTGCCGAAACGTCCGGGCAAACTCCCCAGGATTCCGGGCTCGTCGCCCATTGCGTCGCTGCCTGCCGACGATCCCCGCCTGGAAGACGGCTCGGTTCACAGTGCGTTGTACCGCAGTCCATCCGAGGAGATGGATGACGTGGTGTGGCGAATCAAGCACGCCCATATCGTCGAAGGCGAACACTGGAACGAGCTGGCGTTGATCGCCCACGACAATGCCACCGTACGTATGTTCGGTGAGCGGCTCAGGCGCGAAGGGGTTCCGGTGCGATACTCCTCGGTGACCAGACCGTTGAAGGACGAGCCGTTCATTCGGGGATTGTTCGCGCTCATCGACCTCTCGCTGATGATGCGCGACGGCATCGGTTCCTGGCGAGGCGGGTCGTCGGACGTCGATCTTCGGGCCGTTGCGGCGAAGGTGCGATCCTGCGCGATGACGGTGATGCGCTCGCCGTTGTTCACCGTCGGGGGCGGTGATGATCGCGATGGCCGTCCCGTTCGCATGTCGTCGGTGAATGCCGCATTGAAGGCGATGGAATCCCTGTCGCAGGTGATTGCGGGAAAAGCTGGGGATCGTTTGACCGATACGGCGGCGCTGGGCGAATTGGTCGTCGCGTGGAACGATATGCTGCGCCAACTGCGAGAGGATCGCGATGGCGGGAATGAGGCGGACACCGTGATCGACGATTCGCTGTTCGATGGGTCGAAGACTTTCCCGTCGGTCGTTGGGGGAGGACCGGGGTCGGATGAGCCGGGATTCGGCTTGGACGCGATGTACCTGCTGCTGTCGCTGGGCGGAGATCAGTCGCGGCGGGTGCTGGAATCCATACATGCGGTATGCGGCTCTCACGGTTCATGGCATGATCCCGATGTCGAAGCTTTCGAACGGATGTGGAGTATTGTTCGGCGTATTGCCGATGGGCTTCGCTCGCTGCCGGGCACCGAGCCGCAATACGTGCTGTGGATGGCGTGGAGCGCATGCGCGGTGTCGGATCGTTGGCAGCGCATGGCGTTGATCGACGGTGAGGAGGGACGTGAGGCCAATGACCGGCTTGACGCCGCCATGCGGCTCTTCCAATTCGCCGAAGGAACCGGAGGAGGCCGGGACATCCGTGATTTCATGGAACGGGTGAAGGCCTTGGAGATCGAAGCCGACTCGCTGGCCCATATCGGCCCCATCGAGGATGCGGTCAGTCTCACCACGCCGGCCGGTGCCGCCGGCAGAAGCTGGAAGCGAATATGGCTGCCGTCCATGCAGCAGGGAACATGGCCCAATCTCGCCGCACGCAATACGATGTTCGGCGCCGAGTCGCTGGCCGACGTCATGCTGCGCGGCCGTCTCTCCGAAGACATGCAGGGCGGCATGCCGAACGATATACGTCGGAGCTCCTCCGTCATGCCGGTACTGTACGCCGAGGAAAAAGGGTTGCTGGTGGCGTTGACCAGAGCATCGCAGACCGTATACGTCAGTGCTGTGATGGACGACGATCACACGCCGTCCGACTTCCTCTACGGGTTCCTGCCAGAACGCTTCTCCTATGAAACGGATGGATCGACGCAGTATGCCGAAGTCGGGCAGGCCGGCGACTACTCGGGGTTGGAGCTCAGCGTGCGCGGACTCGTCACCGCTGCGCGTAGTACGCTTGCCATCGGTTCTCTGCAGCGCACGGTCGACATCGGCTTGGCGAAGACCGGCGATACCGCGGAGGCATCGTCACGAAGAGCCGCCGAATCCCAGGACGGCGTGATCCGTGAATCCTCGATGCGTGATGCGGCCGACGCGTTGGCCTACCTCGCCGAACACGGCCATGACGAGGCCGATCCCGCGAACTGGCCGTTTCTATACGATGCTGATCCATCCGGCTCCGTGAATTCGGATGCGGCCGAGGCGTCGAATGATGTCGTCAATCCCGATCCCGTCCGATCGACCACCGTCACCCTGTCGCCATCCGCCGTGGACGGCATCTGGGCGTGCCCTGTGTGCTGGATGATGGGAAACCGGTTCGCCGGCCCGCGATCTTCCAGCGTCGTTTCGGGATTCGGCACCATCATCCACGAGGTCGCCCGGAAAGCCAGCGAGCTGGGCCTCGATCTTCCCGACTATCGCGGCGACCAGCCGCCGGAAATCCGAGTGGAACTCATCACCCGTCGCATGATGGAGATCTACCGCGATCTGCGTATCGACCCCGCCGACATTCCCGGTGTGCCGGATCGGTATGCAGCCACCCGCAAGGACGAATCCGCGGAAACGATGCTACGGAACATCGCCGATTATTTCGTCCACAGCAACGAGCCCGATTATGCGAAGTTCCCCTCGGCCCAAGTGCCGGTGGGTACGCTCGTGGAAGCGCAATGCGAGCTGAAGTTCCTCGCGCGATTCGGACTCCGAGACATCCTCCGAGACTACAATGCCATCAACGGTCGAACGCCGGTCGAAGCCGATGATCTCTACGAGCTCATGGGCCTGTTGGTGGGAGGCTGGCCCGAAGGCATGAGCCCGGACCTGTCGATACGGCTCACCGGCCGCATCGACCGCAGGGAACTGCGCAGAACGGCTGATGGCACCGCCATTCGTCTCATCGACTACAAAACCGGACGGGAACGCTCAGGCCCACGGAATTTCAGCGATCTACAGCTGGCGTGCTACCAATTGGGGCTGCGTTACCACACCGTCGATGAACACGACCATAGCCGGTCCTCCAGCGAGCGTGATCTCAATGGGGCGATGCCGCGCATCGCGCAATCCGGCCTGTTCTTCGTCGCATCGCGCGCCGATCCGTCGCACTATTTCGCACCGGAAAGCAGCTATCAGCCGGCATTGTTCGACCATGGTCATATCACTGCGGAAGCGTTCCATCCGCGATCCCGGGTCAAGGAGCTGTCGAAACTGTTCGCGGAACCCGACCTGCCGCAGGAGAGGCCTGACGCCATCGGGGAAGCGGCATGGGCGAGATTCCTTGAGGAAAGCGGCACCCAGACCATGTGGTCACTCACCATGATCGCCCGAGTGCTGTATGCCGCAGGAGCGATGCGCTCGCGAACGCTGACGGCCCATCCGGATCCGGAGCACGTCGAATTCTGCCGCATGACATACTGCTGCCCGGCATGCGCCGGCGAATCAAGATCGGTAATGGAGGAGAACCGATGACGAAGGCATTCACACCCACGGCCGAACAGGCGTCGGTGATCGACGCACCGGCGGACGACGATGTGCTGGTGGTCGCCGGCGCGGGTTCCGGCAAAACCTTCACCATGACCAGACGGATCATCTCACTGATTGATCGAGGTGTTCCTGCGGAACGCATCCTCGGACTCACCTTCACCAGAAAAGCGGCCTCCGAACTGCTGTCCCGCGTCTCGGCCGCAGTGACGGCAACGGCATCACAGGAGCCGGGAGCCTCCGGCGCATTCCTCAAGCCGGAGATCTTCACCTACGATGCCTTCTTCCAGTCCATCGTCCGACAATACGGTCTGCTGGTGGGCATGGACCGCAGCACGCAGCCGCTGAGTGAGGCAGGCGCCTACCAGCTGGCGAGCGACGTGATCGGACGTCACATGGACCTGCTATTCGGCAGGAATCCATCGTCCGATAACAACTCAACCGACGGCACTGCATCCGATGGCACTGCAACGGGCGGCGGCGATGCCGACGACATGGGCGCATTCGGCACCGTCGTGACCCGTATGTTGGCGCTGTGCTCCGACATTTCCAGTTCGATGATCGGTGGGGATTGCATGTCGTTCCATGATGCCGTGGAACGGATCCGCCATTGGGACGACGCCTTCGAACATCGCCTTGCTGAACTGATCGGCGATCGTGAAATTCCCGAAAAGGCGCCGAACGTCAAATACCCCACCCGTCGGAAGAAAGACGACGACGAAAGCTGGGCCGCGAAGCTCGCCGAATACGATCGAGCGAGGCAAGGGCTGATGCTGTTCAATGCGAACGCCCTGCGATCCGTGGTGCGACGACGCGAAATCCTGCTCACGCTGGCCGAGGAGTTCCAGAAGGCCAAGCACGAACAGAACATGGCCCAATTCAGTGACTTCACCATCGCCGCATACCAGCTGGTACGACGATTCCCCTCGATCGGGGAGGAATACCGTCGCCGGTATTCGCATGTGTTCCTCGACGAATATCAGGACACCTCAACCACCCAATCAGCGTTGCTGGCAGCGCTGTTCCATCCCGAACGCCCGGATTCCGAAGACCTTGGCAGCGGCCATGATTCGACGGCGAGACTCGCGCAGCGGCATTCCACCGGTTCCCGCCGATCGGCGGTGAACGCGGTGGGCGACCCGTTCCAGTCGATCTATGCGTGGCGAGGTGCCAGCCCGGGCGCCTTCCGCATGTTCCAGCAGGATTTCTCGCTGGACGATTCATCGAAACCCCGTCCCCTCACCTTGACGAGACGCAACAGTCGTCTGGTGCTCGAAGCGGCGAACGATCTGACCATCGCGCTCAGGCAGGCTCCGGCCCGTCGCGGCAGCTCCCTGATGCGCGAAGTGGACGTTCCCGCGCTCACCTGTCTTCCCGATGCCGATCTTGGCACTCTGGGAGTGCTGGGATTCACGACTCTCGGTCAGGAGATCGACGCCGTCGTGCGATTCGCCCATCAGACCGTGGAACGGTATCGCGTCGAAGACGCGAACGGCGAGCGCAAGGCCGGTCCGCATGTGGCGGTGCTTTTCCGTTCCAAAACCGCCATGCCGCAATATCGGGCTGCACTGGAGGCGTCAGGCCTCACCTGCGAAGTGGTGGGATATTCCGCATTGCTGGAACAGCCACCGGTAAAGGACCTGCTGGCGGTGCTGCACGCGGTGTCCGACCACACCGATTCCGCGTCGTTGATGCAGTTGCTGGCCACCAAACGGTTCGGTCTCGGCCCGGATGATCTGGCGGCGCTTGCGGGGCTGGCCGAACGGGCCAACATCGAATACCAGTATCGTGCGCTGGCCGAATCGGGCGTCGTGCCTTCCGACGCTCCGAGGAAGCAGTGGGCCCGCCTCGTCGCCGATCATCGTGACCGGATATCCAACGGTGTGTTCCTCATCGACGTGCTGCTGCGCGACGACCTGTCGTCACTGCTTGGGTCGACGGTCTCACCGAGGGGCGGAATACTGATCCTCAAGGCCGCCCAGGTGCTTCGTACGGTGGAACGGTCCATGCATCGAGCCCTCCCCGACATCATCCGTTGTGCCGTGGAGTCATTGGGCCTTGACATCGATACCGTGGTAGCCCGGAGCATCGCCTACGGGAATGAGGCGGGAACCCCCACGTCGGCGCGCGAGCCGTTGCAGTCCATCATCGATCTGACCGCCGCCTACATGCAGGAGATTCCCGAACGATCCACGCCATCGCTTCGCGGGTTCATGGCCTGGGTTGATGCGCTGGGCACCGTACCGGAAAGCGCCGCGGCGCATATCGACAAGCATGTGGACGTCACCTTGATGTCCATTCATCAGGCCAAGGGACTCGAATGGGATGCCGTCGCCGTCGTCGGTATGAAACGGCACGCATTCCCCAGCAATCAGGGCGATCATCTGTCCATCAAAGCGGACCCGGATCATCTCGGAGGCGTGCATGACGGCATCTGGTCTCCTCCGCAGTATCGGGAAAGCGCCCGCGTCTGGCTGGAGAATCCTACGGCCGTGCCGGTTCCCGTTCGCGCGGACGCCGGCATTCTGCCGAGATTCCCCCACGACGCCGACGTTGAACACCCCTCATCGGATTACGACCTTCACGGCATCGATTCCCTGTATCGACTGCAATGCGAGGTGTATGGCGACGAATCCGCACGGGAATCGGGCGATGATGACGGTACCGCTCCCTCCTATTTGAGCCAGCGCGAGGAATACGGTCGTCGTCTGCACGACGACGAGCGTCGTCTGGCCTACGTGGCCCTGACCCGAGCCCGCAAGGCCGTGCTGCTCACCTTCAGCGCCACCGGTGACCTTGCGTCGGTGCCGGCTGCGGACTGCAAGCCGCTGGATGTGGAGACCAAGGCCTCGAACTTCTGGATGGAGATGCATGAGGCGTTCGTGGGGCGGCCCGAAGCGGTGCGTGAGCCGTCCTCCGTGGATCCGAATACCGCGGATGCGGGGCGACGTGATTCCGTCGTGGGATTTTTCATCGGCGACAACGCGGAAGAGTACGAAAACGCCATAGTGGGCGGATGTCTTGCGGAACCTCGTTCCGCCGACGGTTCGCGTGGCGACGAACTATCGTGGCCGGCGCCGCTGGACGATAGGGCGGCTCAGGCGCTGAACGCCAGTGCCGAGGCGGTGCGCAATGCCATGAAGGCGCTGCAGAGCGCCGGTTCCGAAAAGGATTCGGCGGAGGGCGGAGTCGTGCCCGACCCCGATGGTCTATTGAGCTACGCCCGACAGATCACGGTGATGAACCGGGAAACCCAAGCGGTTCCGAAAACCGGAGAAGGCCGTCTCGCGGCGCTCAAGGCCAAAGGCGAGCGCATCCTCGCCGGAGGGCGGCAGAACGTCACCTCCATTCAGGCCAGAGCCGGTCTCATGGATGAGCGCGAAGCACTGTCGTACTGGAGCGGCATCGTCAGGCCGGTGCCCAGGGTCGTTTCACCGAATGCGCAGGCCGGTACCATCTTCCATGACTGGGCTGCACGATTCATCTGCCCGCAGTCCGACGCAGGGGAGCGCCTATCGCCCGAGGAGATCCGCGCGTCGATGCTGGAGGAGCTGAGTCGGGAGGAACAGGCGCTACCGTCATCCTCATCCGATCGGTCCGAATCGTCGCGCGCGTCGTGGCGGATGCTGCAATGGCGTCGAAGACTCGCCGAATCGGTCTGGGCCGGACGTCGCGCCGTGTCCGCCGAACGTTCCATCGTCGTCGACATCGACGGTCTGATCGTCAACGGCAAACTCGACGCGGTGTTCCGTGGAGGTCTTGATCCCCATGACGGCACCAAGCTGCTGACGGTGATCGACTGGAAGACCGGTGCGAAACCCCGCGACACGCAGGATATCCGACGAAAACTCGCGCAGCTCGATATGTATCGGCTATTGTTGTCTCGGCTTGAGGGCATCCCTCTGGAAAGCATCGATGCGGCTTTGTACTACGTTTCCGTCGCCGACGAGCGGCAGCGCCAGTTATGCGCCGAGGCGAAGACGGAGTCCGAGATCATCAGGGAGATGTCGTTGGGCCTGCCGGAGCAGTCCGATAACGATTGATCGCCGGCCATTATCCGACTCACCACAGTCGTATTGAGTTCGCGGAAGCCAAGCCGCCCGCATGCCGCGGCATGACGTGCGATATCGATCGTGCGTTGTGCGGCGTTCAAGCGGACATCCTTGCCCGTCGGCGTCCGATGCCGGATTATCGGTGAGGTCGTCAGCGGAACCCGATCCGTTGATTCATAAGCGAGTGTTCAGTTATGAAGTTCAAGGCGAACGGCGGCAAGGCACGACATCACGCCTCTCCGTATGCCGCCCTGTTCCGTATTCCCGGTACCAAGGCATTCTCCGCGTCGGCGGCGCTGGCCAGACTCCCCATATCGATGATGGGGCTCGGCATCGTGCTGGCGCTGAACCACATCTACGACAACTGGACCACTGCGGGTGCGATGAGCGCCGCGTACGTGCTCTCCGCGGCGGTGGTCACCCCGGTGTATGCCCGACTCTTCGACCGTTTCGGCCAGCGAAAGGTCGGTCGCGTCGCGCTGGCGCTGCAGGTGGTCTGCATGTTCTCCTTCGCGTTGGGCGCCTATCTGCGTATCGCACTGCCGGCACTATTCGTGCTCGCCATGCTTACCGGCGTCACCCAGTTCGCGTTCGGCGCCCTGGTGCGTACCCGATGGGCATGGGTGCTGCGCGGCCAGAAGGACGATGCGATGCTCAACGCCGCCTATGCCTTCGAATCGGCGATCGACGAAACGGTGTTCGTGATCGGGCCGATTCTCGCGGCGTTTCTGGCGACTTCGGTGCATCCGGTGTCTCAGCTGGTGTTCCCCGCATTCTGCTCGCTGATCGGCGGCACGGCGTTCTTCATGCAGAAGCAGACGCAGCCTTCGGTGATCACCGTGGAATCCCCGGGATCACGATCCGATCGATCGTCCTCCTCCGTGGTCGATGCCGTCGGCAATGTACGCGAAGGGGCCTCCTCACGCAGGATCAACGCCTTGTTCCGCGTTCGGACGAGGAGCGCGTTGGCCTATCGGGGCGTGGCGCTGCTGTTCCTCATCTTCATCGCCTTCAATATGAGCTTCGCCTGCTTCGACGTCTCCGTCACCGCCATCACCAAATCGATGGGACTGGAGAAGATCGTGGGCGTTCAGCTCGCCCTGTTCGCCGTCGGCTCGCTGTTCGGCGCGCTGATCTTCGGATCGGTCCGTCTCCGAGGATCGCATTGGAGCCATCTCTCGGTGCTGTTGAGCGTGCTCACGATGTGGTACGTGGGATTCCGTCTGGCCGCCGACAATCTGGTGGTGCTCGGCGTGCTTGAGGTGTGCGCCGGCTTCGTCGTCGCCCCGATCTTCGCCACCGGCAACCTGCTCGTCAAGGACATCGTTCCCGAATCCTCCCTCACCGAAGGATTGTCGTGGCTCAACACCGGAAGCTCCCTCGGCGTGTCTCTGGGATCGACCGTCACGGGCGTGGTACTGGATGCCTTCGGCACCCACGCCGGCATGCTGCTGCCGTTCCTCACCACGGCATGCGCGGTACCGCTGGCCTTCGCGGGATGGACGTCGGCCCGACGCCGAGCCCGCCGATCCAGATGATCATGATCCCGGCGACTGATCATGGTTCCGGCAGACCGGAGACCGTGAGCTAGTGACAGTGAACTAGTGACCGTGAACCAGTGCCGTGATTCGGTGTTCCGTGGCGGATCGGTGCGTACTCGGCGGTACCATGAGCGAATGAGCGAGAAGAACAACGGCGTACCCGAGAAGAACAGCGCCGACGTGCCCGAAAGCATCGTCGCGTCCGCGGGCCACTCCATCGAAACCGAAACCGAAGCTGAAACCGAAACCGGAGCCAAGGCCGGCGTCGAGCCGCCCGCAGGATCCTCGGCGCCTTCTCTGGGCGGTGCGAAGGCCTATGCGGTGTGGGGCGTCGCCATGGCGGGCTACATCTTCGCCGTCACCTGTCGTTCGTCCCTTTCCGCTACTGGCATCGAGGCCGCCCACCACTTCGACACCACCAGTACGGCGCTGTCGATGTTCCTCTATCTTCAGCTGTTCGTCTATGCGATCATGCAGATTCCCGCCGGTGTGCTGCTCGACCGATTCGGCGCCCGGCGACTGATCGCCGCCGGCGGCATACTGATGTCCTTCGGCCAGGCTCTGATGGCCGTGGCCCCGGCCACCTCGATCGCCGTGATCGGTCGCGGCATCGTCGGCATGGGCGATGCGATGACCTTCATCTCCGTGATCCGACTCGTCTCCGCATGGTTCCCGTTCGAACGGGTGCCGCTGATGAACCAGATCACCTCCATGCTCGGCGGTCTGGGGCAGATCATCTCCATATATCCGTTCGTCTGGCTGCTCAGACTCGCCGGATGGCAGATCGCGTTCCTTTCGCTTACCGCCATCGGCGTCATGATCGCGGCATGCGTGATCATGAGCGTGCGCGACACCCCGGCGGCAGCGCGTCGAACGCCGGGCGCGGCGGAAAACCATGCCGACCGTACAGACCGTACAGACCATGCCGACCATGCAAACCGTGACGGTCTCGGTTCCGCGCTGCGAGGTCTGAAGGCGGTGCTTAAAACCCCGGGCACGTTCTGCGGATTCTGGGTGCACTCCACCACATGGTTCTCCATCAACATGATGAACCAGCTGTGGGGCGTGCCGTTCCTGCTGGCGGTGGAGGGCTATTCGCGCGAGCAGGCGAGCGCGTATCTGGCCATCGGCATGGTCATCAATGTGGTGTGGGCCCTGTCGATGGGCCGCATAGCGGGACTGCATCCGATTCACGGCCGTGCGGCCATCGTGTACGCCACGGTCGGCTCCCAGGCCCTGTGCTGGACGATTCTGCTGCTCACTCCGGGGCCGCACCCCACATGGTTCATGGTGCTGCTGCTTCTGGCCATGTCCAGCGGCGGTCCGGCCTCGAACATCGCATTCGACTTCGCCCGCGACACCAACCGTCCCGACAATCTCGGCGCGGCGACGGGGTTCGCGAATACCGGCGGATTCCTGTCTTCGGCGCTCATCTTCCTCGGCGTGGGCATGATGCTCGACGCTCAGGGCGCCACCGATCCGAGCCTGTACACCGATCATGTGATGCGCATCGCCGTGCTGATCCAGTATCCGATGTGGATCATCGGTTTGACCGGATTCACCGTCATGCTGCCGAAGACCACGAGGATTCTCAGGGCACGATTCCATCGCTGACCGGAACGACACGCCCGGGTTTTTCTAGGGGCACCCTCTGTGGTTAAATAATCAAGTTGCCTGTTTTGGGCTCGCAAAATTGTTTACTCAAAAGCGAGCGCGGCACTTCAATCTGCACGGCGGATTGTTGCATGGCTGCGCACTGATGTGGTTCGACCGCCTGCGGGAGGGATCCCGCGGTTCGTCATGCCCTGACGTGCCCCTACAACGAAGCAGGCTGGTAATAGTCAAGAAATTCGCAAGAAAGGGCGGACGGCAATGGCGGGACAGAAAATCCGCATCAGGCTTAAGTCCTATGACCACGAGGTCATTGACCAGTCGGCGAAGAAAATCGTCGAGACGGTCACGAACGCGGGCGCAACCGTAGTTGGCCCGGTTCCTCTGCCGACCGAGAAGAACGTGTTTGTCGTTATCCGTTCTCCTCACAAGTACAAGGATTCCCGCGAGCACTTCGAGATGCGCACCCACAAGCGTCTCATCGACATCGTTGACCCGACTCCGAAGGCAGTCGACTCTCTGATGCGTCTCGATCTGCCGGCGGACGTGAACATCGAGATCAAGCTGTAAGGGAGGAGGGAACCGTTATGAGCAACAACATCAAGAGCGCTCTTCTGGGCAAGAAGATCGGCATGACTCAGGTGTGGGATGAGAACGGCCTCTTCATCCCCGTCACGCTTGTCGACGTCTCCACCAACGTGGTGACCGCCGTGAAGACCGAGGAGACCGACGGCTACAAGGCCGTCCAGATCGGCTACGGCCAGATCGACCCGACCAAGGTGACCAAGCCGCTTGCCGGCCACTTCGCCAAGGCCGGTGTGACCCCGCGTCGTCACCTCGTCGAGATCCGCACCGAAGAAGCCGAGAACTTCGAGCCTGGTCAGGAGCTGACTGCCGAACTGTTCGCCGAAGGCGCTCAGGTCGACGTCACCGGCACCACCAAGGGCAAGGGCTTCGCCGGCACCATCAAGCGTTGGGGCTTCAAGTCCTACCGCCGTACCCACGGCTCGCACAAGAACGAGCGTCGTCCCGGTTCGGTCGGCGCCTGCGCCACCCCGGGTCGTATCCTCAAGGGCAAGCGCATGGCTGGCCGCATGGGTCATGTCACCAGCACCACGCTGAACCTCACCGTTGTTTCCTCGGACGTCGAGAACGGCGTCATCGCCATCAAGGGTGCCATCCCCGGCCCCAAGGGCAGCATCGTTCTGGTCCGTTCCGCAGTGAAGGGAGCCTGATAAATCATGGCTATTTCTCTGAATGTCACGGACGCCCAGGGCCAGGCCGCTGGTTCCGTCGAGGCTCCGGAGGAGCTGTTCGGCATTTCCGCCGAGGAAGTGCAGAACCACGTTCCGCTGGTGCACCAGGTCGTCATCGCCCAGCTGGCTGCTGCTCGTCAGGGCACCCACGCCACCAAGAACCGCGCCAAGATCTCCGGCGGCGGTAAGAAGCCGTGGAAGCAGAAGGGCACCGGTCGTGCCCGTCAGGGCTCCATCCGCGCCCCGCAGTGGGCTCACGGTGCCGTCGCTCACGGCCCGCAGCCGCGCGACTACTCGCAGCGCACCCCCAAGAAGATGAAGGCCGCCGCTCTGCGCTACATGCTGTCCGACCGTGCCAACGCCGGTCGCGTGCATGTCGTGGACTTCGGCATCGGCGAGACCCCGTCCACCAAGGCCGCCAAGGTCGTGATCGACGCCGTCGCCCAGAACCGGTTCGCCACCGTCGTGTTCTCCCGCGAGAACATCAACGAATGGCTGTCCGTTCGCAACCTGCCGACCGTGCACCCCATCTTCGCCGATCAGCTCAACACCTACGATGTGGTGACCGCCGAGGATCTCGTCTTCACCAAGGAAGGCTTCGAAGCCTTCGTGAACGCGAAGTCCGCCAAGGCTGAGAAGGAGGCCTGATTCACATGGCAGCGATTCACAAGCCCGCACACGACATCATCCTCAAGCCTGTCGTCTCCGAAAAGAGCTACGCCAACTCCGACATGGGCCAGTACACCTTCGTGGTGGCTCCCACCGCGAACAAGGTGCAGATCAAGCAGGCCATCGAAGAGATCTTCAATGTCAAGGTGACGAACGTCAACACCCTCAACCGCGCCGGCAAGCGTCAGCGCACCCGCACCGGTTACGGCCGCCGCGTGAACGAAAAGCGCGCCATCGTGACCGTCGCCGAGGGCCAGACCATCGACATCTTCGGCAACTGAAGGCTAGCCGAGAAAGTTAGGAACTAAATTATGGCTATCCGTACATACAAGCCGACGACTGCCGGTCGCCGCAACGCTTCGGTTTCGGATTTCTCCGAGATCACGCGTTCGACGCCTGAGAAGTCGCTGGTTCGCAAGCTCAGCAAGACCGGCGGTCGTAACTCCTACGGCCGTATGACCAGCCGCCACCGTGGCGGTGGCCACAAGCGTCAGTACCGTCTCATCGACTTCAAGCGTTGGGACAAGGACGGCGTGCCGGCCAAGGTCGCTCACATCGAGTACGACCCGAACCGTTCCGCCCGCATCGCGCTGCTGCACTACGCCGATGGCGAGAAGCGCTACATCATCGCCCCCGAGGGCGTGAAGCAGGGCGACGTCATCGAGACCGGTGCCAAGGCCGACATCAAGCCCGGCAACAACCTGCCGCTGAGCAACATCCCGACCGGTACCGTGGTGCACGCCATCGAGCTCCGTCCGCTGGGCGGCGCGAAGATCGCCCGCTCCGCCGGTGCCGCCGTGCAGCTCGTCGCCAAGGACGGTGCCTACGCCCAGCTGCGTATGCCGTCCGGCGAAATCCGCAACGTGGATGCCCGTTGCCGCGCCACCGTCGGTGAGGTCGGCAACTCCGAGCACGCCAACATCGAACTCGGCAAGGCCGGTCGTGCCCGCTGGATGGGCAAGCGTCCGGTGACCCGTGGTGAATCCATGAACCCGGTCGATCACCCGCATGGTGGTCGTACTCGCGGTGGTAAGCCGCCGGTGTCGCCGTGGGGCAAGGGCGAGGTCCGTACTCGTCGCCCGAAGAAGGCTTCGAACAAGATGATCGTTCGTCGTCGTCCGGCCGGTAAGAACCGCAAGTAAGGGAGTATCGAAGAGATGACTCGTAGCATCAAGAAGGGCCCCTTCGTCGACGCCCACTTGCAGAAGAAGGTCGACGAGCAGAACGAGAAGGGCACCAAGAACGTCATCAAGACGTGGTCCCGTCGTTCGATGATCACCCCTGATTTCATCGGACACACGTTCGCAGTCCACGATGGTCGCAAGCATGTCCCGGTGTTCGTCACCGAGGCCATGGTTGGCCACAAGCTCGGTGAGTTCGCCCCCACGAAGACCTTCAAGGGTCACGTGAAGGACGACAAGAAGGCACGCCGCTAAAGGCGAGGAGAGTAAAGACGTTATGGAAGCTAAAGCAATCGCTCGTCACGTCCGCGTGACGCCGCGCAAGGCTCGCCGCGTCGTCGACCTCATCCGAGGCAAGCAGGCGACCGAAGCGGTGACCATTCTCAAGTTCGCCCCCCAGGATGCGGCCGTTCCGGTCCGCAAGGTTCTGGAGAGCGCCATCGCCAACGCTCGTGTGAAGGCCGACAGGGCCAACGAGCCGTTCCGCGAGAACGATCTGGTCGTTAAGGAGACGTTCGTCGACGAGGGCGTCACCCTGAAGCGATTCCGTGCACGCGCCCAGGGCCGTGCCGCTCGCATCAACAAGCGCACCAGCCACATTACGGTTATCGTCGCCGATAAGGAAGGAGCCCGATAATGGGTCAGAAGATCAACCCGTTCGGCTACCGTCTTGGCGTCACCGAACAGCACCGTAGCCGCTGGTTCTCCGACTCCAACAAGGCCGGAGAGCGCTACAGCGACTTCGTTCTCGAAGATGACAAGATCCGCAAGGCCCTGAACGCCGATCTCGAACGTGCGGGTGTGTCCCGCATCGTGATCGAGCGCACCCGCGACCGCGTGCGTGTGGACATCCACACCGCTCGTCCGGGCATCGTCATCGGCCGTCGTGGCGCCGAGGCCGACAAGGTCCGCGCCAAGCTCGAGAAGCTGACTGGCAAGCAGGTCCAGCTCAACATCTTCGAGGTTCGCAACGCCGCCATCGACGCCCAGCTCGTCGCTCAGGGCATCGCTGAGCAGCTGACCAACCGCGTCACCTTCCGTCGCGCCATGCGCAAGGCCCAGCAGGATGCCATGCGCGCCGGTGCCAAGGGTATCCGAATCAAGCTCTCCGGCCGCCTCGGCGGTGCCGAAATGAGCCGTTCGGAGTTCTACCGCGAAGGCCGCGTCCCGCTGCAGACCCTGCGCGCCCTCATCGATTACGGCTTCTTCGAAGCCAAGACCACCTACGGTCGCATCGGTGTGAAGGTGTGGATCTACAAGGGCGACATGACCGAGCGTGAATTCGAAGAGCAGCAGGCCCAGCAGCAGGGCGCCCGCGGCCGTCGCGGCGATCGTCGTCCGCGCCGTGGCTCCCGCAACGCTCAGGCCCAGAAGACCGCCCAGGCCCAGGCTCCCGAAGCCAAGGCTGAGGCAGCCGCTCCGGCCGCCACGGAAGCAAAGGAGTAACCCAGATGCTTATTCCGAAGAGGACTAAATATCGCAAGCAGCACCGTCCTGTCCGTAAGGGCATGTCCAAGGGCGGCAACGAGATCGCATTCGGCGATTTCGGCATTCAGGCGCTGGCTCCGGCTTACGTGACCAACCGCCAGATTGAGGCCGCTCGTATCGCCATGACCCGTTACATCAAGCGTGGTGGTCGTGTGTGGATCACGATCTTCCCTGATCGCCCGCTGACCAAGCACCCCCTCGGCGCCCGAATGGGTTCCGGTAAGGGCACCCCGGAGTTCTGGATCGCCAACGTGCGTCCGGGCCGCGTGATGTTCGAAATCGGTGGTGTTTCCGAGGATGTCGCTCGTGAGGCTCTGCGCCGCGCCATCGACAAGCTCCCCATGAAGTGCAGGATTATCGCCCGTGAAGGTGGTGACAACTGATGGCAGTCGGTACCGCTGATTACACCATTAAGAACCTCAACGCTAAGACCAACGCGGAAATCGAGGAGGCCCTCAAGTCCTCCAAGGAAGAGCTGTTCAACCTGCGCTTCCAGGCCGCTACCGGTCAGCTCGACAACACTTCGCGCATCAAGGCCGTGAAGCGTGACATCGCTCGCATGTACACGGTCCTGCGTGAACGTGAACTCGGCATCAGCGAGGCTCCGGCAGAAGAAAAGACTGAGGAGAAGTAAGCATGGCTGAAGAGCGTAATTCCCGCAAGGTTCGCCGTGGTTATGTCGTGTCCGATAAGATGGACAAGACCATCACGGTCGAGATCGAGCACCGTTCGACCCACCCGCTGTACGGCAAGGTCGTTCGTACCACCAGCAAGGTCAAGGCTCATGATGAACACAACGACGCCCATATTGGCGATCTCGTGAGTATTATGGAGACTCGACCGTTGAGCAAGACGAAGCGTTGGCGTCTGGACGCCATCGTGGAGCGCGCCAAGTAATACAAGTTCGGCAAGGCTCGCCCAACACCCCGATCCGCCCTATGGCGGCGGGGTGTTGGGGGAGGACCGGCTCGACTTAAGGAGAATCAATGATTCAGCAGGAATCGCGACTTCGTGTCGCCGACAACACGGGTGCCAAGGAGCTCTTGACCATCCGCGTGCTCGGTGGTTCGAAGCGCCGTTATGCAGGCATTGGCGATGTCATCGTCGCCACTGTCAAGGACGCCATTCCCGGCGGATCGGTGAAGAAGAGCGACGTGGTGAAGGCCGTCGTCGTTCGCACCGTGAAGGAAACCCGCCGTCCCGATGGTTCCTACATCAAGTTCGACGAGAATGCCGCCGTCATTCTCGGCTCCGGCCGTGAACCCAAGGGCACTCGTATTTTCGGACCGGTCGCTCGTGAGCTGCGCGACAAGCGCTTCATGAAGATCGTGTCCCTCGCACCGGAGGTGATCTGAGTGGTAGCAAAGATCAAGACCGGCGATGAGGTCAAGGTCATCCGCGGCAAGGACCGCGGCAAGGAAGGCAAGGTCGTCAAGATCCTGCCGAACGACCGACTGATCGTCGAAGGTGTGCAGATTGTCAAGAAGCACGTCCGCGCCACCCAGCAGGGCCAGCAGGCCGGCATCGTGTCCGTCGAGGCTCCGATCCATCGCTCCAACGTGATGGTCATCGATCCTGAAACCAAGCAGCCGACCCGCGTCGGCGTCGTGGTCAAGGAAGAGGCCCGTGACGGCAAGGTGAAGAAGGTGCGCGTGCGCGTTGCCAAGAAGTCCGGAAAGGAGCTGGCATGAGCGATGTCACTATCGAAGCGCCGGCAACCCCGCGCTTGAAGCAGCAGTACAATGACGTCATCATCCCCGAGCTGGAGAAGGCGTTCAAGTTCAACAACCCGATGCAGGTTCCCCGCGTCGAGAAGGTTGTCGTCTCCATGGGTGTCGGTGCCGCGGCCCGCGACTCCAAGCTCATCGAAGGCGCCGTCTCCGATCTGACCAAGATCACCGGCCAGAAGCCGAAGGTCACCAAGGCCAAGAAGTCCGTCGCGCAGTTCCACCTGCGTGAAGGCCAGGCCATCGGTGCCTACGTCACCCTGCGCGGCGATCGCATGTGGGAGTTCCTGGATCGTCTGCTGACCCTGGCCCTGCCGCGAATCCGCGATTTCCGCGGCATCAACGGCAACCAGTTCGACGGCAACGGCAACTACAACTTCGGTCTGACGGAACAGACGATGTTCCTGGAGATCAACCCCGATGAGGTCGATCACCAGCGTGGTATGGACATCACCGTCGTGACTTCAACCAAGGACGACAAGGAAGCTCAGGTTCTGCTGAAGCACCTTGGCTTCCCGTTCAAGGAGAACTGATATGGCAAAAACCGCTCTGAAGAACAAGGCGGCCGGCAAGCCTAAGTTCAAGGTGCGCGCCTACACGCGTTGCCAGGTCTGCGGTCGTCCCCATTCCGTGTATCGCAAGTTCGGCCTGTGCCGCGTCTGCCTTCGTGAGAAGGCGCACCGCGGTGAGCTGCCCGGCGTTACGAAGTCCAGTTGGTAAATATCGACGTCGAAGGTCCGCTGCTCGACGACCGGAAGGTCGTCCTGCGGCGGAAACCACGGCGAGGAAGGGCATAAGCCCACATGACAATGACAGATCCCATCGCAGACATGCTTACGCGTCTGCGTAACGCGAGCGCGGCTAAGCACGAGACCGTGGATATGCCGTACTCCAAGTTCAAGGCCGCCATCGCGGCCATCCTGAAGCGTGAAGGCTACATCGCCGATTTCAGCGCCAAGGAAGCCAAGGTCGGCCAGACCCTTGAGGTCACCCTCAAGTACGGCCCGAACGGTGAGCGCAGCATCGAAGGCATCAAGCGCGTTTCCAAGCCTGGCCTTCGTCGTTACGCCAAGTCCGACTCCCTGCCCATGCCGCTGGGCGGTCTTGGCATCGCGATCATCTCGACGAGTTCGGGACTGATGACCCAGAAGGAATGCCTCAAGGAAGGCATTGGCGGCGAGATCGTCGCCTACGTGTGGTGAGAAAGGAGAGCTGATTACTTATGGCATCGCATATCGGTAAGCTCCCCGTCGCCATTCCGGCTGGGGTTGAGGTCAAGATCGACGGACAGGCGTTCTCCGCCAAGGGTCCGAAGGGCTCCGACTCGTACACCATTCCCGAAGGCATCACCGGCGCGGTCGAGAACAACGAGATTGTGCTCACCCCGGCGGACGACCTTCGTCCCACCCGCGCCAAGCACGGTCTGAGCCGCTCCATCATCGCTTCGATGGTCAAGGGCGTGCACGAGGGCTACGCCAAGCGCCTGCAGATCGTCGGCACCGGTTACCGTGTGGTCGCCAAGGGCAAGGGCCTCGAGTTCTTCCTCGGCTACTCCCACACCATCACCGTGAACCCGCCGGAAGGCATCGAGTTCGAGGTCGTCAACCCGAACGAGCTCGTCGTCAAGGGCACCGACAAGCAGGTTGTTGGTCAGGTTGCCGCTAACATCCGCAAGCTTCGCGCTCCGGAACCCTACAAGGGCAAGGGTGTGAAGTACGCCGATGAGCACATCCTGCGCAAGGCCGGAAAGGCTGGTAAGTAATATGACCGTCAAGATTTTCGGTAAGGGCAAGAAGGTCGCTCGTCTGCGCCGTCACGCTCGTCTGCGCAAGAAGATCGTGGGCACCCCCGAGCGTCCCCGTCTGGTCGTCACCCGTTCCAACCGCAACATGACCGCTCAGGTCGTCGACGATACCAAGGGCATCACCCTGGTGAGCGCCACCACCCTGAGCGCCGATTTCGCCGGTTTCGAAGGCACCAAGACCGACGCCGCCCGCAAGGTCGGCGAGCTTGTGGCCGAGAAGGCCAAGGCTGCCGGCATCACCGCCGTAGTCTTCGACCGCGGTGGCAACAAGTACCATGGTCGCGTCGCAGCCGTCGCTGAAGGCGCCCGAGAGGGAGGTCTGGCACTGTGAGCGACAACGAAGTGAAGGAAACCCAAGTGGCTGAAGATTCTCAGAACAACGAAGCCGCTGCCGAGACCAAGAACGACGAGCGCAAGGGCCGCCGCGGCGGTCGTGGCGAGGGTCGTCGTGGCGAACGCCGCAACCGTCGTGAGGAGAACCGCGGCGACGAGATGATGGACCGCGTGGTCACCATCAACCGTGTGGCCAAGACCCACAAGGGTGGTCGTACGTTCAGCTTCGCCGCTCTGGTCGTCGTCGGTGACGGCAACGGAACCGTCGGCGTCGGCTACGGCAAGTCCCGTGAGGTCCCGGCGGCCATCGCCAAGGGCCAGCTGGACGCCAAGAAGCACATGTTCACCGTTCCGCGCGTTCGTGGCACCATCACCCATCCGGTGATCGGTCACGATGCCGCCGGCACCGTGCTGCTTCGCCCCGCCGCTCCCGGTACCGGTGTTATCGCCGGTGGCGCCGTTCGCGCCGTGCTGGAATGCGCCGGCGTGACCGACATCCTCTCCAAGTCCATGGGCTCCTCCAACGCCATCAACACGGTGAACGCCGTGGTCGATGCGCTGAAGCAGCTTGAGGAGCCGGAAGAGGTCGCGGCCCGTCGTGGCCTGTCGCTCGAAGAGGTCGCCCCCGAAGCCCTGCTTCGTGAGCGTGCCGCCGGCATCGCCGAGGCTCGCAAGGCCCGTGAAGAGGCCGCTGCCGCCAAGGCCGCTGAGCAGAAGGACGGTGAGTGAGCATGGCAAATCTGAAGGTTACGCTCATCCGCGGTTTCGCTGGCAAGACCGACGCGCAGAAGGAGACCGCCAAGTCCCTCGGTCTGCGCAAGATCGGCCAGAGCGTCATCCGCGAGGACAATCCCGTGTACCGTGGCATGATCGCCAAGATCAACCACATGGTGACCGTTGAGGAGGCAGACTGATCATGGCTGAAAACAACGAAGAGGCCACCATCCTGCGCATGCACGACCTGCGTCCTGCCCCCGGCGCCAACAAGGATCGCATCCGCGTTGGCCGTGGTGAAGGCTCCAAGGGTAAGACCTCGGGCCGTGGCACCAAGGGCACCAAGGCCCGCTACCAGGTTCGTCCCGGCTTCGAAGGCGGACAGCTGCCGCTGTACATGCGCCTGCCGAAGCTGCGCGGCTTCAAGAGCCCGTTCAAGAAGCAGTTCCAGGTTGTCAACGTCGCCACGCTCGCGGAGCTTTTCCCGCAGGGCGGCGAGGTGACCGTCGAGGATCTCGTGGCCAAGGGTGCAGTCCGCAAGGGCTTCCCGGTCAAGGTTCTGGGCGATGGCGAAACCACCGTTGCCTTCACCCTCAAGGGTGTCAAGGCTTCGGCTTCCGCCAAGACCAAGATCGAGGCTGCCGGAGGCTCCATCTCCGAGGAGTAATCACTCGGGAGAATAGGCTTCCATAGCAATGACCCTCCCCACGCAAGCGGGGAGGGTCATTGCGTATGAGTACACTGTTTGCCTGTGCGTCGCCCGCTCCGGGCACGCCTAAGGGAGGAACACGTGAGAACGCTAATTCAAGCTCTCCGCACGAAGGAGTTGAGGAACAAGATCCTCTTCGTCTTCGGTATCATCATCATCTACCGTATCGGCTCGTTCATCCCGACTCCGGGGGTGGACTACAAGGTGGTGCAGGACTGCGTGGCGGGCACCACCAACGAGGACTTCATCGGTCTGGTGAACCTGTTCTCCGGTGGCGCACTGCTCCAGCTGTCGATCTTCGCCTTGGGCATCATGCCGTACATCACGGCCTCCATCGTCGTGCAGCTGCTGCGCGTGGTGATCCCCCGCTTCGAGGCTCTGCACAAGGAGGGTCAGTCCGGCGAGGCCAAGCTCACCCAGTACACCCGATACATGACCATCGGTCTGGCCGTGCTGCAGTCCACCACGATCCTTGTGACCGCCCGAACCGGCGCCCTGTTCAACTATGCGTGCTCCGGGCAGGTCATTCCGGACGGTTCGATCTGGAACCTGACCGTCATGGTGCTGATCATGACCGGCGGCACCGGCCTGATCATGTGGATGGCCGAGCTGATCACCGACAAGGCCATCGGCAACGGCATGTCCATCCTGATCTTCATGTCCATCTGCTCCGGATTCCTCCCGCAGCTGTGGGAGATCGGCTGGGGCACCAACGGCACCGACGGCGACTGGACCAAGTTCGGCATCGTCGTGGGCACCCTCGTCGTGATCCTCGTGTTCGTCGTGTACGTCGAGCTCGCCCAGCGTCGCATCCCGGTGCAGTACACCCGCCGCATGATCGGCCGCAAGATGTACGGCGGCACCAGCACGTACCTGCCGTTGAAGATCAACATGAGCGGCGTGATCCCGCCGATCTTCGCCAGCTCGATCCTCGCCGTGCCGACCCTGATCGCCCAGTTCGGCAAGTCGGACCAGTCATGGGTGCAGTGGATCAACACGAATCTCGCGGACACCACCAGCGTGTGGTACATCGGCCTGTACGCGCTGATGATCGTGTTCTTCGTGTTCTTCTACACGTCGATCACGTTCAACACCGACGAAACCGCCGACAACATGAAGCAGTACGGCGGATTCATCCCAGGCATCCGCGCCGGCCGCGCCACCAGTGCGTATCTGACGTATGTGATCAACCGCCTGAACACCGTGGGCGCGGTGTACCTGCTGTTCGTGGCGCTGATCCCGACCGTGCTGATCATGGCGCTGCAGCTCAACGCGCATCTGCCGTTCGGCGGCACCACGATCCTGATCATCGCGGGCGTGGGCCTCGACACACTCCGTCAGGCCAAGGCCCGCACCGAGCAGTTCCAGTACGAAGGCTTCCTGCTCGAAGACGAATTCAACACAGAAAGTAAGTGATATGCGACTGCTAATCATGGGCCCTCAGGGCGTCGGCAAGGGAACTCAGGCCGCGAAGCTGGCCGAGCATTTCGGCATCCCCACCATCTCCACCGGTGACATCTTCCGCTTCAACATCAAGAACAAGACCGAGCTTGGTCTCGAAGCGCTGAAGTACATCGACAAGGGCGAGCTGGTTCCCGACGAGCTGACCAACAAGATCGTCGAGGATCGTCTGGCCAAGGACGATGTGAAGAACGGTTGGATTCTGGACGGATACCCGCGCAACGCCTCCCAGGTCGTGGCCCTCGACGCCATGCTGGAGCGTCTCGGCACCCCGCTCGACGCCGTGGTGGCCCTTGACGCCGATCACGATGTGCTCATGGAGCGCATGAAGAAGCGCGCCGAGATCGAAGGCCGCTCCGACGACACCCCCGAGGCCATCGCCAAGCGTCTGGAGACCTACGCCAAGGAGACCGCTCCGCTGCTGGACACCTACAAGCAGCGCGGCCTGCTGCGCGAGATCGACGGCGTCGGCGAGATCGACGCCATTCAGGCCAACATCGTCAAGGCGCTCGAAGCCTGATCGCCTGGGTGAAGGTCGACCGACGCTTGGGTGACGCTTAGGCGACGCCTAGGTGATGATTAGACGACACGCCGAAGCCAGAGCGTCTCTTCCTCTGTTTGTGGAAGAGACGCTTTTCTGTTATATTAGACATTTGGTGTGTCTCCGGATGCACAAGAAAGTAATTGACGCCAAGGAACGGAACGAGGGTCATGGCAAAAGACGGTGTGATTGAGGTTGAAGGTCGTGTTGTTGAAGCATTGCCGAACGCAATGTTTCGCGTCGAGCTGGAAAACAAGCACATCGTTCTGGCGACGATTTCCGGAAAGATGCGTAAGAACTACATTCGCATTCTTCCGCAGGACCGCGTGGTTCTGGAGATGAGCCCCTATGATCTGAACCGCGGCCGAATTACCTACCGTTACAAGTAAAAGGAAAACCATGAAGGTCAGCCCCAGTGTGAAGAAGATCTGCGACAAGTGCCGCGTGATCCGTCGTCACGGCCGCGTCATGGTGATCTGCGAAAACCCGCGCCACAAGCAGCGCCAGGGCTGAGACAGATTTCCAGCGGCAAATAGTAATACGCTGAATCACAGCGTTCGCATCACCACGTGCGGCGCTGAACCCCAGGCTCGGAGGCTTGGGCCGTGAACTCGGACGATTTGGCGTCAGACCTCCGAATACACAGAAGGAATCGCAATGGCACGTCTTGCCGGAGTCGACATCCCCAATGAGAAGCGCATCGAGATCGCCCTCACCTACATTTTCGGTGTGGGTCGCACTCGTGCCAAGGAAACGCTCGCAGCGACCGGTATCAACCCGGACACCCGCGTCAAGGATCTCTCCGATGAGCAGCTGATTACGCTGCGTGATTACCTTGAGGGTAATTACAAGATCGAAGGTGACCTGCGTCGTGAGGTGGATGCGGACATCCGCCGTAAGATCCAGATCAACTGCTACCAGGGCATCCGCCATCGTAAGCACCTGCCCGTGCGTGGCCAGCGTACCAAGACCAACGCCCGCACCCGCAAGGGACCGAAGCGTACGGTTGCCGGTAAGAAGAAGGCGGCCTGATCCATCAGGCCGTAGCTCGGGCCACGGAGGGTCAGACTCCATCGTCCGAGCATGGATATAACAATTCGTAATTAGGAAACGAGGATCAATGGCAGCTGCGAAGCAAGCCGTGCGTAAGCCCCGTCGCCGCGATCGCAAGTCGATCCCGGTGGGCCAGGCGCACATCAAGTCCACTTTCAACAACACGATCATTTCGATCACCGATCCGTCCGGCGCCGTGGTGTCTTGGGCCTCCGGTGGCGATGTCGGCTTCAAGGGCTCCCGTAAGTCCACGCCGTACGCCGCTGGTATGGCCGCCGAAGCCGCTGCCCGCAAGGCCATGGAACACGGCGTCAAGAAGGTCGACGTGTTCGTCAAGGGCCCGGGTTCCGGTCGTGAAACCGCCATCCGCTCCCTGCAGTCCGCAGGCCTTGAGGTCGGTTCCATCTCCGACGTCACCCCGCAGGCTCACAACGGCGTTCGCCCCCCGAAGCGTCGCCGCGTCTGAAGCACTGACTGACGAATAAGTAATCCAACCCGCGAGAATCGGCGAGTGCACGGCCGATTTGAGCTGAAAGGATAAGCAAAAGTGCTGATTGCACAGCGTCCGACACTGTCTGAGGAAGTCCTCAACCCCCAGCGTTCCCGCTTCACCATCGAGCCGCTTGAGCCCGGTTTTGGCTACACTCTCGGTAATTCGCTGCGTCGTACGCTGCTGAGCTCCATTCCCGGAGCCGCAGTGACGAGCGTTCGCATTTCCGGTGCTCTGCACGAGTTCACCACGCTGCCCGGCGTGAAGGAAGATGTGACGGAGATCCTCCTGAACATCAAGGGGATCGTGCTCACCAGCGAGTACGACGAGCCTGTCGTCATGTATCTGCGCAAGAGCGGAGAAGGCGAAGCCACCGCGGGAGACATCACTCCTCCGGCCGGTGTCGTCATTTCCAACCCCGATCTGCACATCGCCACCCTTGCCGAGGACGGCGAGCTGGAGATCGAGTTCACCGTCGAGCGTGGCCGTGGCTACGTGCCCGCCCAGATGAACAAGCAGGATACCTCCGAAATCGGTCGTATCCCCGTGGATTCCATCTACTCCCCGGTGCTGAAGGTGAGCTACAAGGTCGAGGCTACTCGTGTTGAGCAGCGTACCGACTTCGACAAGCTCATCCTTGACGTGGAGACCAAGCCGGCCATTTCCCCGCGTGACGCCGTGGCGTCCGCCGGCTCCACCCTCGTTGAGCTCTTCGGTCTGTGCCGCGAGCTGAACAATCAGGCCGAGGGCATCGAAGTGGGCCCTGTTCCGGTCGTCGAAGAGGCCAACCCCGAAATGGCTGTGCCGATCGAGGATCTGAACCTGACCCAGCGTTCGTACAACTGCCTCAAGCGTGAAGGAATTCACACCATCGGCGAGCTGGTCTCCCATACGGAGCAGGATCTGCTCGACATCCGCAATTTCGGTATGAAGTCCATCGACGAAGTCAAGGAGAAGCTGCAGTCCCTCGGTCTGTCGCTCAAGGCTTCGCCGCTCGGCCTCGATACCATCAATCTCGAAGGAGGCACGTTCTTCTCTCCGGAGGACGAGTGATCGTTCCTTCGGGAGATGAACGTCTCCCTTTGAACTAACGCTCCGTCCGTGCAGATGTTTGGGCATATGCCCTCCTGCCGGGCGGGACATAAGGAGTAAATACAATGCCTACACCGAAGAAGGGCCCGCGTCTGGCGTCCAGCCCCGCGCATGAGCGCCTGATGCTCGCCAACATGGCGACGAGCCTGTTCGAGCACGGCCGCATCACCACCACCCTGCCGAAGGCCAAGCGTCTGCGTCCGCTGGCCGAGCGCCTGATCACCTTCGCCAAGCGCGGTGATCTGCACTCCCGCCGCCGTGTGATGCGCGTCATTCGCAACAAGTCCGTGGTGCACACCCTGTTCACCCACATCGCCGAAATGATGGAGCAGCGTGAGGGCGGCTACACCCGCATCACCAAGATCGCCTCCCGTCACGGCGACAACGCTCCGATGGCCATCATCGAGCTCGTCACCGAGCCGGTGAGCCCGAAGCAGGCTGTGGTGAAGGAAGCCGAAGCCGCCACCAAGGTCGCCGACGAGAAGGCCGAAGAGGCTCCCGTCGAGGAGACCAAGGTCGAAGCCCCCGCCGCCGAGGCCGAGTCCACCGAGGCTCCCGCCGAAGCCGCCGAGGCCACCGAGGAGAAGGCCGAGTGAGAATCAGTTGGTTCGCTTAGGTGAACCAACGACATGTCGCTCACATCGCTGAAAAGGTCCGTGAACCGAACGGTTCCGGACCTTTTCCGTTATCTGGTCCGTTACGTCCGTTGGTCAAAACGATTTGGTCGAACCGATCACGAACCGGCCGTTTTCGGGGTCTTCATGTGTGGTTTCGGCCAATCAACGCGATTCACGGTGCATTGATTGGCCGAAACCTATGGCAAAGTGGTGGATATGCGTTTACGGATTGATCTGGGATACGACGGCACTGGATTCTATGGCTGGGCCCGCCAGCCGCAGTTGCGTACCGTGCAGGGTGAGGTGGAATCCGCCTTGCGCAAGATACTGCACCTGACCGGCGAACCTGGCCGGCAGGACGGGGAGCCACGCGAACAGGAGATTCGCCTCACCGTCGCGGGTCGTACGGACACCGGCGTCCATGCGCTCCATCAGGTGTGTCACATCGACATCGAGCCTGAAATCCTCGAACGTTGCGTCGGCCACATGCAGGCGTCGCCCACCGAGGCGCTGTACCGTCGTCTGCGCAGGGTAGTGCCCGACGACATCGCCATCCATGCGGTCAGCGTGGCGCCCGAAGGTTTCGACGCCCGGTTCTCCGCTCTGGAACGCACCTACGTGTATCGGGTCAGCGACGCCGGTCAGCCGGTGGATCCTCGCACCCGCGGATTCGTGGTGGCGATCGACGATCCCCTCGACATCGAGGCGATGAACGAGGCCGCAGCCCATACGATCGGCTTGCATGACTTCGGATCGTTCGCCACTCCGAATCCGGGCGGGACCACGATCCGGAACGTCAAACTCGCACGATGGACCCGCGTGCCGACACTGCCGCTCACCGGCGTGGAAACCGAACAGCAGGCCGGGGAAACACAGGCCGGGGAAACGCCGGTCGGGAAAACACAGGCCGGGAAAACACAGTCCGGGGAAACAATGACCGATTCGATGGGGGAGGGCACCTCCGAGATCGCGGATGGCGCTTCGGCATCCGGCCGCTACGTCACCTCGCATGTCGAATCCGGACTGGTCTGCTTCACCATCGTGGCCGACGCGTTCGCCCGCAATATGGTCCGTTCGCTGGTCAACGGATGCCTGCAGGTGGGGCGGGGGCGGAAAACCGTGGAATGGTTCGCCGGGAAGATCGCCGAACCCGTTCGCGAAGGCTCCACCGGTCCGGCCGCGGCCAAGGGGCTGACTTTGGAGCATGTGCAGTATCCGGCCGACGACCAGCTGGCTGAGCGGGCGCAGGCCATCCGCGCGAAACGGACGCTGTAATCCGCACGGTCTGTGATGTCCGTGAGATCTGTGCGGTTCTCACGATCAGAGGAATCCGCGTCAGCGGCCATGAAGCCGAAGCATTCCCGAAACATTGCGTGGGTCATCCGTTAACGGTTCATGACTACGTTGAGAACGGTTGCGCAGATGACGATCCCGGGATCGTCTCCGCGCGAACGGCAAACGAAGAGGCACCAGAGTTCGGAGGCAGACAGTGATTCAGTCGGTGGCGCAGAAGATGGCTTCGGATCTCGTCGATCGCAGGCAGGCGATCAACCGCGAGCTCAGCCGCAACGGGGTTCGGTTCGGCATCTACAAGAACGGTCGGTATCATGACCAGCTGTTCCCGTACGATCCGATTCCCCGCATCATCGAATCGGATGAATTCGACGAACTGGAAGCCGGCCTCAAGCAGCGAGTCAATGCGCTCAACGCCTATTTGCGCGACATCTACTCCGACAAGCGCATCATCCACGACGGCGTGATTCCCGAGGAATACGTCTACACGTCCGAAGGCTATTTCCCCCAGGTCAACGGCGTCACCCCACCGGCCGGCGTGTTCGCCCACATCGCCGGCGAGGATCTGGTGCAGGGGGAGGACGGCCGCTGGTGGGTGCTCGAGGACAATCTGCGCATCCCCTCCGGCGCCAGCTATCCGCTGTTCGTGCGCGACATCGAGCGTCGCATCTCCCCGAAACTGTTCCGGGACGTCCATGTGCGCGACAATCGTGCGTATCCGCTGCTGCTGCGACGATCCATGGACTTCGTCTCCACCGAAGGCATCTCCGTGGTGCTCACCCCCGGCCGCTTCAACTCGGCGTTCTTCGAACACGCCTATCTGGCCGAGAAAACCGGCGCCGTGCTGGCGTTCCCCGAAGACCTCGAAGTGGAACAGAACAAGCTGTACTTCATCGACTATTCGGGCAGCAAGCATCGTGTGGGCGTGGTGTATCGCCGGCTGTCCGACGAATACCTCGACCCGTTCGCGTTCAACGCCGATTCGGTGATCGGCGTGCCCGGTCTGCTCGCCGCATACCGTGCGGGCAACGTGGCCATCATGAACGCGCCCGGCAACGGTGCGGCCGACGACAAGGCCATCTACTACTTCGTGCCGGCGATGGTGCAGTACTATCTGCATGAGGATCCGATTCTGCACAACGCGCCCACCTACATGCCGATGTTCAGCGCGGATCGCAAAACCGTGCTCGACCGTCTCGGCGAACTGGTGATCAAGGACGTGGCTGAGGCCGGCGGATACGGCGTGGTGTTCGGCTCCACGCTCGACGCCCGCCAGCGCGAGGAGCTGGCCGAGAAGATCAAGGCCGAACCGCGCCGGTTCATCGCGCAGGAGGTCATTCAGTTCCGCGACATCGACGTGGTCGATCCGGTCACCGGACACCATGAGCCGCGCAAGGCCGATCTGCGCGCGTTCGTGGTTTCCGGGCCCGATACGCGCGTGTGGTATTCGGGCCTCACCCGTTACTCCTCGGTGCCCGGTCAGATGATCGTCAACTCGTCGCAGGGCGGCGGTTTCAAGGACACTTGGGTGCTCGCCGGGCCCGACACGCCCACGATGGACGAGTTCGCGGGGGAGAAGATCTCCGTGGCCGCCGAATCGGCCCGACACTCGCTGTCGCTGCTCACCGCGTCCAAGGCCGACAACCTCTATTGGCTCGGCCGATACACCGAGCGCGTGTTCACCACGCTCACCCGGTTCTTCCCGTTCTACGATCATGTGATGGACACGGATGTGGACGCCTTCCGCCCGTTCGCGCGCGCGCTCGACCTGCCCGAGGACTTCGAGGATTTCGACGCCTTCATCCAGAACTTCCTGTACGACCCGGGCAACCCGAATTCGGTGCGCAGTGCCATGGACTGCGCGTTCAACAATGCGGTGATCCTGCGTCCGGAACTGAGCTCGCGCGTGCTGCAGTACGTGGAACTGGCTCTGAGCTCCATCGCCGACGCCTCCAGCCGCTCCTCCGACGCCGAGGACATCTACGATCAGCGTGACGTGGAGGACGACATGCTCGCCTTCTGGGGTGCGATCGAGAATTCCGTGGTCGACCAGACGCTCAAGTCGTTCCTGTTCATCGGCAAGTATCTGGAACGGCTTGACCTGTACACCAGGCTCAAGGCCACCGGCCCTGAACTCAAGCCGCCGATGACCAAGCTGATCGGCTACGCGGTCACGCTCGACGGCATGCCGGTGCCGGAATGCTTCGCCTCCGGGCTGCGCTGGCTGATCGGCCAACTGCCCGGCCGCGGCTACCCGGAACTGGCCGAAACGCTCAAACGATTCCAGCAGGGATTCTCCGACCGTGTGACTGCCGCCGCATTGAAGCCGCTCAGCGAGATCTCCGCGATGAACCTTGCCGGGCCGGTCCATACGGAGGCCAACGGAGCTGGTGACGCCGATGAGTCCGGTGAGGTCGATGCGTCTGTGAGGCTGTAGGGTAGGAGGTAGTGACTCACAGACAGGCCATAAGGCCATAAGGAGCTGACTCGGTTGAAGAAACTGTATTTTGACTATGCGATGAAACTGACGTTCAGTTCACCGGTGACCGATCATCGCTTTCAGCTTCGATGCATCCCCGCCACCGGGCCGCGGCAGCAGGTGGTGGACACCAAGGTGGTGATCGATCCCGAAGTGGAAGCGGAGAAGGCCATTGACTCCTTCGACTCCGTGGTGATGACCGGTTTCATCCCCGAGCCGCACGATCATTTCGGATACCGGGTGACGGGCATCGCCTTCGTGGACAACGAGCACATCAAGTCCGAAATCTACAAGCCGCTGTACCGCTTCGATTCGGCGCTCACCATTCCCGGGCCGTCGATTACCGCGCTGACGGAGCGATGCAAGGATCGTCTGCGGCACGAGCGCAATACCGGCTCGCCGGTTGCGGTGGCCTCGGTGGTGATGGACGAGGTGTACCAATCGTTCACCTATACGCCCAAATCCACCACGATCCGCACGACGGCGGAGGAGGCGCTGACCCAGGCCAAGGGCGTGTGCCAGGACTACGCGCATGTGATGCTCGCCGTGTGCCGGCATGTTGGGCTCACCGCCCGGTACATCGCCGGACTGCTCGGCGGCGAGGGTGCCACGCATGCGTGGGTGGAGGTGTATCACAAGGATCACTGGGTGGGTCTCGACCCGACCCACAACCGGTTGGTCGACGACAATTACATTACGATCGCCCACGGGCGCGACTACCGTGACTGCATGCTCGACATCGGCATCTTCTCCGGCGACAAGGTGACGCAGAGCCAGTGGGTGAACGCCTCCGTACATGAAGCCTCACATGTCGGACTTTGAGGGGTGAATCAGGGGCTTTTTCGCCTCGAAATCGCGAGTTGTGAGGCCGATTTTTCGAGCGTCTCCCCGGGTGCGACACGGCGGCGACGGGATTTGCCTCGGTCGCGGGGTTATGGCATACTGTACAAGTTGCCTGATCAAGGCAGCGAATGGATAAGTGTCCGAGCGGTCGAAGGAGCACGCCTCGAAAGCGTGTGAGGGCAACCCCCTCCGCGAGTTCGAATCTCGCCTTATCCGCCCCTAGGGTTTCGAGCGGTTCGCTTGAAACCCTTTTTTCATGCCGAAAACGTTGCAGTTCCGCCGTTTTTAAGGTTTTACGCCGTTTCTCCCATGTCTGCGTAATGGTGCGCGATAGTGCGTTTTAGTAGGTACCATAGTGGGTACATCGGCGGGTACGGACAGCCCGCGCGAAAAATTACCCACTTAACGACACCGGGAAAGGCTGTGATATGGGAAGGCCACGCAAGCGACAGCGCCGGCGCTTCGGCCGGCTGCGCACGATCACCAAGCACGGCCACGAATACATCGAAGCCTCATACCTCACTCCGTTATGGGCGTTCTCCCAATGGCCCAACCTCCCCAAACGCCAGTACAAGGTCGTACAGCCCGAATACGAGACCGAGGCCGTGGCATGGCTGACCGAGGCAGAGAAGGCCATAACGCTGGGGGCATGGACGCCGCCCCAGCTCGAACGCGCGAGGGAGAGACGCGAGGCCGTCACCTTCCGCGACTACGCCGAACAATGGGTGAGAAACCGGCGCAAGGCCAACGGCGACCCCATACGCGAGACATCGAAGCAGAAGCACCGCGAGGCGCTGCGCCTTTACCTCTACCCGGCGTTCGGTGACAAGCGACTGACGGACATCACCGCCAAGGACGTTCAGGCGTGGTGGGATGCGTTCACGCCGGAACGCGCCAACGAGGAAGGCGTAAGCCTTGAAGCACGCCGTCGCGCCGTCTACGCCACGCTTCGGGCCATCATGGCGAGCGCCGCCCGCGAACCCGTGGACGACGACGGGAACACGCTCATCAAGGCCACGCCATGCACCATACGCACGTCACAGGGCGAGACGCGCCACAAGGTCGTCATAGCCGAGATCGACCAACTACAGGCACTGTACGAGGCCATGCCCGCGTGGATACGACTCACTGCTTATCTCGCCGGCTATATGGGATTGCGTGAGGGCGAGTGCTTGGGCTTGCAACGCCAAGACATCGACCTTGACACGATGACGTTGCATGTTCGCCGCGCCGCCAAGACCGAAGAATACGAGGACGGCACCAAGAAGAACGTGTTAGGCCCGCCGAAAAGCCGCAGCAGCGTCCGAGACCTGACCATACCCGAATGCGTCGTGCAGCCATTGCGCGAGCACATGGAGCACGTGGGCAACGAACCCGACGCCTTGCTGTTCCCCGCGCCCCGTTCTGGCGGCGTATGCGCCGGGCAAACGCTGCGCAACGCCTTCAACCGGGTGGTCAACGATACGCCGGCGCTCGCCGGCATGAGGTTTCACGATCTGCGAGACACCGCGCTCACGCGATTGGCCGCGATGGGGGCCACTAACGGCGAACTCATGCGACAGGCCGGACACCAGACCATCGCCGTTGCGAGCAAGTACCAGCACCGCGTCGAAAGCCATTACGACACCGTTATCAGCAACCTCGACAACGCCGTAACGGCCGCGAGCGCCACGAACGACAAGACAACGCCCGAGCCGGCACAAGACGGTGACATGTCTACCCAGACCATACCCGACGCCCGGCCGAACGATCGTCAGCCAGACGCCGACAATGAGCTTGCAGCGCTCGCCGGCGTGCTCGCCGCCATGCCCCTATCGGAGCGCGTGACCGTGCTGCGCTCGCTGCCGATCGACAGGCGCGTGGCAGTGGTCGGCGCGCTGCCGGCCACGGTGAAGGGCGAGACACTGGCGGAACTGTTCAAGACGTGAGGCGCGACACGCCCGAAACTTCGGTTTGCGCTGAAACCGGGCGTGTCGCAAGGCGAGACGATGGCGCAGTGAACCACATTAAGCGTTTGGCTTTGTAACGCTTGTATGGCGTCATTGCAGCGTGTGACGAACGTGCACACCATGTATGGAGATGATGTTTCACGATGTTTCACGCATGATTGGTTAATTTTGGAGGGTGTCGTATAAGCCGCCCGATAACGCGGCTTGCCGCGACACACTGCTGGGATTGCGTCGTTGTTGTCGCTATTATCGCAACCAACGCACAGGTACGCGGCAACGTGCATTGTGCGGAACAACAGAAAAGCGAACGCCCCACAGCGGCAACTATGAGGCGTTCCGACCCCCGCACCGCGAACAAACGCGGAAGTAAACAAAATTGATTAGAGGTCAAAATGAACGATACCACCAACACCATTGCCACGCCGAACGCCAGCACCAACATGAGACGGCTCGAACCCTTGAAAGCCGCCACCGAATCGCTCGGCTTCCATGACACCCGCGTGACCATGCGACTCGTGCGCGAAGGCAAATTGAAGGCCGTCCAGATCGGCAAACGGGTAATGATCTCCACCAAGTCCCTGAACGACTTCGCCGGCTGCTAGCAGCGCTCGCGAGCGCACGAAAGGCGGCGGAGTGGGTAGCGAACTCGTAAGAAAAGCCGAGTGGCTGGGAGGCCGCGACCGGCTCAAACTGACCGCGACCGCCCGTGTTGTGTTGAACCATATGGCCCGTCTCGCCTTAGATAACGGCGGTACCGGCGTCGGTGACGAACGCCAGTACGGGCAGACGAAGGACGGCAAACCCGCCCAACTGTTCACACAGGCGCAGGCCACAGCAATAGACGAGGTCGGCATGTGCGCCCGCATGTACATGCAGCAGATCGCGCGTCTGGAGTCATGCGGGGTTTTGGAGCGTGTGGACAAGTCAGCCCCCGGCCGTTCGCGGTCGTTCCGGCTTCATGTGGCGGAAATGTACGACGCCTACAAGCGAAAAGAAGAGCTAAAGACAGACAGGGCGCGGGCCGGCGCGACGAACTAGCCCCACTGGCATCCGACCCCGGCACCACGACAAAGGGTGAATGATTCATTCATGCGTCTTAGAACGATCGTTCTAAGACAGGTGAACAGATCATTCACCCTTTAATCGTTGTGGCGACAGTTTCCGCGAACGAATCGTTCACCCGTCGCGGAACAGATCGTTCACGAACGGGTGAACGATTCATTCATGAACAGGTGAACGAATCGTTCCGTAACAGGTGAACGAATCGTTCACCCCTAATACAAAGGAATACAAGAGACTACAAACTGACTTCAATCTGAATACAAGCGTGAACGAATCGTTCACCTGTTGACACGCCGCCCCAGCGATCGAACAAACTTACGAAGAATCGGCGATGAAGATGAACGAAGCCCGCAACCCGCGATGCCACCCGCCATCGAGAGTCACGAGAGAACAGCCGCCAGCGACGAACCCATGTGCCACGATCGGTGAGCGCCGGACATGAACCCTAACGGCGCTCGCCGGCAACATATCCCGATCGACGGCCGGCCGTGATCTGCGAGACGACCGCCGCGCGCCCGATCTGAACAACCGCCCGGCGCTCGCGAGCGCCAGCCGATCGACAGCCGTTCGGCGGGCATCATGGCCGACGTTCACGAGAGCGGCCGTGTAAACGCCCGAAACGATCGAACACGTGCAACTTATCGCGTCGGACGGGAAAGCCGGCAGACGACGCCCTAGCGTGACGATTCGGGGCATGTGCCGGGTATTGCCTCGATGGGGTGCGCTAGATTGGGGCATGTCAGCGCCGACCATACGGCGCGCGAACGGAAAGCGGGGACGACATGGCACAGGGCGCGTGGCATACCGCCGTGGGCTTCATCTTGGAGGATTCGGACGCCGACGTGACCCGAGAGCGCGAGGCGGCACGCCAGATCGCCGGCCGGATATTGCGAGCCGCCGCCCACTCGATGCAGCAAGGCCAACCCCAGCCCCTCACGCTGCGACTGCCCGCCGACTCACAGACCGCCGCCATAACCGGCGCATCCCTCTTGCTGCTCGCCCAACAGATCGACCCCGCCGCCGCGCACGTCGGGCAACGATGGCAACGCCCGGCCGCGCGACACGACCGGTAAGCCCGCGAGCGCCCGACGATCCGCGAGACGGAGCCGCCGCCGCTGCGCTCGCGAGCGCCCGCCGCGTTCGATCTGCCGCGCTGCTGCCAAGCTGCCGGATATTGCGAGCCGCCGCCGATCGGCGGCGCTTACCGTGCGGGCCGTTGCGAGCTGTTGCCGATCTGCTGCCGGCTATTTTCCGGGTTTATTTTCCTTGCTGCCCTATTTTCCGCGTGTGGTCGGCGGGAACCGTTGCAATCACTGGCGTCGCTTATTTTCCATAGTCGTGTTCCCTTGCCCGGTTTTACATAGTTAACTATTTGACAATACATAGATAACTATGTAACAATGAAGGTAAAGCCGATCGACAAGGGAGGTGAGAACACAACAAATGACGCTCAAGGAACTTCGGGAAGGCGCGAACATGTCGCAGACCCGACTAGCCGAGCTGAGCGGCGTGCCACAGCAAGTAATCAGCGCCTACGAACGCGGCGCGAAGGACTGGAGGAACATGCCGTTAGAAAGGGCGATAGCGCTCGCGGACGCGCTCGGCGTGACCGATCTGCGCCAGCTCGGACTATAAGCCCACCCGAAGCACGTAAAAGGCCCCGTAGTGCTGGAACCACCACGAGGCCGAAAGCCAACCAAGACACCGCTAACGATCAATCAAGCAATGACCGGGAAGGCGTACCCCATTCTATCGGGCGTACCATCCCGGCCGGGAAGGAACACGCCATGAGCCATCACGGCCGCATCACAGTGCACTCAACCTATATGCCACGAGTCCCGGAGCGTGACCGCGCCCGCGTCACGAAGAAAACGCCGCGCCATGCTCGCCGCCATGCCGAATCAACGCCGTCAACGGCCTCTATAGCGTTCGCCGCTGCGCTTGACGAATACAACCGCCGACACGACAGTGGCAGGTCGTTCAAGTGGGGGAGGGAAGCGCGATGACCGACTCGCCCGCCATCGTCCATCTTGCCCGCTTGGATGCCGACGAATCGGACGTGCGTACCCTATGCGGCATTTGGGGACACGCCAGCAAACGCCACACGCAAAAGGCCAAGCAGGGGCCGTGGGTGTCGTGTCCCCTATGCGAAGCCGCCGCGTCCTTCCTTGAGGAAAGCAAGAGCGCTGCGGATCAGAACGAGGGGGCCGAATCGTGGACGTGAACAAGCTCCCCGCCCCGTGGCGCGAACCCGTCGCCGGCTTCATCGACTACAAGCGCGACGACGGATGCAACGAACGAACGCTATACGCACACTTCTATTGGCTTGGCCGCTTCGCCCACGAAATCGGCAAACCACCCGAACGGGTAACGGCGGACGATCTAGTGTCAGCGCTCGCCGGCCAAGGTTCAAAGGCCGTGCGCAACAAACTGCGAAGCGCGTTCACGACGTTCTACCGGTACATGCAACAGGCCGGCTATCGACCGGACAACCCCGCAGCGCCATTGACCCCCGACCGAAAGCCGCTAGTGGACGTGAACAAGCTCCCCGCCCCGTGGCGCGAACCCGTCGCCGGCTTCATCGACTACAAGCGCGCGGGTGGTTGCAGCGACCAGACGTTACGCACCCGCTTCTACCAGCTCCACCGCTTCGCCCACGAAATCGGCAAACCACCCGAACGGGTAACGGCGGACGATCTAGTGTCAGCGCTCGCGGGCGGCCGCGCCCAAGACTCTCGCAAGGGGCTGCGCAACTGCTTCACGACGTTCTACCGGTACATGCAACAGGCCGGCTATCGACCGGACAACCCCGCAGCGCTATTGGCAAACATGCGGCGTCCCCAGCCGCACCCCAAGCCATGCCCGGACGGGTATATCCGAATCGCGCTCGCCAACGCCAGCCAAGCCGAACGACTCATGATCTTGCTCGCCGCCGAATGTGGCCTAAGACGTGCCGAAATCGCGCAGGTACACCACGACGACGTAATCACCGGGATAGACGGCAGACGCTCGCTTACTGTGCACGGCAAGGGCGGCAAACAACGCATAGTTCCACTACCCAATGCGCTCGCCGACGCCATCGAGGCCACACCCGGCTACCTGTTCCCCGGCCGTTGGGAAGGCCACGCCGAAGCGTCCTATATCGGCAAGCATGTAAGCCGACTATTGCCGGCCGGATACGGGCCGCACAAACTGCGCCACAGGTTCGCCACTGTGGCCTACTCGCAATCACACGATATGTTGGCCGTCTCCAAGGCGCTGGGCCACGCCAACACCGAGGTGACACAGGTATACGTGGCACTACCAGACGAGAACCTTAGGGCGCTCGTGAACGCTGCCACGTTGACGGCCGAAGGATAATAACCCCAATCGCCGCCGCGCCCGGCGAACCCATAAGGCGAACACCGAAGAAAGTCCCGACGATCTCGCACGATCAGCGAGCGCCGGGGCTTCGCCATACTCACGGCGCAACACGGGGGCGGTATACCCTCCCCCATCCGCCTAGCCCCTCCACGGGCATAGGGCTTCATACCCCCGGCAAGCTGTTTTATCCCGGAAGGGCTGAACCGCCGCCGCGCCGGGCGTAAGTTTTGGCGCAAGACACAACCACCACAGGGAAGGCAACAAGCATGAACGCCATTGAAGCCGAGCGGCTGCGCCGGCGCATCGACGCCAAGACCGACAAACAGGCGGGCGGGCACTGGATATGGACGGCGCACGCCGACTCAAGCGGCCACCCCGTCATATCCATAGGCAACAAGCCCCGGCAAGCCCGCCGCGTCGCCTACGAACTCGCACACGGCACCGTGCCGGCCGGTATGGTCGTAACCGCCATATGCGGCGTCCCCGCTTGCGTCAACCCCGGCCATCTCGAAGCCGTGACACGCTCGCAAGCCGACACGCGCCGCAAGGCGTCCAGTCTCAGCACGACCGGCGTTCGCGGCGTCACATGGCGCAAAGACCGAAACTGCTATCTGGTCGCCATACGCATCAACGGGCGCAGACACCGCAAAAGCGGTTTCCACACCATCGAGGAAGCCGCCCGATACATCCAGACCATGCGTAACCAATGAAAAAGCCCCGCCCGAAGACGGGGCCGGAGAACTCCCACCCGAAGGCGAAGACCTCGCATTGTCCAAGAAGCAAGCCTAGCACCACGACAACGGCATACACCCGCCGACCCGTGGAAAACGCGCGGCGCTCGCCGGCATGACGACACATGCCGCGCGCCGATCTCGCGGCGTGAATGAACCGGAGCGGTAGGAGTGTGCCGTATCGTTGCCGTTCCAGCGTTTCCGGGGCGCTGCGCCGTGGCCTTTGCTGTGGAAAAACAAGCGGGGGTGAAAAGGCGACCGCACCGTGGTCGCCCACAGGGGAGGGGGAGGGGAGCACCCCCACCCCGCCCGCCACGGCCACCACGGGTTACGGGCCGTTCTTCCCCCGGCGTTTTTCCACAAGGCTCGACACTGCCCAACCGTTGCGGGGCAACGCATCGCGAACGATCGAAAGTCACGCGGCCGACCGCCATTGACGGCGCGTATTCAAGCGTTCTGATACAGTCGTGAACGATGCCGTAACATGCGGCGTCCCCGTGGATATGACGGGCCGTTACCGGTGGTGAACCGGTAGCAAAAAGGCCCGACGCTGAGAACATCGGGCCTTGTTGTGGCTAGCGGCTCATCACCGCAAACCAAAGGTTACGAAATGAATCATATCACGATGCACGGCACCCTGACCGTGAACGGGCGTACCGTGATCGTCCACATAGGCGATCACGAGGCGACTGCCACGGTTGACGGCACACCATTCAACGTGTGCAACGTCTGGCAGCTCTACCAGCTGCTACGGCTGCTCGTGTAACGTTCATTAAGGGCGCGGCGCTCACCCGTGGGCGTCACGCCCGTAACCTTGAACCCGACGCGGCGAACGATCTGCGAGCGCTCGCCGGCTTACAATAAGCATCGTGCGTAATGGTGCGGCGACACGCGGGGTAAAAAGTCCCTAAAGGGGTACGTAAGTGGGTACGGGAAAGCCGTTGAGCGTGTGAGCCGCTTGGAATGAAGCCGTTTTGAACGTAGTTGCGGATACTCGCCTTATCCGCCTCTAGGGTTTCAGGCTTCGGCCTGAGACCCTTTTGTTTTCTGCAAAACCATTGTTACATCTAGTGTTTTGCGTTTGCTCGTATCGACCGTAAAGTTACTTGAAGAATCTCGAAAGACCGTTTGCAACGGGGCGAAAAGCGGGGCGAAAATCGGAAGAGCCGCAGTATTGAACTCGGAAAGGTGAAGGTGCCGACATGGAGGATAAGTACTGCCGCTTCTGCGGGGCATTGCTGCCGGAAGAAGCCTTGTTCTGCACTAAATGCGGGAAGGCAACAGCTGCGGAGAGCGGCGATGAGGAATCATATACCGAGGCTGACAAGGAAAGAGGTCAAGGCGAGCGTGATGCCGCAGATGAATCAGCCCGTAATGCAGATGACCACGAATCGCATTGGCTGAAACGTTCAGAGGATCGGCTCGATCGTGAGACTGAGGCAGCTCGGGAGCGGAAAGAAGATCAGCAGAAACAGAAGTGGAATCGCAAGCGCATCATCGTGGTAGCCGTAGTGGCTCTGATCGTAATCGCTGCGATCATCAGCGCGGTGTTGGGCTCTCGGCCGACTACGCAATCCAATAAGAGCCAAGACTCAACGTCGGGCAGTGACGCTGCTTCAAAGTGCGTTGCAGTAAGCAAATCCGGCGATAGTATCTACGATCGCAGTTGCGATAGCGACTCCGAAGACAATCCTTCAGCAACACTTAAGTATCTTTACAAGCAGCTCAGTAGCAAAACTGTAGGTGACGAGTCTGTTCAGCTGAGCGGCAGGGATACCAGCACCGATCGTGTTCCTTATTTCTTCATCAGTTCATCTGTTGAGAAGCTGCAGTATGAGAATGGTGTCCTTTGGTATTTCGGGAAAGCGATTGGCGAAAATCCTTTTTCTTATCTTCCGCGAATGGTCAGTGACGCAGCCGGTGCCGTGGGTTATAACGAAAGTGTTCTCGGTTTCGACGGAAGTCCTTATGATGCTAATGAATTCGTTGAGAAGACAGATGATTTTGAGAAACAGGTTCCTTATTACCGATATTCGGTTTCTGGATATGGCGATGTTGTTGTTGGCTTGGTTACTTACTCTCTCGATGGTGGGAAACAATTTAAGGTCTTCATCTTTGTCTATGACGCTGAAGATGTTCCTGATTGGGTGACCGATATCCATGATTCCAGTCGGACTACTCAGTCAAATTCATCAACATCAAATAATGATCAGGCTCCTGGCAACAATGGTTCGACATCGGTGGATACCGATTTCACTGATTTATGGACGGCTGTGGCGATCAAGGAGAATCTTTCGAAGATCGCAGGTGAATACTGTCGCAATGATGGTGCCTGTGTGAAGATCAATGCCAACATCGGTCATACAGCCGGAGACTATTCAACGAAGCCGGGTGAAATCAGTTTCACTTCGGGTGATCAGGCATCCAATCCCCTGCCGGATCAGTCGGCGGAACTCGGGCTGAGCTTCGCATTCCAGCAGCAGCCCACCACGGTCCCCGATACGGTCACTCCCATTGACATGCAAACCATGACCGACGGTTGCAATGCTGCATCCGATTCGTCGTGCCAGGCAGGTGTCACCTACGTCATGCCGGGTGCGGGCGCCAGCCGCTTCTCTGACCGTGTCGAGTCCGGTAATCCGCCTGACGGCAACAAGAGTTATCTGGTCATCGGTTGGCAGACCAAGGTCTCGAACGACACCGTATTCTACCGAAAGTGATCAATCATGTTCTGTCATAAATGCGGTGCAGAAGTTCCGAACGATTCTCTGTTCTGTCCGAAGTGCGGAGCCAAATTGGCTTCGATTGTGGAAAAGACCGAAACGCACGATTCTTCCAATGCGCCGGGTGTGGATCAACGACGGTCTGACGGTGTCGAGCATGCGCAAACGGACGAGTCTGCGCAATCGGATCGGAAAGATAATGCGGAGGTAATCGAGTTTCTGTCTTCCCTGATTAACGAGGTACCGGATCAACCCTCGAATGAGGATGCGGCCGGTGAGGATATGGCCGGAGACGGTGGTGATGAACCGCGGTGGTGGAACCGTCCGGAGGCCGAGGTTGGTCACGATGTGGAGTCGAAGCGTCGTGAAGCTTTCAAGTGGATTTGCGTCGCGGTCTTCGTTGCCGTTGCGGTAATCTTTGGTGTTTTCGCGGCTGTGCAGAGCTATCGGACGCTTGCCCATGATCAGCAGGCGGCAGAGGCTTCGGATAGTGGCGATGAATCCGGGGAATCCGGTGATGCGTCCGATGATGCCACTGACAGTGCATCGTCCGATGAGACCGGGGGAATCGCCGATCAGGATTCCTCCCAGACCTATGATCGGGGGCTGCGGGATCTGGCGGCATGCGGGCGTCCGGGGTATTTCGTGCTGACCACGGGCGACGCCGGAAAACCGGTCGCACGTTTGGAAAACACGGGCTCCACGTATACGAGCATGAACGAGTATGTCAACCTTCAATGTTTGACACAACAACTGGGCTATACAGGGACCAACATCATCCATGACCTTGGCGATAACGAGTCATGGAACAACTCGATGAATTGGGTATATGCGACGGAAGGGGATACTGAGTTCAATGATGCCGATGATAGTGCCTACAGAAAGGAGTACAGCACTCCTAAATGGATTGGCGACGGTACCTATAAAGTCAAGTGCTTCGACGAGGACCACCGCTCTATCTGTGATTTTTATATGACAGGCAATACACCCACGCCGGCGGAGATGATGAAAGACCAGTATAAGGGCAACTCCAACGCTGTCGGATACGACCAGTATCGGAGCTATAACTGCTCGGCCGGCAATTCAGGGAAATTGACCCCGTGCAGCACCATTTATCAGGAAATGGAGAACGGTACGATGCAGTATCTGCCGTTTGGAATCGAGAACGCGTCTGATCCCGATGATGCCAGCACGTATATCCCGGTGGACACGGATCGTGATGGGTTGATTGATGGAGGTGAGGCGGGCCATTGATCGGAAGGTCATCCCGATAAGCGTTCATACCTGATTCGAGGGCATATTCCGGTGGAATAGACCGCAAAATACTCGATTTGCGCTTTGGTCCATCGAATTGCGAATCCCGAGATTTTGAAAACCTTGAAATCATGCGGTTTTCGAAGGCCGGCGTTTCCGCTCGTATTGGAATAGGCTGCATTTCACGCCAAACGCGCACTGATCCTTTGGGGCAACCGCGATTCCGATGGATATCGTGTTCCTTCCCCCTGACTTTTCTTTGCTTGTTGCTTGAGCTAAAGCATTCGCTGTCAATTGGAAGGTGGAATAATAGAGACCGTCATAATGATGGGACTGTGCTCTGTGCCATTGGATGAGGAAGCGTTGCGGTATGCCTCTTCATGTCAGCCGTTCAATGATCGCAGTTCTTATCGGAGGGAGGAGATAGACATGAATAAAGGCAGGGGGCTGTCCGGGGTCATGCTCAGAGGCATGATTGCGCTGGTCTGCGCGGTGGCGACGCTATTGGCGTCTAATGTGCTGGCCGGTACTGCGAACGCTGCATCGAAGTTGCCTGCTAAGCCGGTGCAGATCGCGGCGAATTATAATGGGGATTCCGGTCCCGATGTGACGGCGGCGCCGAACGTCTTGTTGTCCGACGGCACGGTATGGACGATGAACGCGAATCTGGTTACCTACCAGCGCGAGGGTTTTACTGGAATCAAGAAGATCGCGGCTGGGAGTGCTGGGAGTCGTGCGCTGACCCGCAACGGCGACATGGTCGATCTTTTTGATGGTAGAACGCTGCTGTCTGGCGTGGCCGAGAGCACGTTCAACGAAGATGCCGATGGGTTCGTGGTCCGGACGAACGGCACGGTGTTCGCACCCTCCGGTACGGGATATGAGACGAAGTATCTGCCGGTCAACGGTCTGTCCGGAGTACGCTCGGTCAGCGTGGACGACACCAACAAGATCGCCTATGCCACGCTATCCGATGGCGGCGTCGTCAGGTTCTCGGCCAGCATCCCCAATGACGCTTCCAATCGCACCTCGCTGAATCTGGGGGCCGCCCGGGTGCCCGGACTGTCCGGCGTACGATCCGTCACGGCCGGCGACGGATACTATCTCGCTCTGATGGCCGACGGTACGGTGAAGGCTTCGGGGAGCAATGTTGTCGGTCAGCTCGGCCTTGGCGATCGCAAGGAGCGTTCCACGCCGGTCACGGTTCCCGGACTCTCCGATGTGAAGACGCTCTCCACCACGAACGAATCCGGCAGGACCCATTACGGCACATCCTATGCATTAAGCGGCAACGGCCGGGTTTACACGTGGGGCGTTGGCGATTACGGACAGCTCGGTCATGCCTACTCCTACGCCGATAATGGTTTTACGACCGGCTCCGTTTCCCCGACGCCGGTCGATGGGCTGACAAACGCACGGATGCTGTATGCACAGTCGACCTACGCGGATAACGAGCCCAGGGCCATGGCGATTACCACTGACGGTAAGGTGCGCAGCTGGGGCGTCGGCTTCGGATCCAATCAGCCCCAATACGGCAATCCGGGTGCCAAACTCGACGATTTCAGCCGTGTCGGCAGCGCGATCGATATCGCTGTCGATGGTTCGAATTACTGGGCAGCGACCGCCTTCGTCCTGACCGACGATGGCTCCATCTACGCATGCGGCCATTCCACCTATGGAGTGACCGGATCCAACATCGCCACACGAACCCCGTTCGGCGACAACGTGCAGGGCAGTAGTGATTCAAAGGCCAAAGTGAGCTCCTCGCTTACCTACGTCAGTTCCCCGGCATGGTTCGCCAATGGCGAGTACATCGGATCGAAAATCCCTATGTCGATTACCGTAACCAACGAGCAGGCATCCGATAGGCATGAGGACCGGTCCCTTACCATCTCCTCCGTCAAGGTGACCCTGCCAAAGGGGCTGAGCTTTTCGCAGACCAAGGAGGAGCGGGTTCGAGACATCAGGAGTCTGCTCGATCCCGTCACGCTGCAGCCGTACAAGAGCGTTACGGCAAAGTTCGACGTGTATATTCCTGACTCGTATCTGCACACCTATGTGAAGTCCTTCGACGCCAGTGCGGCGGTCGTGACCACTGCCGGGGAGGTGAGCGCCAAGGCGAGTCTGCCGGTGAACCGCACTGATGCCGACCTTACGCTGGTACGGAAAATCGAACAGTGGAATGCCAACGCCGACGTAAGTTCCGAACTCGACAAGCTTTCCGATGAGACCATGACCCAGCTATGGTACAACCGCTACTCGGTTGCCGCCCAGAATCAGCATATGGATGTGCTTTCCGGCATGTGGAACCTCATCGATGCGGCCACGCAGGGCAATCTGGTGGCCAGCCGCAACATGACGCAGAACGAGGCCAAGGATCTGATTCTCGCCACACTCTACGATTCCGACGATCTGATCACCGGCGCGTCACGGGACAACTTCATCGAGGAGTTCAACGACGCCGCCCGGCAGTGGGCTCAGGACCAGCTTGAACAGAACACCAGCGAGGAGCAGCGCACCGGCCTGAAGATCCTCGCCGCCGCGCTCGCCAGCCCCAAGGTGGTTCAGGAGCAATACGACAGCTTCTCCGGCTATGCCAATCGGGTGAAGGAGGTTTACGATCAGGTGGCGACCGATCAGGAGAAGATCTCCGATCAGGCTAGGATCAACCGCATGTTCGGCTCCACGTTCCAGCAGATGCAGCGTGCGCAGAACTTCCTGCAGCGATTCAACCGACTCTCAAAGGTCGCTGAGCTCTATGGCAAGGGCGCGGACAAGCTCGAGAAGCTCGGCAAGATCAATGACTATCTCGGCACGGCCAAGGACCTCAACGATTCGTGGAACAATATCCAACGGCTTATGGAGATGCAGGATCGCGTCGGCCTGTACGTTGGCATCCTCGACTCCATCCAGAAGAAGGCCACGATTCCGGCCGTGCGTGCCGCTGCCGGTGACGCGGCCACGACGATCCAGCTGAACGGCGATAAGTTCGTCGATGAATTCTTCGGCATTCTCGACGACAAGGCGTCGGAGCAGATCGACGAGAAAATCGGCGAGTGGGTGGCTAAGAAGTGCCCGTACGTGGCGATCGCACAGGTAACCTCCGAAGTGATGACCGGCACGCTGCTGAAGTCCACCGTCAATGCGGCGGCCACGGCGAAGACCATGCGTATTCAGACCGATATCGCGTATGCGCTGGCCATGCGGTACAACACGTCGATGCGGAGTTTCGAGCAGGAGCGGACCGATCCGGTGGCCAAGCTCGACGATGCGAAGTCCGTGCTGTACAGCCTCGCCATGCTGCTGAACATTCACGAGAAGGGCGAGACGACGTTCTCCGACCCGAGTTTTGCCCAGAGCGACGGCGGATGGGCTCAGCCGGCTCAACGAGACAATGCTGCGATCAACGTCAAGGAGATCCAGACTCTGGAGAAGAACCTGATCGCTCCGGATTCCACCTGGTACAGCAGCTCACCGCATCTGTGGTATGCGACCGTGTTGTGTCCTCTGAATGTGGAGGTGCGGCGCAACGGCCGTCTTGTCGTCGTCCTGACGAATCAAACCGCTTCCGTGGACAATGCCGATGGTCACTTCGAGACCATTGTGCGCGATGGCGATGCGAAGAAGATGATGGTGCTTTATGGCGCGCCGAGTGAATACTCGTTCACGCTTAAGGGTACCGGGCATGGTACCGCCATGATCGACATGGATGTACAGAATGGCGGCAAGCGAATCGAGCATCGCAGCCAGTATCTGAAGGTCGCGCCGAACTCCCGGTTCACGGTGTCGTCCGTGCGCGCCGATGGTAACTACGGGGTGCAGGTGGACGCCAACGGTGACGGCAAGCCGGAATCCACATCCAATGCCGTGACCCTGAATCAGGGAAGGATCACCGTGCCGACGGGCATCACACTATCCGAGAAGACCATGTCGCTGACCGTGGGGGAGACCTCATCGGTGGGTGTGTCGATTACGCCGACGAACGCGACTCTGCCCGGAGTGCAATGGTTCTCCTCCGATCCGAAGATTGCATCAGTCGACCCTTCCGGCAAGATTCTGGGACTGAGGAAAGGTGCGGCGACGATTACGGCGAAGTCCGGCAATGTCTCTTCGACGTTGACTGTGGTCGTCGACAAGAAGGAGATCGTCAGGCGGGTGCCGGTGTACCGCGTGTACAACCGCAACTCGGGTCTGCATCACTACACGGTGAGCAAGGCGGAGAACGACATGCTGATCAGGATCGGCTGGCGTGACGAGAACCGTGGCGGCTCCGCGTTCGTGACGGTGAGCCGGGACACGCCGGGCGCGCGTCCGGTGTACCGCGAGTACAACAGGCGTTCCGGCAACCATAACTGGACGCTGAACAAGAAGGAGCACGACATGCTGGTGCGTCTGGGCTGGAGGGATGAGGGCATCGCCTGGTACACCTCGCCGACGGGCCGTGACGTGTACCGCCTGTACAACCCGAAGCCGTACCACAAGCCGAAGAACGGCCGTGGCAACGGGGGCGGCGAGCATGTGTACACGACGAGCTACGGCGAGTATCGCGCGGTGGTGCGGGCCGGCTGGCGTGGCGAGGGCGTGGCGTGGAAGAGCCTGTGATTGGAGGCGCTGCCTTCAATCGGGCTTTTGCGCAGCCGCTCCGCTAGCGGAGCGGCGAAGCCGGTAGGGTGCGGCCCGCTTCGGCGGGCCGTCCTTAGTTGCGGGGCGGGCCTGTGGCGAGGATTCCGGGCCTTCCCCTCGGAGGGGAAGGTGGTCGGCGGACGCCGGCCGGATGAGGTGGATGCAGACTGAACTGCGTTTCGTACGATCCACCTCATCAGTCAGCCTTCGGCTGCCAGCTTCCCCTCCGAGGGGAAGCCCGATTGTGCATTCCGTCCCGTCCACCTCATCAGTCAGCCTTCGGCTGCCAGCTTCCCCTCTGAGGGGAAGCCTGATCATGCGGCTGTGGTTCGGGGCCGGGTATGCCTGTCGTCACTGGGCATGCTTGTCGTCACGGGGTGTGGGTGTGCCCGGTGACGGTGGTTCGTGATCGTTGGAATTGCAGGGCATGCTTGTCGTCACGGGGTGTGGGTGTGCCCGGTGACGTTTTCTGAGTCTGGTTACGCAATCTGTGACGATCCGATGAATGCATACGATCCGATGGTCGATGGATTAGGATGTGTAAATCCTGATTTTGCGTTGTAGTCCATCGGAATTCGATACCCGAGATTTTGAAAACCTTGAAATCATGCGGTTTTCGGAGGCCGGCGTTTCCGCTCGTATTGGAATAGGCTGCATTTCACGCCAAACGCGCACTGATCCTTTGGGTCAACCGTGATTCCGATGGATCAGGCTGTGAAAATCCCGATTTGCGCTTTGCTCCATCGCCGATTTCGGGGACCTCGGGCCAGCTACTGCAGCAGCAGGGATTCGTCGCCGGGGTATCCCAGCGTGTGGGCGGTGACGATGTGGGCGGCGATCAGATCGGAAACCGCGAGCATTCCGGCTGTTTCCGCTGCATCGCCGGCCGCCGGCGAAGTCTTGGCCGTATTCGAGATTACGGCCGCATTCGAGGCTGCTGCCGCGTTCGACGTATCCGTGGCTCCCGAAACCGAACCGTCCCCGTTGCCGCCGGTATCCCCATTGCCCTCGGTATCCCCATTGCCCTCGGTATTCCCGGCGAAGGCGTTCAACTGCTCCATCGCGCAGTTCATCTCCACCACGGCCGCGGTCGGCGCGATGATGCCATTGGTCGGATCCTTGGCCTGACTGGGATTCGCCAGCAGCGCCGTGACCGAATACACCTTCCGGCGCGGATCCTCGGTCTGCTTCACCGCGGTGGCCATCAGCTGCGCGTTGGCTTTGTGCCGGTTGCTCATCGTGTGCAACGAGGAGTTCGCACCGTGCCGGGCGGCAAGGATCTCATAGGCGAAACCGGCCCGGTCCTCGGCCACGGTGAGCGAGGCCGCCTGCGCGGCCGAAATCGAATCCGATGAAATCAAATCAGACGTGTGGTCATCCACCTTGTCGCTCGGTGCCACGATGACCTTGCCGCTCAATCCCGTCCGTCCCATCGTCTGTTCGAAGCGATTGCCGACGAATACCGCCTGGGCGCTGCGAACTGTCCCTTCGACGAACCGTCCCGGGCAATCGACGGCCGATCGGCTCCACGCGGCCTGCGCGTTTGCGGCGGCCAGCAGCCTCACCGACGACGGCAACGGAGACCGGTATCGTTCGTCGCTCCGATATCCGACGGTCAGCGCGCGTTCGCAGGAACTCAGCTCGGTTTCGTCTCCGCCGCGTCCCGCGATGCCGGCCGGTGCCGCATGGGCTGCCGGCATAACAGTCGCGGACGGGCCGATGAGCGGGCCGATCAGCATGACGAGGACGATCATCGCGGCGAGAACGATATGACCCGGTCGGATGTGAACCGGTTTGGCACGAACCGTGCGGATCGGTCGGATACGACGAATACCGGCCGTATGGGTACAGACCGCCTGCATGATGTGCCGGGATGGGAACACGCCGCTGCCCGACTCTCCGGGTTCGCCTGAAGCGGATAGTGTCTGCATGAATCGTTAGACTAGTAGCCGTTGCAGACCATTTGCGGGCAAGGTGCCCGTTATAACTTCATATGGGAGGTCTTGGGCATGGAATTGGACTTGGCAGGTATGTACCGTCTCGCTGCTGAGCAGGGAATAGATGCCGAGACTCTGGATACCGCGTTGGCGGAAGCTCTGCGTCTCGCTTATTTGAAGACTCCTCACGCCGCTAAGCACGCCCGCGTCGAACTTGATCCGCGTGCCGGCACGTTCACGGTCTGGGCTCAGGATGAGATCCGTCAAGAGCCGACCGAGGACGATCCCTATCCCGCCCCGGTGCTGGGCGAGGAATACGACGACACCCCTCGTGATTTCGGTCGTCTGGCCGCATCGACCGCTCGTCAGGTCATCTCCCAGCTGTTCCGTCGCGCCGCCGATGAGAAGGTGTTCGGTGCGTTCTCCGGTCAGAAGGGCAAGCTCATCACCGGCGTGGTGCAGCAGGATGCCAAGGATCCCGGTAATGTTCATGTGGCGGTCGGGGACGTCGAGGCGATTCTTCCGAGGCGCGAGCAGGTGCCGGGGGAGCGATATCATCACGGCGATCGTCTGCGTGTCTACGTGGTGAACGTGGCGCGTGGTCTCAAGGGGCCGGAGATCATCGTCTCCCGTTCGCATCCGGAGCTGGTTCGTCGTCTGTTCGAGCGCGAGGTGCCGGAGCTTTCCAGCGGTGCCGTGTCGATCATGTCGATCGCCCGCGAGGCTGGAGCCCGTACCAAGATCGCGGTTCGCGCCAATGCGCAGGGCGTCAACCCGAAGGGTGCGCTGATCGGCCCCGGCGGTTCCCGTGTGCGCGCGGTGATGGAGAATCTCGGTCAGGAGAAGATCGATATCGTCGACTGGTCGAATGATCCGGCGAAGTTCGTGGCCGCGGCGCTTTCTCCGGCCCACGCCACCGAGGTGCAGGTCGTCAGCGAGAAGAACAAGACGGCGATCGCCTTCATTCACGATGATCAGCTGTCGTTGGCCATCGGCAAGGAAGGGCAGAACGCCCGACTTGCGGCCAAGCTCACCGGATGGAAGATCGGCATCGAGTCCGAGGAGATCCGTGCGAAGAAGATGGCCGAGGCCGCAGCGAAGGCGAAGGATGCGCAGGCGGATCGGAATGATCCGGCGGACGGTTCCGAANCTNCTCGGCCTCGGAC
>NZ_NMWU01000020.1 GCF_002860355.1 Bifidobacterium margollesii
TGGACGAGCCGGTATCCGAGCCCCGCCAGCGTCGAGACGATCACCGATTTCTCCCGGTTGGTGACTTCGACGCCAGCAGGGCGCGGGCTTTTTCCAGGTACGCGACCCTCGCCCTCAGGTACGCGTTCTCCTCCTCGAGGAGCTGCTCCCTCGTGGGAGCCGGTTTCGGTTTGGGCTTGGCGCCCCTGGGCCGGCCCTTCGGCTTCGGCCGCAGCGCGTCCGGGCCTCCCGCACGGTACTCGCGGCACCAGTTCTCGAGCGTCGTGATGCTCGCGATCCCGTACCGGGCCATGACCTCGGCCTTGGTCAGGCCGTGCTCCACGCGGTCGCGCGCCGCCGCGAGCTTCGTCCCGTAGTCGTATTTCCTGTTGCCGCGTTCTCCCATGAGCGCCGCCTCCCCGCCGATCCGGTACAACAACACCCATTTTTCCGCGGTCGACCGCGGCATGCAAACCCGTCCGGCCAGGGCCCTCGCCCCGATGCCCTGACGGATCAGGGCCAAGGCCGTCTTCCTGAACTCGTCGCCGTAATGGCGTCTGCGATCCCCGCACATGAGAAACCGCACCTCCGATCATCGAATCTGAATTACTCCAGTCCAACAATCGGGGTGCAGTTCATCCTCCCGCCCGGCTTCACGCCCCGCTCCCCTGCCCGGCACACGGCCTGTGTGTGGATGTTTGGGGCATCGGACCCTGTTTCGGTGAGTGGTCGAGACCGTTTCCCTAGAATTGTGGGTGCTTGCAGACAATCCTTTGCAGTTTCTGCATCCGAATCTAGGGAGGAACATCAATGGCACGTCGCTGGACGCCTCAACGATTCATGACGCTCCGCCGCATACGGGTGGCGATCTGCGCCGTGACGGTGACCGTGGCGTGCGTGCTGGGCTTCGCGCTCACCACGCATAAGACCATTGCATTGGAGGTCAACGGCAAAAAGCAGACCGTGCAGACCTATGCCATCAGCGTCGATCGACTGCTCGAAGAACAGCATATCGACGTCAAAACCCATGATCTGGTGCAATCCACATCAGGCGATATCCTCGCCAACCACGCGGTGGTAACCGTACGCAGCGCCTATCAGGCCACCATCAACATCGACGGCAAGGAAGTACCGTTCTGGACGGTCGCCACCAGCGCCGACCAGCTGCTCGGCTTCTTCAACGACAACGAGGAGCAGGCCACCAAGGTTACCGTCGACATCAAGAACGTCTACAACCAGCTCACCGGCGGCATGGTGATCAACAAGAACGGCCCGGTGGAGGTGATCGCCGACGGCAAGACCAGCGAGGCCCCGAACGGCAAGCTGCCCGCCGCCAGCATCCTTGACTCCAAAGGCATCGTGCTCGGCAAGGAAGACCGCGTCAGCGTGGAGAAGAACGGTTCGTCCACCGTACTGCGAGTCAAGCGAGTGACCCACGGCACCACCAGCAAAACGGTATCGATCCCCTACACCACGCAGACCGTATACGACGATTCGCTCGAACCCGGTACCACCGTGATCCGCCAGCAGGGCGAAGCCGGGGAGAAGAAGCAGACCTTCAACACCACGTATGTGGACGGCAAGGCGGAAACCGCCGTGCTCGCCAAGGAGGAGACCACCAAGATCGCGGTGGACGAGATCATCGCCGTCGGACCCGAAAAGCCGGCGGAGACACCATCCACCAGCCCAAGTGACGGCAGCTCCTCCGACGCCGACAAAAACGACACCGCCGACAAAAACGATTCCAGCAACGACAACGACCAGCAGAAGACCGATTCCAAGCCTGCGACAAAGCCCTCAAGCGAACCGTCGAAGACATCCGGCTCCTCGAATTCCGGCAGCTCGAACAACTCCGGATCGACCGGCAGCAACCAGTCGACGCCGAAACCGACCGCCAAGCCCACCCAGACGCAGACCAGCAAACCGACCCAGAAGCCCACAGCCACCTCCAAGCCAAACAACTCGGGCTCCTCGAATTCCGGCAGTTCGAACAACTCCGGTTCCAGCTCCCATTCGGGTCTATGGCATCCCACCGTGGCCCAGGCTCAGGCATACGCCCGCGGCGCCGCGGCCCAGCGCGGATGGACGGGCAGCGAATGGGATGCGCTCGTATGGCTGTGGAACAAGGAATCCGGATGGGATTGGTCGGCCGACAACCCATGGTCCGACGCCTACGGCATCCCGCAGGCGCTGCCCGGCAGCAAGATGGGCACCGGCTGGCAGGACGACGGTGCCGTGCAGATCAACTGGGGTCTGCAATACATCGCCGAACGCTACGGCAGCCCCACGCAGGCCAAAGCCTACTGGCTCAAGCACAACTGGTACTGATCCCGCACGCCGATCAACGTCATCGGAAGCTTCAATCCCAATCCACCAGTCACCGAACGGCAGACACGTATGACAGCACAAACCACCCGCACGCACACCGAACCCGATGAAGGCCATCCCGGTCTGCTCGGTGCCTCCGACATCCGTCGCATCGCCGCCGAAGCCGGCGTGACTCCGACCAAGAAATTCGGCCAGAATTTCGTGATCGATCCCGGTACCGTACGCCGAATCGCCAGAACCGCTGAAATCAACGCGGATTCTCAGGTTCTGGAAGTCGGCCCCGGTCTGGGTTCGCTGACTCTGGCGATTCTGGAAACCGGTGCCACGCTCACCGCCGTGGAGATCGATCCCCCGCTGGCCGAACGGCTGCCGAACACCATCGCCGAACGCATGCCCGAAGCTTCGGAACGGTTCCGCGTCATCAACCGGGACGCGCTGAAACTCAGCCCTTCCGACGTGCCGGAACTGGCTTCGGCGGAATCGTTCACGCTGGTCGCCAATCTGCCGTACAACGTGGCCACACCGATCATCATCACCCTGCTCGAACGGTTCGAAAACCTCGGCGGTTTCGTGGTGATGGTGCAGAAGGAAGTGGCCGACCGTCTCACCGAACAGCCCGGATCGAAGATCTACGGCACCCCGTCCGTGAAGCTGCAGTGGTTCGGCACGGCCGAAAAGGCCGGAACCATCGGCCGGCACGTATTCTGGCCGGCCCCGAACGTCGACTCGGCACTGGTGAAGTTCACCCGCACGCACACCGATCGCACACCGGACGACGTAGCCGACCGGGAACGCACGTTCCAGCTCGTCGACGCGGCTTTCGCCCAGCGTCGCAAAACATTGAACGCCGCGTTGAAGAAGATCCTGCCCAGGCAGGCGTTCGAACAGGCCGGCATCGATCCCGGCCGACGCGGCGAAACACTGACCATCGAAGAGTTCCGCACGCTCGCCGAAGCCGCACGAACCTTGGAATCCAGCGAATCCGAGGGGCCGTCCGGCAATGAAACACCGAACGCCCCAAACTCCTCGGCAGAAGAGGAGCATGCATAATGACGGCAGATTCACGAACCTTGACGACGGACCCATCCTCACCGGATACCGGCATTCTCACCGCGCCATTCACTTCGGTGCGCGTGGAATGCCCTGCCAAAACCAATCTCACGCTGAAAGTCGGCTCCCCCCACGCCGAGTGGGGTGGCCGGCACGCATTGGACACGATCTACTGCGGCGTGGGCGTGTACGACACCGTCACCGTAAGCGCAAAGACACCCGGCACCGGATTCTCACTGGATCTTTCCGGACGGCATCTGGGAGATCTGGCATTCGACAAGTCGGACATGCGCCGCAATCATGCGGTGATGGCCATGTTCGCCCTCGCCGAAGCAGCCGGACGAGCCCCCGACGTGGCGATCAGCCTGGAAAAACGCATACCCGTGGGAGCCGGGCTTGGCGGCGGGTCGGCGGATGCGGCCGGCACACTGCTCGCCCTCAACGATCTGTGGGAACTGCACTGGCCCGTCGAGCGTCTGGAACCCATCGCGGCCACGCTCGGCGCGGACATGCCGTTTTGCCTGCACGGCGGATTGGCGAGGGGCACCGGATACGGCGAGCGCATCGAACGACTCGACGCCGCACACATCGACCCCTCGGTGGTCGACGCCACACCGCTCGGACGCATGGTGGTAGGCGCCTATCACGCCCAGCTCAGCACACCCGACGTATACGCCGAATTCGACCGTATCGGCCGCGGGCGCGGCGACGCCAACCATTTGCAGCGGGCGGCGGTGCACCTGCATCCTCGATCCGGCGAAGCCATCGAATACGCGATGCAGGCGGGAGCGACCGCCGCATTCGTTTCCGGCAGCGGCCCGACCGTCATCGCCTGCGTGCCGGATGAGGACACTTCGGTCTCGGTGTGCCGAACATGGCAGAACCGGCGTTGCGTCGATCGGCTGTTCGAAACCACGGCACCGGTCACGCCGATCATCTCCCACCGGTAGCAGGCGGTGAACATACCGGAAATATCCGCGATAGCCGTGCCGTTGCGAGTCACACATTCGGGTTAAGGTGTAATCCATCACAGTAGTAGACGGGAAGGTACGTGATGACGACTCCGGAAGCGTTCGACGAGCGTAAGGCACGTCAGAAGTTCGTGCGCGACAGGCAGAAGATGGTGTTCTCCATCGCCATCGTGCTACTGATCGTTGCCATGGTGATCTCGCTTCTCGTGTACTTCGGCGTGATCGGCAAATCCTCCAAGGCCTCGCAGGCCGAGCAGCCGAACTATGGCGTGGTGACCGCCTGCCCCACGAAAGACAGTCAGGGCACGTCCAAGGTGTTGAACTCCAACACGGTCACCGTCCGCGTTCTCAACGCCACCTCCAACGTCGGACTCGCCAAGGCCGTAAGCTCCGCCTTGGAGAACCGCGGATTCACCATGCAGAACCCGAAGAACTATCCGGGCACCACGGTATTCAAGCGCACCGAAATCCGTTTCGGTAAGAACGGCATCAATCAGGCCTACACGCTCAAGCGTCATTTCAACGACGCCATCATGCGCATGGACGACCGTTCCGACAAGCTCGTCGACGTCGTCATCGGCTCCACCTTCTCCGTACTGGTCAACGAAAATGACGTTCAGCCCGGCGTCGGCGAGGAAATCCAAGGATTCTCCAACTGCCAGGACGCCGCCAAGATCACCAAGTTGGCTAAGGCCCCCGATCACACCGCCGTCAAGTAGTGGGGTGTGGGGATGGAGCGTCCTCCACGTTGCAGGACGCTCGACGCACCCCCGTACGCCTTCGCATCCCGCGCCTTGAGGCCACACGCATCCCCACACCCCACGCCAACAGGGATGGAGCGTCCTCCTTTGAGGGAAGCCAAGTGGTCGCACGGACGGTAGAAACCGCCCACCCCTATGGGGCTTCCCCCTTTGGGGGAAGCTGTCGGCGATAGCCGACTGATGAGGGACCATGAGCAAGACAACAGGTGAAACACGCGCCGAGTGCTTCACCTGACCCACCTCATCAGTCAGCCTTCGGCTGCCAGCCTCCCCTCATAGGGGAAGCCTGATAAGGACTCGGCTTGAACTACTGCGCGGAGCGCTCCGCGTACCAGCGCCTGAGTTCAGCCTCGGCTTCGTCATGCTCAGCCGGCCCGTGGTCCAAACGGAACTCCAGCATATGCCGATACGCCTCGCCGACGATCGGCCCTGGTTCCACGCCAAGAATCTCGATGATCTCATTGCCGTTGAGATCGGGGCGAATCGCGTCGATGTCCTCGCGTTTCTTCAGTTCGATCACGCGCGCTTCCATGTCGTCCATCGCTTCGGAGAACATGCGCGCCTTGCGCTTGTTCTGCGTGGTGGCGTCGGCCCTGGTAAGCCGGTTGAGCCGATGGTAGAGGTGGCCGGCGTCGCGCACGTACCGCCGCACCGCGGAATCGGTCCACGGCTCGTCGATGTACCCGTGGAATCGCAGGTGCAGGGCCACGAGGTCGGAGACGTCCTCGATGAGATGATGATCGAACCGCAGTGCTTTGAGTCGTTTGCGGGTGAGCTTGGCTCCGACGAGATCATGCCGGTGGAAGCTCACCTTGCCGCCGGGCTCGAATCGTCGGGTCTTCGGCTTGCCCACATCGTGCATCAACGCCGCGAGCCGCAGGGTGAGATCCGGCCGCGGTACGGGACCGTCCGGACCGGTTTCGAGGGCAATGGCACGATCCAGCACCATCAGCGTGTGCTCGAATACATCTTTGTGACGGTGATGCTCATCGAGTTCGAGCTGCAATGCGGGCAGTTCGGGCAGCACGATGTCGGCAAGACCGGATTCCACAAGCGCTTCAAGTCCGGCACGCGGATTGTCGCTGAGCAGCAGCTTGGTGAGCTCGTCACGCACCCGTTCCGCCGAAACGATCTCGATCCGGTCAACCATGCGGGTGATCGCTTCCGCCGTTTCGGGTTCGATGCGGAAGCCGAGCTGCGCGACGAATCGTACCGCACGCATCATGCGCAGCGGATCATCGTCGAACGACTGGGCGGGATCGACCGGCGTGCGCAGAATCTTCTTGTTGAGATCGTTGGCGCCGTTGAACGGGTCGACGAACTCGCACTGCGGAACGCGCAACGCCATGGCGTTGACGGTGAAATCCCTCCGGGAAAGATCGCCCTCCAGCGAATCGCCGTAATTGACTTCGGGCTTACGGGAATCCGGATCATAGGTGTCACGACGGTAGGTGGTCACCTCCACGCCGATCTCACTGCCATCGGCCCGTCGCTTCATCGCGCCGAGCGTACCGAACTTACGGCCCATATCCCAAAAACCATGACCCCACTTACGTAGGATCGGCTCGAATTCCTCGGGACGAGCGGAAGTGCAGAAGTCAAGGTCGTGCGATGGGCGTTGGAGCAGCAGATCCCGCACCGGGCCGCCCACCAACGCCAGCTCATAGCCGTGCTCGTTGAACAGTTCGCCCAGTTCGATCGCCTCGGGCCATACCTCGAATCCCACACTTGCTCCTTTCGCTTTGCGCAATCAAGCTTACCGTTACCCCACCTGCACAATGTTTTGCGTATTGTATGGAGTATGACTACTCCCGGAGATGTTGCGCGCATGATGGCCCGTGCCGCCCATTCTTCGGGCGATCATGCCCAAAATCAAGCGGATTCCGAGGATCAGGACGTCGGTTCGTCAATCTACGATCCTCAGCCTCTCTACAGTTCGGAAACTCCGCTATATGGACAAAATGCCACATTCCGACTTTCCGAATCCGACATCGAGTTCCGGGAAACTCGCATCGACACGCAGGAGCTGGCCGACGGTTCGGTTTCGCTGCGACCCACACCGGCCATCATGGCCAGGAAACAGAGCCAACCCTCCACATTCGCTTCGCTTGACACCTACGAACTGCCCGTGGTCCGCGAGTATTCGGCCGGCGGGCTGATCTTCGACGATCAGGATCGTGTGGCGATCATCGCCCGGCATTCCCGTTCCGGACATTTGGAATGGTGTTTGCCAAAAGGGCATATCGAGAAAGGCGAGACCCCCGAACAGACCGCCGTGCGCGAGGTGCACGAAGAGACGGGCATTCTCGGCGAGATCATCACCTCCATCGCCACCATTGACTACTGGTTCACCGGCACCACCCAACGTGTGCACAAACTGGTCCATCATTATGCGCTGAGGATGATCGGCGGCGAACTCACCGTGGAGGGAGACCCCGATCATGAGGCCGAGGACGCGATTTGGGTACGGTTTGATGACTTGAACGATGTGCTGAGTTATCCTAACGAGCGTAGGATTGCTTGGTTGTATGCACGAAAGCATAAGCGATAGCATCAGAAATCCGGAAGCGAAGTAAGGCCGATCGTTGCGCAGTGAGACCGTATCCCGTCTCGACCGCGGCCCGGGGGGCATGCCCTGCGAGTCGTGGCGCTTCCGCATATGCTCATACGTTTCGTCAACCGTGTTCCGCATGGCTGCGACAATCCCCTCGGCAGTCGGCCGGTTCGCCCTGATCCTGCTGGTCGCCGTGCTGATTGTGGCCGAGGCGAATCCGGCATCCGCCTCGGCCGCGGAACAGTCACCGTCGGCCTCATCGTCATCGGCCTCATTGTCGTCGTCATCATCGTCCACTTCCTCGTCGGATTCGACCTCACGGACAAGCACCACGCAGACAAGCACCACGCAGTCGAACACCGTGAATCTGCTGATCGAATCCGGAACCAGTTTCGTCATCACCCACAACAGCGGCTACAAGGCCACGGTGACCATCCGCAACAACACCAACCAGCGCGTGGAAGCCGGAACATTGGAGGTCCTCACCAATTCCCGGTATTCCTTCGATTCGAGTCTGCTGATGCAGGAATGGGCGGACAACGCCGAAGGCATTGACCCCCGACTCGACCATCTGCCCACGGTACTCGGATCGACAACCGTGGGAGCCATCGACGCCGGGAAAAGCAGTACCGTCACCATCACCGTGCCGGCCAACGACGGCGTGATGTCACTGTTCACCACATGGGGTCCGAAACCGTTGGATTTCAAGTATTCCAGCCGATCCGCCGATACGGTTCACATGCATTCCTTCGTCACGCGCACGCAGAGCGGCCTGAACATCGAGGCCACGCCGAAGCTTGGCGTGGTGATGGCGATGCCGCTCACCTCCTCGCAGTGGAAGGTCGGTGACTCGTCGGTCAAACGGCTACTCACCCAACGACCATCGACCGCCTCCGAATCGAAGCTGGGCATCACCACGCTGAGCAGTGACGCGAAAACCGAGCAGACACTGCTGTCGTCGGTATTGCAGCGGCATACGAACATTCAGACCATATCCGACCCGGATTATCTCTCCTCGTTCACCGACCAACCCCGGACCACGGCCATCATGCAGCCGGAAGGCTTTGACATCGCCGCCGCTTCGGTGGACTACGACGGGGCCGACTGGCAGTCGGCCGGCATAACCCCCGATTCGTGGAATGCCGAACGGTCATTGGAATTGTACCGATCGGCGACGGGAACGGATGCCGGTCAGGCGAACGATCTCGCCGCAGTACAGACGACACAGGCCGATCCGGCCGCAATCGCCTGGCAGAGCAAGGCTTCGTGGAGCCTTAAGGCGCTGACGCTTGCCAAACAGCAGGGATACGGCACGGTGGTCGCGGAATCCGATTACGAGCCCGACACGCCCAGCGCCGTACACACGTCGAAGATGGTGGTGAACACCGAGGCCGGAGCGGTGACCGTACTCAACACGCAACGGGAGCTGAGCACGCTGGCTCAGGACACCGCCACCTCTCACACGGCCAGCGCGGAGAACACCTTCACCGGGAGGATCTCCCGCTTCATCGCGCAGAGCGCGCTCTACCAGACGGAAGCTCCGTACGAGGATCGCGAACTGCTGGTGTCGCTGGGTTCCAGTCCGGATTCCGAACATCTCGAAACGCTAATGACCGCGTTGGAATCCTGCTCGTGGCTGAAATTCGATTCGCTGAGCACACTGATGAAGGCCAAGACGTACGTCGGCACCGATGAGGCGAACGCGCGGGCGGCGAAGGTCGCCCAGTTGAGCGGCCAGGACGCGCAGACGGTGGAGGACGCCCTGCGAACGCTGACCTCGTCGCGAGAGATGATCATGCGGTTCGAAAGCAACGTGCTGGACGATGCGAACCGCAGCGAACAGCCCAAACCGTCCGCAAGCACCACCACGCTGATCGGCGGCGGCGACGCCCAACCCAAGAGCACGCTGACCGCCAAGCAGTGGATGAATCAGATTCTCGCCGCACACGACGAAATGGCACTCAAGGCGTTCAGCCCGTCAAGCGTTCAGAACACGATCATGACCCGCGGCGCGCGGCAGATGGCGTATCAGCTGTATTCAGGCGTGTCTCTGGCCCAGCCCGACGCGATCAACATCGTCAGCCAAAGCGCCAAAATGCCGATCACCATCGCCAATAACCATCCGTACGCGGTGCGGGTGAGATTCGCCTCGGCCAGCGACTCGGGACTGTTCTCCACCACGCATGACGGTGAAGTGTCGGTACCCCCGAATTCCGAAGTGCAGGACACCGTCACCGTGCAGGTGCTGCAATCCGGGACCGCGAACATCCACATCACCCTGCAGGATCATGAAGGCAACAGTTTCGGGGCGGGCGTCGATGCGCGAGTAACCAGCGTGCTGCAGATCAACGACCGCAGCGGATACGTGATTCTGGCTTTGGCCGCGGTGCTGGGAGTGGTCGGATTGTGGCGTCAATTCCATCGCGTAAAGGATCCCGACGAATGAGTTCGAACAACGGCAACGACAACAACGGCGAGACCACCCGCAACGGCAGCGACACCAACTCGGTGGGGCGCAACTCCATGATCATGGCCGTCGGTACGGCCGCGTCTCGTGTCACCGGCCAGATTCGGTCGATCCTGCTGGCCGCGGCGATCGGCACCACTGGTATTGCGGCAAACGCCTATCAAACCGGTTCGATGATCCCGCAGGTGATCTTCACCCTGGTTTCCGGGGGCATCTTCAACGCCGTGCTGGTTCCGCAGATCGTCAAGACGCTCAAGCACAAGGACGCCAACGAACGGCTGAACAAGCTCATCACCGTGGCCATCGCACTGCTGGTGAGCATCACGCTGGTGATGATGCTGGCCACCCCGCTGGTCACCCGACTGTATGTGAATCCGAACTGGGCGCCGGAGCAGCGCGCGTTGGTCAACTCGTTCACCCTGTGGTGCATGCCGCAGATCTTCTTCTACGGCCTGTATCTGGTGCTTGGGCAGATTCTGGCGGCCAAAGGCCGGTTCGGCATGTACGCGTGGAGTTCGGTGTTCGCCAACATCGTCAGCTGCACCGGATTCATCCTGTTCATCGTGCTGTTCGGCAACGCGTCACGTCAGCCGATGGGATTCTGGACGAACGACAAGGTGTTCCTCACCGCCGGCACATGGACGTTGGGCGTGGCCGTTCAGGCGATCGTGCTGTTCATCCCGCTGATGCGTCTCGGCCTTCGATACCGGGTGAAATGGGGCGTGCACGGCATCGGCCTGCGTTCGATGGGCAAGGTGGCGATCTGGTCGTTGGCGTTGACCGTGCTGAATCTGTTGGTCGGCATGGTCACCTCGCAGGTGAACACCGGCGCTCCGCATGCCGGCAACGATCTGTACGGCATCGCCGGCAATGGATCGTATCAGTATGCGTATTCGCTGTATATTCTGCCGTATTCGCTGATCGCGGTTTCGATCACCACGGCGGTGTTCCCGAAGCTTTCGCGGGCCATCGCGGATCATGATCTCGATACGGCCCGCGAGGATCTGAGCTCCTCGATCCGTTCCGTGGCGCTGACGATGTGCTTCTTCACGGCGGCGCTGATCGCCATGCCTGTGCCGATCACCCGCGCGCTGCTGCCGTCGGTGAGTGTGCAGGAGGCGCAGCTGATCGCCGGGCCGATGATCGGATTGTCGATCGGCTTGGTGCCGGTGAGCGTGTTCCTGCTCATCCAGCGCACCTTCTATGCGTTCGAAGACGGCAGGAGCCCGTTCCTGTACGCGCTGCTGAACAACGGCGTGCAGATGGTGCTGCTGCTCACGGCGATCAAGGTGTTTCCGCCGCGATATTGGGCGATGCTCGTCGGGCTTACGCTGTCGGTCGCCTATTTCGCCAGCGTGCCGGTGATCTTCTTGATTCTGCGGAAGCGGTTCAACGGTAATCTCGACGGCAAACGGATCGTGCTGCTGCACGTCAAGGCCGGACTGGCCGCCGTGGCGGCGGGATTGGCCGGATGGCTCGCGGGCAAGCCGCTGATGGCGGTGCTGGGCGTACGACTGGGGTCTGATTTCGGGCCGGGCGGCGCTCCCGCTCCCGCGAATGGCGGAACGGCCGCAGCGGCTGGAGCGGGAACGGCGCCGGCCGCGCATATGAGTTGGATCAGCGCGTTGATCATCTGCGTGGTGCTTACCATCGTGATCGCCGTGGTGTATGCGGCACTGCTGTGGGCGCTGCGTGTGCGGGAGTTCAATGATTTGATCGGCGTGGTCCAGCGTCGGGTGCTGCATCGGGGCGCAGGTTCCGCTGCGGCTAATACAGGCGGTGCAGGCAATACCGGCAATACACGCAATACGGATGGCGGCACCGCGAACGACAGCGACGGCACCGGCACGGCCGAGAATGCACCGCGCAACCCCGACGCCGCCGAGAACGGTTCGGAATCCGCTTCGCATCAGTCCGCACCGGCCACCACGGTCACTGCGGCGGCGGCACGGCCGACGGGCATCCCCACTTATAGAATGACAACATCCGATAATCCTTTGCAGAATCGATTCGCGTACGGGAAGAGCAGCACTATGTTGAAACCGGGACTTGGAGACACCCTGATCGATCGCTACACCTTGGTACAGGTGTTGCGCGACGAGCCGGGTCTGGCCGCTTGGCGCGCCAACGACAGGACGATGGCACGAGACTGCCAGATCTTCCTCATCACCAATACTGAAATCGCTTTCACAGCGAATGAGGTGGCATCGGCGCTGGCACTGAATCCAAACCCCCGATTCACCCCCATCCAACAGATTCGCAACGAGGGTGGCGTCTGCCTGATCGTCACCGATCTCGATCCCGGCATCTCCCTGGCCCGTCACCTCGCGCACAATGCCGACCATCCTGATCAGGCGCTCAGCTCCGAGGCGATTCGCACGATCATCGGAGAAACGGTGGAAGCAGCGAACTCGCTGCGAACCGCAGGATTGAATCACCGGGCCATCAGCTCGAACACGATCCGCATCACCGCCCAGGGCATCACACTCGCCGACGCCCCCGTCTCCGCCGCACTGATCACACCGCAGCTCAAGGCCGGGGAAAATCCCGACTCCGAAGCGTTGACCATCCGTCAGCTCGCCGCCGTGCTGTTCGAAATGGTCACCGGTCACGTCTTCACGCCGAACTCCGGCGTGACGCCCGAAGCCATCCGGGAAGACACCCCCGAAGAGTTCCGTATTCTCTGCGTGCGCGGTCTTGGACTGCATCGTGAAGGCGAATCCGTGCCGGTGCCGATCAGCACGCTCGACGAGTTCGAGGCACTGCTCGGCTCATGGAAAACGATGTCCGAGCTGACCAAGGACGATATCGATCTCGCTTCCCACCCGTCCAGCCAATCGATCGAACTGGTGGCGGTCACTCCGGTGGAAACCACGGAGCTCGCCGCCATTCCCGAATCCTTCATGTCTCACCCTACCGCGGCGCAGGAACCATCCGCACTGACCAACGGTAGGAACGAGTGGAATGCGAATCAGCTGCTCTTCCCCGCCAAGCAGGAGGTCGATCTCGTCTCTCCCGACGAGTTCGAGCAGAATCTGATGGAACCGCTGCAGATGAACGGCCGCGGCAGCAACGCCAAGCCGACCGTCGGCCTCGACGTCTCTTCGATTCGGCACCCGAACGACACCGACAACATCAATCTCAGCAATACCAACACCGATAATCTGCCGCCGGTGTTTCCCCCGGCCGCAGCGAACGTCGGTGCCGCCACAGCCGCCGCACAGGAGCCGATCGACAGTGAGGCCACGGTGGTTATGGCGCCGATCCCCGAGGGGTATGAGCCGCAGCCCGCCGCGGAACCGCCCGCTTACGAGAATCTCGGCGACGCGGACACCGACGATGACGGCTCCGAACCGGCGACCAAGGGACTGAGCGGATGGAAGCGCATCACCATCATCGCGGTGATCATCATTGCGCTGCTGGGTGTCGGTTTCGGCGCCGCCGCCGCGCTTGGCGTGTTCTCCCCGAAGGAGGAAGCCAAGAAGTCCGATCCGTGGCCGTCGATCAATACGTCCGAGGTCGCGTTCCCCTCGCAGGGTTCCAGCGCTTCGGCTTCCGCAACGGCGTCCGCAACACCCTCGCAGAGCGCTTCCCCGAGCAAGAGCGCATCCGCTTCATCTTCGGCGTCCCCGACGTCGAGCGCTTCGTCTCCCGCGGCGACAAGCGGCAAGACCGGCGAAGTGATCACCGCCGATAAGGAGGCCAAGAGCGTCCCCGCTCCGGCCAAGCCGAAGAACACCACTGAATACGAGACGAATACGCAGACCTACCTGAACATGCCGAACAACCTGCAGGGCCGTGGCTGGTACGTGCAACTCACCCAGCCGCAGGACGTGTACAAGATGCAGATTGCGATCAAGGGCGGTGGTGGTTCCGGCCAGATCTACGCCGGTGCCACGCAGGATAATCCGACAGGTGGCGAGAAGGTGGCCGACTTCAACTTCTCCGATACCGGCGTGACCGACGTGGAGTTCACCAAGACGGTGAAGACGCAGGATCTGGTGATCTGGGTGCCGCTCGACACCACGCCGAACAACGGTCGAAGCCTGTACTTCAACTACGTGAAGGTGTACTAGAAGAACACACCGGGCAAGGCCCCGGAGATCGATCGCATAGCCAGCAACGGCGGGGTGGGAATAGCACGGTATTCCCACCCCGCCGTTTCATATGCCGCCCTGCCATGATTCGTCCCCTACGTAAGTGGTATGGAACCTCGGCTAGCGGTAGACCACTCAGGCGAGTGTGTCCTTGATCGCACCGACGAAGTAGTCCAGATCGTCCGGCTTGCGAGAGGTGATCAGACGCCAGCCGTCGGCATCATCCACATGCACCTGCTCGTCGACGTACTACCCGCCGGCATTCTCGATATCGGCCTGAATGTAACGGCAGGGGGATGCGGTCTTACCGGAGATCAGTCCGGCATTGACCAGCAGCCAAGCACCATGACAGATCGCGGCGATCGGCTTGCCTGCGCGGGCGAATTCCTGCGTCAATGCGATGGCGTCCTCGTTCACGCGGATACGGTCCACATTGCAGGTGCCGCCGGGCACGACGAGCAGATCGTAATCGTCGGCGTTCACATCGGCCAGCAAAGCGTCCGGAGTCAGCGTCTCGCCCTCATAACGATCGTGCTGCACGGTTTCGCATGGATCAAGCGTGGTTGCCGCCAGAGTCACGCTTGCGCCGGCTTCCTTGAGGTCGCGCAGCGGCCGGGTCAGCTCGGTTTCCTCGATACCCCAATTGTTGACGATGATCAGCACCTTCGATTGTGCTACGGACATGAGTGCTCCTTTGATTGCGTTAGGTTGCGCTGCCTTCGGCTGCCGTATTACCGGCAAGCAGAGTTTGACGAATCGATTGTTCCGCCCATATTCATTATGCCGTGCCTGCACCTGCTGCCTGACCGTGCCACTCCTGTTGGGCTGGTGGCTGAACCATACGGATGCCTCTGTTGTACCGTGGAGGCATGGCAGAACATGTACATAACGCGATCATCATCGGTTCCGGCCCGGCGGGTTACACCGCGGCGATTTATCTGGGGCGAGCCGGATACGCTCCGCTGCTGATCGCCGGAGCGTTGACTCCGGGCGGTCAGCTGATCAACACCACTGAGGTGGAGAATTTCCCCGGCTTCCCGGATGGCGTTCTCGGTCCTGATCTGATGGATCGGATGAAAGCGCAGGCCCAGCGATTCGGCACGGAGATTCTGTATCGGGATGCGGTGAAGACGTCGCTTGACGCCGAAATCAAGACGGTCACCACGGATGACGGTTCCGTATATTCGGCACGGACGGTGATTCTGGCGACCGGCTCCTCCTATCGCAAGCTTGGGGTGCCGGGAGAGGAACGGTATTCCGGTAACGGTGTGTCGTATTGTGCGACCTGTGACGGTTCGTTCTTCCGCGATCAGCCGATCGTAGTGATCGGCGGCGGTGATTCCGCTATGGAGGAGGCGGACTTTCTCTCTCGATTCGGCTCATCGGTCACCCTGATTCACCGTCGGGATGAATTCCGCGCGTCGAAGATCATGGTTGATCGCGTGCGCAGGAATCCGAAGATCTCGTTGCTGATGAACACCGTGGTGACGCGCATACTGGGCGACAAGGAGTACCAGGCGGAACTGCCTGAGGGGGCGGTTTCGCAGACCGGGTCTGTTTCGGCGGCGGAGTCGGGTTTGGCGGCAGAGGGGATTTCACTGCCGGTTCAGAAGCCGATGGATGATCCGGCATTGTCAACGGCGTTCAGCGTATTCGGAGGTGGTACGTCGTCGGGTGCTCTGTCGTTGGGCGCGACGACGGTGAATATCGGTTCCGGTACGTCCGGTGATTCCGATGCGGATTCGCCTTCCGGTTTCGCTGCGGTGTTCGGTACGCCGACGGACAGGACCGCAACGGACAAGACCGCTATGAACAAGGAGTCCGCGGCTGCGGTCGAGGTCCGTAATGTGCTCTCCGGAGAGACCGATCTTATTCCCGCCAACGGCATCTTCGTGGCCATCGGGCATGTGCCGCAGACAGGATTCCTCGATTCGGCGTTGCGCTTGGATGATGACGGATATATTCCGGTTGACGGGGGCTCCACGCGAACCAACCTCTCCGGAGTGTTCGCGGCGGGCGACGCCGTGGATCGCGTCTACCGTCAGGCCATCTCGGCCGCCGGCATGGGATGTCGAGCCGCGCTTGACGCTCAGGAATATCTGACTCGATAACCGCCGCTCGCCTCGTTGCTGCGTGCATCACACCCATTACCATTGCATGTTATGCACCATTGCATGTTTCACGTGAAACACTGCTGACAATGCTGTGTTTCACGTGAAACATCGTCTGTGAAACGCCGCGGTCGCTCATGGTTTCACCTAGAACAACCCGGTCCCAGCACCAGTGGCCCCGTGGTGCTTCGCATGAAACAACCTGTGCGAAACACTGCAGTCCACTCATGGCCTCGCATGAGACACCACTCGTACAACAACCGCGATCGCGTGTTTCACGTGAAACATCACGGATAATATGTCTACCCCATCGGTCAGCACTAGGCTTCATCTTCAGCCGCAGCGACCATCCTTATATCAACGTTCCGTCACACCCACGTATCCGACTCCATGCACTAGTCCGTCAACTGTTCTCACATGCTCATCCGCACCCGTCCCTTACACTTGTTTGCCGACCGTTATGGTCAAGCAATTGACCATAACGAAATCAAGCCCCCTGCTGAGTCCAGTCAGGAAACGCCAGAGGCTTTCAGGCTGAGTCCGTTAAGGAAACGCCAGAGGCGTTTAGGCTGAGTCCGTTAAGGAAACGCCAGAGGCGTTTCTAGGACTCAGGCTCGCCGACAGGCGAGCGTATAAAGCAGCCGACAGGCGAGCAGATAAAATGGCCGACAGGTGAGCATATAAAGCGGCCGCAGGCCGTCCATTCTTGTGGGATTGAGTCCGTTCAGGAAACGCCAGAGGCGTTTCCGGCTTCCCCCTTTGGGGGAAGCTGTCGAGCGTAGCGAGACTGATGAGGGCCCATATATGATTCAGGGGATGTTTCACGTGAAACATCCCCTGAATCAGACGGGCACTCCCCTATTCCGGTCAGATCCAACCGTCGGATTTCGGTTGATCATCCTTCGAGTTCAGCAGCTGGAGAATACGAGCGAAATCCTCTTCGGAAGCAAAGTTGATCTCGATCTTGCCGCGCTTCTTGGTACCGCGAATCATCACCTTGGTATCGAATCGATTCTCCAGAGTCTGTACCGCTTCGGAATCCGCCCACACATTTCTGCGTGCTTTCGGCTTCTTCTTACCGGCATCCTTGGCGGTTTGCATCGCCACGATCTCTTCCGTGGAACGAACGGACAGGCCTTCGGCGATAATGCGATCCGCCAGCTTCTCCATCTCATCGGCGCTCGACAGACTCAGCAATGCACGAGCATGACCGGCTGAAAGCACATTGGCTGCCACCTTCTTCTGCACGGAAGCCGGCAGCTGCAACAGTCGCAATGTGTTGGCAATCTGCGGCCGGGACTTCGATACCGATTGCGAAAGCTGAGCCTGAGTCAGTCCGAATTCGTCGATCATCTGCTGGTAGGCAGCCGCCTCTTCCAGCGGGTTCAGCGCCACGCGATGCAGATTCTCCAACAGCGCGTCGCGGAGCATGTCATCATCGGCCGTGGTCTTCACGATTGCCGGAATCGTATCAAGCCCTGCCCGCTGCGTGGCCCGCCAGCGCCGCTCCCCCATGATCAGCTCATAGGAGGTTTTGCGACCATCTTTCTGAACAGCCTCATGCTTCCGCACAACGATCGGCTGCAGCACGCCGACTTCCTGAATCGAACGGGAAAGCTCATCGAGATCGTTCTCATCGAAGATCGTGCGAGGCTGGTGATCGTTCGGGGCGATCTCCTTGACATTCAGCTCGGCCAGATATCCACCGGCAACCGGCTTCATCTCTTCCCGAGCCTGATCTTCCTTCGTTTTCGACTCACTGCTGACCGCTTGTTTCGGCGGTGCAATAGGGCCATCCCCAAAGAACATATCGATCGGATTCACCGAATCCGAAAGTGATGGCATCGACGGACGGGAACCATGCGACGTGGTGATCTTCGGCATGACGGCACGACCAGACGTCTTGGTCTCCGACTTCCGACTCCGCTTCGACTCGGACTGCTTACTACCAGCCGGAGCATCGGATTTCTTTGACGAGGTATGCTTGGCCTTCTTCGATGACGATTCGGCTGGCTTGACATCCGTCTTCGTATGAGCCGCATCCGTCTTCGCCGGAGCCGCCGTCACTTCATCGATCTTCTTCGTCAAGGCCGGCGTATTATCGGCAACCGTCTTGTCGGCATTCGATGTTTCACGTGAAACCTTCGGACTCAGGGTCTCTCCGGGAAGAGCAGGAAACAGCGCCCCAAGCCCCTTGCCGAGACGTCTATTTTGCGCAGCCATTACTCACCACTCCTCTGTGCATCGATGGATTCGAGGGTCTTCTCGGAACGCTTCGCGATCTCCAAAGCCGCCTCCGAATATGCTACCGCACCTGCACCATTGGGATCATAGGAGATAACCGACTGATTGAAGCTGGGAGCCTCGGCGATTTTGACGGAACGGGGAATCGTGGTCTCCAGCACGATATCCGGGTAATGTCCCTTCACCTGATCGTAGACTTCCTGGCTCAGGATCGTACGACGATCAAACATCGTAACGAGCATGGTGGAAATGATCAGATGAGGATTAATGGAGCTCTGCACCAAACCGATGGTCTTCAGCAACTGGCCAAGACCTTCCAACGCATAGTACTCGGCCTGAATCGGAATCAGCACCTCATGAGCTGCGCACAGAGCATTCAGCACCAGCAGTCCCAGACTCGGTGCACAATCGATGATCACGTAGTCGTAGTGTTCCTCCGAAGACTTCAGGAAGCTCTCGATCCCGCCGCGAAGCAGATCGGTGCGATTCTCCAGCGAGGCGATTTCCAGTTCCGCACCGCTTAAATCGATCGTGGATGGAACCACGTCAACACCCACGACGCCATCGGCGGGTTGTTTGACATCCTCGATGGAAAGTCTCCCCTCCAGAACATCGTATACGGAATCCGTACCCGACTGATGCTCGATATTAAAGGCCGTGGAAGCATTGCCCTGAGGATCAAGGTCAATAACCAATACACGGCTACCGCCATCGGCAAGGGCCGCAGAGAGATTCACCACCGAGGTCGTCTTACCGACGCCGCCCTTCTGATTGGCCACCGCAATGATTCGCGTACGAGACGGCTTTGGGAATTCCGCCTCGGCAAGACGCAACTTGCGCTGGGTGATATCCAGCATCTCCGCCCCAACCGACGAAGAGTCCTTGAAGATACGATTCAGAACCTCTGTGGTGCTCTCAAACGTGTGCGAATTATCCCCTCCGGAAGATGTTTCACGTGAAACATTCGCCATGCTACGCCTTTCTATCGAGACGATGATCAATCCAAACATTGATTTCCGAGTTTTAATTTTCGTCGGTGAAGATCAATATTGCAAGTCGAAACCCGCAATGTTGAGAGATGTGAATACATGTGGATAACAATGTGGATAACTCGGTTGATAATGCCGAATTGTGAATATTAAGAGGAAATCACAGGTCGTCAAATCGTTGAAATACCAACGATTTTAAAACCCCGACATTATCCCCAATCAATCCACAAGTTATCCACAATATTGTGCACAAAAATGTGGATAACTCACTGTCCGTCCCCTTCGACAAAAGCCGCCGCCCATAACAAACAGCTCTGTGTTTCACGTGAAACACAGAGCCGAAAATCAGAAACGTCAGCGCTTATCCACCAACACCACATGCGTGGATTCCAGACCAGGAGCAACCGGAGCATCCACCACGCGCGGGTCGACGCCTTTCGCCCGCAGAATCATCTTCATGCCCTTTTCGATCTCCTCCTGAGCGGAACGGCCTTTCAGCGCCACCAACCGTCCGCCCGAACGCAACAACGGCAGGGTGAATCCCGCGAGTTTTCTCATCGGTGCCACGGCCCTGCAGGTCACCACATCGAAACCCTTGCCCGGCAACTGCACCTCTTCGGCCCGCGCGCGCAATACGGTCGCGTTATCGAGTCCGCATTCCTGAACGACTTCATGCAACCATTCAACGCGACGCTCCATCGGCTCGATCAACGTCACCTGCACCTGAGGCAGACATGCAGCGACGACGACGCCGGGAAAACCGCCACCACTGCCAACGTCCGCAAGCCGACCTTCGGCCTTCTCCGTCGAATCGGCTCCCAGGGCCTCGACGATGAACGGCACCACGGCAGCGGAGTTGAGAATGTGTCGCTCCCAGATAATGTCCACATCGCGCGGACCGATCAAGCCACGCGGCTCCCCCTCTTCAGCGAGCTTTCCGTAGAACGTTCGCATCGGCTCATAGGCCGATCCCAATACCTGCTTCGGCAGCGGCGAATCCGCAAGCTGATCCGTCATCAGTCACCTCGTCTCAATCCATATGCCACGAGGTATGCAAACGCACACTCGCAACATCACATCAACTCTATCGTCATAGTCTACGTGTCGATCCGCACATACCACCGTCGTCCCGATAACGGTCAACGCGTTCACCTCAAATATCGCAGCCGGATCACCGGATAACATACCCCCGCAGGGTATATGGGTTCAGGGCATATGGCGTCATTGTGCAACAGGGGCATACGAAAAAGGGCCAACCGCTTCCATCCGGAAAACGATCGACCCTCATCCGTACGAATCTATGCAATTGTCTGCGTAAACGCCGATCCCATCAACCGGCGATCACCTCGAACCGATCCCAGCACCGATCACTCATCGGCTTCCGCCGGAGAAGCAGAACCACGATCATCGAAATCAGCGGTCGCACCTTCGGCGATATCGTCGTCCACGATATCGTCGGCACCCTCATCGTTCTGATTGGCCTTACGGTAGACCGTCACGTACCGCTTCGGCTCCTCGCCGTGCGAACGAGACTTCATGCCTTCCTCGCGAACCACATCATGCACGATCTTGCGTTCGAAGGAGTTCATCGGCTCCAATGACACGGGCTCGCCGGTTTCACGCACCTCGTCGATGGCATCCAGAGCCATGTCCCGCAGACGCTGGCGCTTACGCTTGAGGTAGCCGTCCACGTCCACGATCAGATGGGAGCGCTCTCCCGTCTTCTGCTGCACGGCCAGACGGGTCAGCTGCTGCAGCGCATCGACCACTTCACCGTGACGACCGATCAGATGCTTGATGTCGGTATTATCGTCGGCAACGATCTGCACCACCGGACGATTGTTGCGCACGCCCATCTCGATATCGCCCTCGTAATCGACGATGTCCAGCAATCCTTCAAGATAATCGGCGGCGATGTCAGCTTCATCATTGAGCTGATCGATCGTCTTCTCATCAGCCTGGGACATGGGAACTCCTTCAATACTTACACACTATTGCTTTACCTTACACGGATAAAGGTACGTAGTCGGCCGTTCCGGCGGTCATCGGGTGTCGCGGGAGAGCGTGGGTTGCGGTGCCCGCCCCCTCATCAGTCTGCCTGCGGCAGCCAGCTTCCCCCAATGGGGGAAGCCCACATCGGCTTCTACGGTCTGGGTTCGGTCACCGTGCAGCTTCCCCCAGTGGGGGAAGCTGCACACAGTCACGATTTAGGTGTCTGTTGGCGACAGCCAGCTTCAGCTATGAGAACGGACGACCTATGGCCACCATCCCACCGGCTCGCCTGTCGGTGATCCCGGTGGCCGGTGATCCCGGTGGCGCCGCCCGACTGGGAGGCCGCGCCTGTCGACGAGCCCGTGAGGACCGGACCTCTGACGCTGCACGAGTGCGGGCTGATGGCCGTCGTCAGCGCTTGCTCTTCGGCTTGCTGCGGTTGCGCTTCGGCTGCTGACGCTGATGCCCCTTCTCGGCCTGTGCGGCCTGGGCTTCCTTGGCCTTGGCCAGAGCCTCCTCCTCGATGGTCGGCAGGCCCTTGCGTTCGCGACGCTCCTCTTCCTTCTTCCGGTCGCGGATCTCCTTGGCCTCATGCGCGGGGGAGCCCGGGGTCGGCATGTTGTGCACCTGCCAGATCACCTGGCCCAGCGTCCACAGGTTGTTGGTCAGCCAGTAGACGAGCACGGCGGAGGGGAACATCACGCCGGAGAAGATGTACATCACCGGGAAGATGAACGCCATGGATCGCTGCATGCTGTACTGCGGGCCCTCCATGGAGGCGCGCGGCAGGTTGCGACGCAGGTTGTAGTACTGCGACAGGAACATCGTGAGGCACATCAGGGCGATGAAGATGCCGATGATCACCTTGCCGTGCGTATCGGCCGTGGGGAACATGTCGGCCAGCGAGACGCCGAACAGGCTGGTGCCTTCGATCTGCTTGGCCACCTCGACGGTGAACGCACCGAACGGTTCCTTGGCGCCGTTGTCGAGGGCGATGTAACGGGCCGCGGTCAGCGTGTAGAACATGGCCATGAACACCGGCCCCTGGAACAGGGCGGGCACGCAGGAGCCCATCGGGTTCGCGCCCGCGTCCTGATACAGCTTCATGGTCTCGCGGTTCATCGCCTCACGGCTGGCCTGATCGGTTTTGCCCTTGTATTTGGCCTGAATGTGCTGCAGTTTGGGCTGGATGGCCTGCAACTTGCGCATGGAGTTCATCTGCTTGATGAACAGCGGCAGGATGCACAGTCGAACGAAGATCACGAGCAGCATGATCGACAGCACCCATGCAACGCCGGGGCCGTCCTGGAAGCCGATGAAGGTGAGCGCCTTATGGAAGTAGAACAGGATCTGCGTCATCAGCCATTCGACCGGATACAGAATCTTGTAGACCCACGCAAAGAAGCTCGCCTGATCCAGGTAGAACACCTGATCATTCATCTGTGGCATGTCAAAGTCTCCTCAGATGGTAGGGATGTAGATGATAACGACGGTAGGGGAGTGAGTCGCGGCTCCTCGTGAGCCTTCGACCAGGAAAAACGGTAGAACGGCGAAAATCGCTGGGGAACGTCGTCGATGCCGCCACGATTCCATGGACGGCAGCGCATGAGACGCATCACCGCCAGCAGCCCGCCTCGGAATGCTCCGAATCGGAGGATGGCCGTATATGCGTAATGGGAACAGGTCGGATAATATCGGCACCGTGGGCCGAACAACGGGGAGATCCGACGCTGATACCAGCGGATCGCCCCTGCCATCCCGCGCGCGACGATGCCCATCTCAGGCCAGCTTTCCCGCATCGTTGAGATCCGAGGAGGAGCCGGCGGATTCCGTCCGACCGAGATCGGAACCGCCGGTACGGAACGGCTTGTCCGATCCGCTCCCCCGCTGTATGCGTGCGCGCTTCGCCGCCTTGTCGGCAACCCTGGTGAAGGTCTGACGAACCTGATCATCGAGAGCGCTGAAATCCGCCTTGGCCGCGGACGGCTTCGCGCGCATTACCACGTCGCAGTTGAACGGCAGCAGATCTTCATATCGCCGTGCCAATACACGGAATCTGCGCTTCACCGCATTGCGGGTGACGGCATGGCCGACGTTTTTGGCAACGGCCAGTCCCAGTCGCCGAACCTGCCGTTGCCGTGTCTGAGGCCGCGGGAATCGATGTCCGTCCGACTCGCCTCGCACGGCGTTCTGCATGGCACTCCGCTGGGCCTCGGGCTCGGCGGAATCATCGTCATCGGCGCGAACATGAAAATGGACCACAAGATCCTTGCTGGATGCTTTGGTCCGTTTTCTAAGCACCGTGACGAAGTCGCGGTGGCTTTTCAGCCGTTCCACTGGAAGACCGGATGACCGTCTGTACTATCGTCGCGTCGTTCTCAGGCGGAAAGAACCTTGCGGCCCTTGGCGCGACGACGGTTGATCAGGGCGCGGCCGGAACGAGTGCGCATGCGGGCACGGAATCCGTGCTTCATGTGACGACGACGGTTGTTGGGCTGGAATGTCCTCTTCATAGTTATGCTCCCGGTTTTTGGCCATGCGAAAGCACGGCTCCTCATGAGTCAAGCTTTTCTAATGTACACACACCGCGCGAACGAGTCAAACCGCAATATCATACCGACTATCCGCAAAGTTATTCACGTTATTCACGTTATCCACATTTTTCCACATCGCCAATTGTGGATAAGTTGGCGGATTTTCCGATACCGTTGAAAACTCAACGATATCGCCCGTTGAGTTATCCACAATTTGTACCCATGTTATCCACAAACTACACGTTTGTCATTCAAAATCCAATGTTTTCAACACGCTAGCTTGTGGATAACTTTTGTCGAAGGGCGTATAAATGTGTGTCTGTATTCAATCACGAAGGTCGAGCATGACCCGTTGGCAATCATGACAAGGAGGGACCCGCATGGCACAGGAAACCGGATCACCGGCCGAAGACGCACGTCGCATCTGGGCAGTGGCCCGCGATCTGCTTGCTCATGATCAGTCGCTGAGCCCGCGGGACCTGAGCTGCGTGGACGATATCGAGGCCGAGAGCCTGTTCGATTCGATGATCGTGCTGAACGCGTCCAACGAGCACACCCGTCACACCATCGAGAACAAAGAGGTGGTGCAGCGCGCCCTGCAACTGGCGAACGGGGGGCAGCCGCTTACTCCTCTGATTAAGATCACGCCACAGAACCGACCTTCGAAGACACAGAAGACTCAGAAATCGCAGACGTCCCAGCAGACTGCCACCCAGCCAGGTGCAGGGCGAAACCAAGGCTACGATTCATCGCAAGCCTCTTCGCAGCCCCCTTCGCAGAGCAGAGCAGGGCTGGAGCAGAACGCTGCGCCGCGAGGATTCGCGGCACGCGGGCAGAACACTCGCATGCCGCAGGGTCGGCGTGCCGGGCAGCACAGTCAGGACACGCTGCCGATCGACGTGCCCATGTCGGACGGGTTCGCGCAGAACGGATTCCCGCAGACGGGCGAGTTCATGCAGCCCACGATCATCGAGGCCGAGCGTGAGCCGGCTCCCGTGATTCCCGTTCCCGGCGTGCCCACCGGCGGGCCGAAGGTGGCCCGGGACGAGGAGACCCATCTCAACCGCAACGCCACATTCGAGACGTTCGTGCCCGGCGATTCCAACCGTTTCGCACGGCAGGTGGCGCTGGCCGTGGCCGAGGCGCCCGGACGCGCGTTCAACCCGTTGTGTATCTACGGCGGCTCGGGACTGGGCAAGACCCACCTGCTCAACGCCATCGGCAATTACGCGCTGCGCGAGGACCCTTCGCTGAAGGTGCGATACGTCAACTCGGAGGAGTTCACCAACGAGTTCATCGAATCGCTGCAGGGCGAGGCCCAGGCCAACGGCCTGATCGCCGAGTTCAACCGTCGGTATCGGGAGGTGGATGTGCTGCTGATCGACGACATCCAGTTCCTCGGCGGCAAGGAGGCGACGCTCGAACAGTTCTTCCACACGTTCAATGCGTTGCACGATGCCAACAAGCAGATCGTCATAGCCTCCGACGTGGCCCCCAAGAACCTTAAGGGATTCGAAGCCCGTCTGATCTCCCGATTCGATTCCGGCCTCTCCGTGGACGTCAAGCCGCCGGATCGGGAGACCCGTGTGGCGATTCTCCGCATGAAAGCCGAAATAGGGGGGCTGAACATCCCCAACGATGTGCTTGATCTCATCGCCGAACAGGTGACGGACAATATCAGGGAGCTGGAAGGCGCCCTGACTCGCGTGACCGCCATGGCCTCGCTGAACGATCAGCCGGTCACCCGTGTGCTGGCGGAGCAGACCATGCAGGACTTCTTCACCACCGAAGTGGAGATCAAACCCACCGACATCATCACCCAGGTGGCCCAGTATTTCCAGCTTACCTTCGACGATCTCGTCGGCCCGTGGAGGGCGAAGAACGTGGCGTTGGCCCGTCAGATCGCCATGTACATGACCCGCGAGATGACCAGCCTTTCGCTGGTTGATATCGGTGAGATCTTCGGGGGCCGAGACCATTCCACGGTGATGCACGCGTACAAGAAGATCCAGTCCGGCATGGCTCAGAAACGGGAGGTGTACAACTACGTGACCGAGCTCACCAGCAGGATCAAGCGCCACAAGTCCGAGTAGTCCGAAGCACATGGTTTCGTCAAACTACGTTCCGGCGACGTATGGTCGCCGGTTTTTTTTATGAGCGAAACACGCCCGAGCGGAGAGGAAGATGCGGAAAGTTATCCACATGGTTTTCCACATTCCGGGGATAAGCCCGTGCATAACCTTCGAAAATCGGTGGAAAACCCGCGGATAACCCGTGGATAAACACGCTGTTTTTGGGGAAAAATCAAGGGTTTCGTGCAAGTGTGCATAACCTCGGTAGTTATCCACACCCCATGAAAAAGTTATCCACATTCCTGCAGGTGCAGCGAAGCTTGCCAACTCAACGGTCCGCGGACTTATCCACATTTTCCACAGGGCTTATGATTACGAATATCTGGTTATCTACATAGAACAGCAACCATCTCAATCAGGCAGGCAGCACAAGTCTGGGGATAACCCAAAAGCATGGATAGAATGAAACCCAGCAACATACCGCACCTCAGTGCATTCACTATGTCAAGGAACAACAAGCAATGAAGGCAGAAATCAATTCGCAGGCGCTGGCCGACGCCGTGGCATGGACCTCGCGCGTGATCCCGGTCCGTCCGGCAACCCCCATTCTTTCCGGGGTCAAACTGGAGGCAATCGACGGAACGCTTCAGCTTTCGGCGTTCGACTATGAGGTTTCGGCACGTCACCACATCGAGGCAGGCATCGATGAACCGGGAACCGCAGTCGTCCTCGGCAAGCTTCTCGCCGATATCGCCAAGTCCCTGCCCGCCGAAAAGGCATACCTGAGCACCGAAGGATCCAAACTCAACGTGGTTTCCGGCAAATCCTCGTTCTCCCTGCAACTGATGCCGGAAACCGAATACCCCGATCTTCCGATCGTCCCGACCAAACTCGGTCAGGTCGACGCCGACACCTTCTCTCACGCGATCACCCAGGCATCCGTGGCGGTGTCCCGCGAGGAGACACGCCCTGTACTCACCGGCGTGAAGATGTCGTTCACCGGCGACAAGGTCGTGATGACCGCCACCGATCGCTTCCGTCTTTCCCGTGCCAGCTTCACCTGGAGCCCGGAGAATCCCGATCTCGAAGCAGTCGCTCTGGTTCGCGGCTCTTTGCTCCGCGATGTCGCCCGATCCCTTGACACCAATCAGAATGTGGTGCTGGACTTCAACAGCGAGAAGCCTTCGCTGATGGGCTTCGAAAACGCCGGCCGCATTTCCACCGCCCAGCTGATCGACGGTGAATTCCCTGCGGTCGATCGCCTGTTCGCCGATGAATATCCGATTCATGCGGTGCTCGATCGTCAGCTGCTTCTGGATGCCATCCGGCGCATGGCCATCGTCACCGAACGCAATGCTCCGATCCGCATGGCGTTCTCCGGAGACGAAGTGGTGCTGTCGGCCGGTGCCGCCGACGAATCCCAGGCCACCGAATCGCTGTCGGTGGATATGGACGGCGACGACATCACCGTCGCCTTCAACCCGGCTTATCTGATCGACGGCCTTTCCGCCATTTCCGAGCCGTTCATTCGCATGAAGATGACCACTGCGGTCAAGGCCGTGGAATTCAACGGACAGCAGGAGGCCGATTCCGAGGAATCGCTCGACTACCGCTACCTGCTGGTGCCGATGCGCTTCACCGACTGACCCCCCCTACCGGGTGCGAACCGCCGAACTCAGCGAGATGATCAACGAGATGAAACGCATCAACCGATGTGAGATGTCACATCGGTTTGGTTGGTTCGCACCCACCGGAAAGTAACCGGAAACCAATAAAAGGTAACATTCATAATGTTCGTTTCGCGTGTGGCGTTGGATGACTTCCGCTCCTGGCGGCAGATGGTGGTCGATTTCGAACCGGGACTGAACCTGCTGGTCGGCGCGAACGGCCTCGGGAAGACGAACATCGTCGAGGCGTTGGAGGTGCTGTCCACGGGCGGCAGTCATCGTGCGAGCTCGTCGGCTCCTCTGGTGCGTTCCGGCGCCGCCAAGGCCACCGTACGAGCCAACGTGACCGACGACGATGCCGTCACCACCTATGAGGTCTCGATTCCGGTGCGCGGCGCGAACCGTGCCCGAATCAACTCCGGAAAATCGCTGTATATGCGAGACGTGGTCGGCAAGGTGCCCACGGTCACCTTCTCCCCCGAGGATCAGCGGCTGATCGCCGGGGATCCTGCCACACGCCGAGGCTTCGTGAACCAGTCGGCATCGCAATTGCTGTTCGGCTACTACGACGTGTTGCAGCGATTCAATCAGATCGGCAAGCAGCGTGCCGCGCTGCTCCGGCAGATCCAGCAGCAGCGTGCGGTCGGTATGCAAAGTGCCGGTTCCGCGGATTCCGGGTTCGATCAGCCTGCGTATGACCCGATGGCCGCCGCGATGAGCGGATTGGAGGTCTGGACCGGCCAGTTCATCGACGCCGGTGTGGAGCTCACTCGCCAGCGCAGCCGGTTCATCGATCTGCTCAACGCGCCGTTCGCAAGGATCTACCGTGATCTGGCCGGCGAACGGCATCACGCCGAACTGGTGTATGCGCCGAGCTTCGAGGAGGTTCCGGCATACGGCGAACACGTCGACGATGAAGGCCTCGACGGTGAAGGGGGTATGGAATCCGGCGGGACGGTATCCGGACGGGGGGTGTCGTCCGCGGATGATCGGATTCGTCTGGCGATCAGCCGTCATTTCCAGCGCATCTATCCCGGAGAGGTGGCGCAGGCGCGCAATCTGATCGGCCCGCACCGGGACGACGTGATCGTGCGGCTCAACGGCATGAACGCACGGGATTACGCTTCGAACGGCGAAATGTGGACGTTGGCGCTGGCGATGAGGATGGCATTGTTCGAGGTGATCAAGGCCGAGCGCGGCGACGATCCGATCCTGATCCTCGACGACGTGTTCGCACAGCTGGACGAATCCCGCCGCCGGCAGATCGTGGATTTCGCCGGACATCAGCATCAGGCGCTGATCACCATGGCCGCCGAAACCGATATGCCTCAGGGGCTGGAGGCCCATCGCATCGACGTGGCCGATCTCGTCGCCTCGCAGAACGCCGACCACATTGCCGGGTCGAACGGTGCCGGGCGGAACATTGCCGGGCGGAACGCCGCGGAGGGCAGATGATGGCCGCGGACCCCTCGCTTCCCGCCCCGGCGAACGGCCGCAGCCACGTACTCCGGCCGCCCATCGCCCAGACATTGCATCTCGACCCACGCAAGCTCGAAGCCACCGTCTTCGAGCGGTACACCAAGCGTGCGGCCGGCATCGCGAAGCGTCGCGCGCGAGCCGAACAGGCATGGCTGAATTTCGGCAAGCCGGGCCGCGATCCCAATACGCTCGGATCGGTGATCGACGCGTTGGCGACGAACGGCAACTGGCGTCCGCATCTGATGATCGCCCAATTGGGACGGCACTGGGATCAGGTGGTGGGGCGGGCCATCGCCGGGCACTCCTACGTCGCCTCGTACTCCAACGGTGTGCTGACGATCCGCGCCCAGTCCCCGGTATGGGCCACTCAGCTGACGTACATGATTCCCCGGATACAGGAGAAGATCGCCTCACGTCTGCCGGGCATGCCGCTGGACCGCATCGTCGTCACCGGTCCCCGCACCGACACCCTCAAGCACGGCGGTAACGATCGCGTCACCGGGCAGTGGCGTCCGCGAGGCAGGTTCTGATGCGGTTCCAGGCCGCTTCGCTACGTAGTCGTGCGGAATCCGGGACGGCGTATGGACGATACGGCAAGATGCCGCTGTGAGCGTATAAAGTCCCTATTGCCTAGTACCCTATTTCCAGAATGGTTAGCGCGCGTACAGCCCCATATTTCGCGTTTTTGAGTGTGAGACCCATGAAAACGTCTTGGATTCGAGGGGGAAACGTCAACCTAACCGCCTGATGTATAGGGCTATTAGGAAAGGACAGGTTGGTGGCAGACCAGACCCAGGATTCGCCCGATCTCAACAACGAAGCCGATCTCAACGAAGAAGCAGCACATACCAAGCAATCCGAGGAACACTCCGACGATACGATCGATGCCCAGGATCTCCAGGACGGCCAGCTGGACGGAACCATGGCCCCCGAACACTACGACGCCAGTGACCTGAAGGTGCTGGAAGGTCTGGAGGCCGTGCGCATCCGACCCGGCATGTACATCGGATCCACCGGTCCGCGCGGTCTGCATCACCTCGTGTACGAGATCGTCGACAACTCCGTCGACGAGGCTCTGGCCGGCTACGCCACGCATATCGAAGTGACGATCCTGCCCGACAACGGCATCCGCGTGGTGGACGACGGCCGAGGCATCCCCGTCGACATCGTGCCCGGCGAAGGCATCTCCGGCGTCGAGACCGTGATGACCAAGCTGCACGCCGGCGGCAAGTTCGGCGGCGGCGGATACGCGGTCTCCGGAGGCCTCCACGGCGTGGGCATCTCCGTGGTGAACGCCCTGTCCACCCGCGTGGACGTCGAGGTCCGCCGTCAGGGATTCCACTGGAAGCAGACCTACATCGACCAGAAGCCGCAGGGCCGTCTGGCGCAGGCCGAGCCGATGGGCGCGGACGAGCATACCGGCACGTCGGTGACGTTCTGGGCTGATCCGGCGATCTTCGAAACCACCACCTACGATTTCGAGACCCTGCGCAGCCGCTTCCAGCAGATGGCGTTCCTCAACAAGGGTCTGAAGATCACCCTCACCGATCTGCGAGAGGTCGATCAGGCCGGTGACGAGGTGGCCGGCGACGGCGAGAACGTGACCGAGGAGCTGCACCGCACCGTCTCCTACCAGTACCCGAACGGCATCAAGGACTACGTCGACTACATGGTGAAGGCCAAGAAGGCCGCTCCCGTGGTGGACGAGGTCATCGACTTCTCCGCCGAGGATCTTAAGATCGGTATCTCCGCCGAAATCGCCATGCAGTGGACCACCGCCTACTCCGAATCGGTGCACACCTTCGCGAACACGATCTCCACCACCGAGGGCGGCACGCACGAGGAAGGCTTCCGCGCCGCGCTCACCTCGCTGGTCAACCGCTACGCCCGCGAGAAGAACATCCTCAAGGACAAGGACGAGAACCTCTCCGGCGACGACGTGCGCGAAGGCCTCACCGCCGTGGTTTCCGTGAAGCTCACCACCCCGCAGTTCGAAGGCCAGACCAAGACCAAGCTCGGCAACTCCGAGGCCAAGACCTTCGTGCAGCGCGTGATGACCGAAAAGCTGGGCGACTGGTTCGACGCGAATCCGAACTCCGCGAAGATGATCATCCAGAAGGGCATTGAGGCGAGTCGCGCGCGCATCGCCGCGAAGAAGGCCCGCGAAAGCACCCGCCGCAAGTCGATCTTCGAATCGGCCGGCATGCCCGACAAGCTCAAGGACTGCCAGTCGAGCAATCCGGAGGAGTGCGAGCTGTTCATCGTCGAGGGTGATTCTGCAGGCGGCTCCGCCATTCAGGGCCGCAATCCGATCACCCAGGCGATCCTGCCGCTCAGGGGCAAGATCCTCAACACCGAGCGGGCCAGCCTCGACCGCATGATGAAGTCCGACACCATCGAATCGCTGATCACCGCGGTCGGCGGCGGCTACGGCGAGGACTTCGACCTCAACAAGGTGCGGTACCACAAGGTCATCATCATGGCCGATGCCGATGTGGACGGCGCGCATATCGCCACGCTGAACCTGACGCTGTTCTTCCGCTACATGCGTCCGATGATCACCGCCGGATACGTGTACGTGGCCATGCCGCCGCTGTACCGACTCAAGTGGACCAAGGGCCCGCACGACTTCGTGTACACCGATGCCGAGCGAGACCGTGTGCTGGCCGAAGGCAAGTCCAAGGGCCGCCAGCTGCCGAAGGGCGAAGGCATTCAGCGGTATAAGGGTCTGGGCGAGATGAGCTACCAGGAGCTGTGGGAGACGACCATGGACCCCGAACATCGCATCCTCAAGCAGGTGCAGATCGAGGACGCCGCCGCGGCCGACGAGACGTTCACGATGCTGATGGGCGACGAGGTGGAACCCCGCCGTCTGTTCATCCAGCGCAACGCCCGCAACGTCAGCTGGATCGACGCCTAGCGTCCGGCCCCTCCGGCGCGACCGTGCCGCCTGAACGGCGGTCGCGCCGGAACCGCACATATCGCACATAACCCGAGCGGGCCGGATACGTGATATTCGGCAAGTCATACCTAGCAAGGAACGAAACGTGGCAGACGACAACAGCAACAACAACGAAGGCGCCCAGCCGGTGCCGGACGGCTCGATGGAGCCGCTCAGCCCGCAGGAGGCCGACAACACCGATTACGGTCTGATGACCGGAGAGCGCATCCAGCGCCGTGATCTGCAGCAGGAAATGCGCGAATCCTATCTCGCATACGCCATGAGCGTGATCGTGGACCGTGCTCTGCCGGACGTGCGCGACGGCATGAAGCCCGTGCATCGCCGTGTGATCTACGCGATGTACGACGGCGGATACCGTCCCGACCGTGGATACAGCAAGTGCGCCCGCGTGGTGGGCGAGGTGATGGGTAAGTACCATCCGCACGGCGATTCCGCGATCTACGACACCCTGGTCCGCATGGCCCAGCCGTGGTCGATGCGCTACCTGCTCGTGGACGGTCAGGGCAACTTCGGCTCCCCCGGCGACGACCCCGCCGCCGCCATGCGTTACACCGAATGCCGCATGGCCCCGCTGGCCATGGAGATGGTGCGCGACATCGACAAGGACACCGTCGACTTCGCCCCGAACTACGACGGCAAGACCCAGGAGCCGAAGGTGCTGCCCGCACGCTTCCCGAACCTGCTGGTCAACGGCTCGGCCGGCATCGCCGTCGGCATGGCCACCAACATTCCGCCACACAACATGCGCGAGGTGGCCGAAGGCGTGCACTGGGCGCTCGATCATCCGGACGTGAGCCGTGAGGAGCTGCTCAACGCGCTGATCGGCATCATCAAGGGACCGGACTTCCCCACCGGCGCGACGATTCTCGGGCGCAAGGGCATCGAGCAGGCGTATCGTACCGGCCGCGGTCTGATCACCATGCGTGCCGTGGTGAACACCGAGGAGATCAAGGGCCGTCTGTGCCTGGTCGTCACCGAACTGCCGTATCAGGTGAACCCGGACCGTCTGGTCGCCTCGATCCGCGAAGGCGTGCGCGACGGCAAGATCCAGGGCATCGCCGACATGCGCGATGAAACCTCCGGCCGTACCGGCCAGCGACTCGTGCTCGTACTCAAGCGCGACGCCGTGCCGAAGGTGGTGCTCAACAACCTGTACAAGCACTCCCAGCTGCAGCAGACGTTCGGCGCGAACATGCTGGCGCTGGTCGACGGCGTGCCGCGCACCTTGAGCCTTGACGCCTTCATCCGCCACTGGATCGGCCATCAGCTCGACGTGGTGGAGCGCCGCACCCGATACCTCAAGCGTGAGGCCGAGGAGCGCGACCACATTCTGCAGGGCTACCTCAAGGCCCTTGATCTGATTGACGAGGTCATCGCGCTGATCCGCCGCTCCCCCGACGTGGACGCCGCCCGAACCGGCCTGATGGAGCTGCTGGACGTGGATCAGGTTCAGGCCGACGCGATTCTGGCCATGCAACTGCGCAGGCTCGCGGCCCTCGAACGTCAGAAGATCCTCGACGAGCATGAGGAGCTCATGCGCAAGATCGCCGACTACGAGGACATCCTCGCCAAGCCGGAGCGCCAGCGCAGGATCGTGGGCGACGAGCTGGACGAGATCGTGGCCAAGTATGGTGACGACCGTCGCACCAAGATCCTGCCGTTCAGCGGCGAGATGAACATGGAGGATCTGATCGCCGAGGAGAACGTGGTGGTCACCGTCACGCACTCCGGCTACATCAAGCGCACCAAGGCCGATGAGTACCGCGCCCAGCATCGCGGCGGCAAGGGCATCAAGGGCGCCAAGCTGCGTGAGAACGACGTGGTCGACCACTTCTTCCTCACCAGTACGCACAACTGGCTGCTGTTCTTCACCAACGCGGGCCGGGTGTACCGCATCAAGGGCTATGAGATCCCCGAGGGCGCACGCGACTCCAAGGGCCAGCATGTGGCGAACCTGCTGCAGCTCGCTCCCGACGAGAAGATCCAGCAGGTGCTGTCGATCCCGAACTACGAGGTGGCCGACTATCTGGTGCTCGCCACCCGCAGCGGCAAGGTGAAGAAGACCCGTCTGGCCGACTACGATTCGCCGCGTCAGGGCGGCCTGATCGCCATCCGACTGATGGAATCCGAAGACGGCGTCACCGATGAGGTGGTGGGCGCTTCGCTGTGCAACTCCATCGACGACATCATTCTGGTGAGCCGCAAGGGCATGAGCCTGAAGTTCAAGGCCGATGACGATCAGCTGCGTCCGATGGGTCGGCAGACCGCCGGCGTGCAGGGCATGAAGTTCCGTGACGGCGACGAGCTGCTGGCCATGGATGTGGTCGGCGACGAAAGCGACGGCGATCTGCTCGTCGTGACCGACGAGGGCTTCGCCAAGCGCACCGCGATTTCGGAATACCGCCTGCAGGGGCGCAACGGATACGGCGTGAAGGCCGTTCAGCTGGCCGAGGGACGCGGATCGCTGGTCGGTGCCGTGATCGTTGCCGAGGACGATCAGATCATGGCCATCATGAAGTCCGGCAAGGTGATCCGTTCCGACGTGGCCGAGGTCAAGCGCACCGGCCGCAACACCCAGGGCGTGACGCTCGCCAAGCCCGACAAGGGCGACGAGATCATCTCCATCGCCCGCAACGAGGAGAAGGACGAGGAGGATGCCGATGCGTCGCAGGACGGCGAAAACGGTGCCTCCGCCACTTCCGCGGGCAACGATGGTGAAACGGTGGAAGCGCCGTCCGCACAGGAAACCACGTCCGAAAATGCTGATAACCTCAGTGAAGCTGCTGACAGCGCTGAGTGATGGCGAAATCTGAAGGAGATCTGATGAGCGAACAATCACTGCCCAACGAAGAGGGCATGGAGTTCCCGGAAGAACACGTCGGCAAAGGCCGTACGTCCCGCTCCACCGCATCCTCGCCGAGGCCGTTGATCGCCGAGGATGGGGGCGCTCGTGAGGCGTCCGGCTCCGCCGAGCCCGCACCGGCCTCATTCAAGCCGGCCAGCAAGATCGCCAAGCCGTCCGAACGCAAGTCCAGCGTCCCCCGCGCCCGCCGCATGAAGCTGTCGCTGACCAAGATCGATCCGTGGTCGGTCACCAAGGTGTCGTTCCTGCTGTCCATCGCCGGCGCGATCATCCAGATCGTCGCCGTCGCCCTGATCTGGGCGCTGCTGAACGCGATCGGTCTGTTCGACAACATCACGCAGCTGATCGACTCCACCGGTCTGAAGGACTCCGGCGGATTCGACATCGCCAGCATTCTGGGCATCGGCAAGGTGCTGAGCGCCACCACGATCTTCTCGATCTTCGAAATCGTGCTGATCACGGTACTGGCCACCATCGGTGCGTTCCTGTACAACATCACCAGTGCGCTGGTCGGTGGATTGCACGTCACGCTCGGCGACGACTGATCGATCCGACTGATCGGTTGATCCGCATATCCGACTTGTGAACAGCGTCTCCTTCGGGAGGCGCTGTTTCGTTATCCGATCATCCCGACGATGGTGTAGTCCAATGCCGCTGTACTCACCGCTGCTTACTCAACATCGTGACGGGAATTGTCGGTGGTCGATCGGCCGGTGAAACGCTTACCCTTGGTACGGAAAGGGGATGTGATCGCTATGGCTTCAACGATGAGTGCGGCTGCAACGGTGAGTGAATCCGCGTCCGGATCGATGGGTGAATCCGAGGCCGGGCGACTCGACGACTGGATTCCCGACACCGTGATCGACGGATACCAGCAGCGTACGCTGCATCTGGGGTCCGACGACGAAGGCGAGATCACCGCCACGTTCGTGCGCAAGAATCCCGATGAGCTGACATGGCGTATGCGGTGGCGTCGATGGGCGAACGCGAATCTGCATCACTCCCCCGCCGCGATCCTCTACGTACACGGCTGGAACGATTACTTTTATCGCAAACACGCTTCGGAGTTCTGGGAGGCGCTGGGCGTGGCGTTCTATGCGGTCGACCTGCGAAAATACGGACGGTCTTTGCATGACGGTCAGACGCCCGGGTTCATCACCAATCTGCATGACTACTTCACCGAGCTCGATGCGCTGCGCGATGTGATCGTCGATGAGCTTGGCGACGATGTGCGCATTCTGACGCTGGCCCATTCCACGGGCGGGCTCACCGCATCGCTGTGGCTGGCCAACGAGCATCCTCATCATGTGACGGCGCTGGCGCTCAACTCGCCGTGGTTGGAACTGCAGGGCAATCGCTTCACCCGCATGATGACCACGCCGGTTGTCAAGGGATTCGGCCTGACCGGCGGGAAAACCGTGATCCCGATTCCCGATCCGGGATTCTACGGTCGTGTGCTGTGGTCGGATCAGGGCGGTGAGTGGGCGTATCAGGATTCGTCGCCGGTACCCGAGGAACGGCAGTTTCTCAGTCGTGCGGGATGGATGAACGCCATTTACAACGGACAGGAGGAAGTCACACGCGGGCTTGGGATCGATGTGCCGGTGCTGGTGTGTACCTCGAATCGCACGATGATCCAATCCCGATGGGACGAGGCGATGCGCGAAGCCGACACGGTGCTCGACGTGACGGCGATCCGGCAGAATGCGCTGAATCTCGGCGGTTTCATCACCATCGAAATCATCGACGGAGGCATTCACGATCTTTCGATGTCGAAGCCGGAGCAGCGCCGGCATTACTTCGCGTCGGTGGCGCTGTGGGCGGACCGGTTCGCATGGTCGTCGCCGATCGACAGCACGTACGTGCTGAATCGCGCCGAGCTTAAGGCCGCGTTGGACCGTGTGGCCGGGCCGCGCGGCGGCGTGTGAGCGGCGGCGTGTGAGCGGCGTCTGACAAGACCGCTACGGCCGGTGGCTACGGCCAGCGGTGATGCGGGTCCGTACCGCCTATGCCGAAGGTCAGACGAAGAAATCGTTGTGTGACTGGAAGACGTGCAGATAGCCTTCGCGCGAATGCTGAAGATGCTGGCGCACGGCCTGCACGGTACCCTCCTCGTCGCCCTTCATCGCGCAGTCGATGATGTTCAGATGCTCCTCCAATGATTCGGAGATGCGTTCGGACGACCACGGCAGGAAGACGCGCGTGCGCTGGCTCAGGGCCAGCAGCGTGGACATGAGATTCTCCAGGTACTTGTTGTTCGCCTTCTGGGCGAAATACATGTGGAACTTGAAGTCGAAGTCGTCTTCGATGGAATCCTTCATGTCGCCGCTGTCGGTGCCCGTGCGCTGCAATGCCTCGCGGAAGTGAAGCAGGGAATCCCGGTCGAGGCTGGGGAACGCCTGATGGATGAGATACGGCTCGATGAGAAGACGGCTTTCGATCATGTCCTGCAGGTTCTTCAGCGAGATCTGGCTGACGACGATGCCCTTGCGCGGGAAGATGCGCAGCATGTCCTCTTCCGCCAGCTTGTTGATGGCCTCGCGAACCGGTGTGCGGCTGAATCCGAGCTGTTCGGTGATCTGCTTCTCGTCGATGAGATCGCCGGGCCGGAGCTCGCAGAACACGATTTGCTTGCGCAGATAGTTATAGGCAAGATCTCGTTTGCTTTCGCTCATTGCGGCCCTTTCATATACAGCATGATGTTCGTGTAATACCTGCCCCCCCCCATGCAGGAGACGGCTTACTACATATTGCATGATATACGGATTTATATACCCTAAATCATGCTGCATGCATTAATCGAAAGCCAACAATTTCCATAAATGGCGCATGCGTTGTGTGTGTTGTTGCGTTTGGTTTGCGTTGTGGGGCCGTCGGAAAAACAAGCCAAACGCGCGGCGGCCGGTTCGTTCCGGGGAGCGTGCCGCAGGGACACGCCACGGGGAACGGACCGGCCGCCGACGCCGGAGCCTAGTCGAGCAGGCCGAGCACGTAGTCCTTGACCTCGCCCGGCTGGGCGTGCGCCTCGAACAGCCCGCGGAACCGCTCGCCCGCGAACGCGCCCCTGACGAGCTCGGGATCGAGGTCGCGGTAGATGTCCACGAGCGGACGGAACGCGGCCGCCCGCACCCCGTCCAGGATCCGCTTGTTGCGCTGCTCGGGCACGACCCGCTCCTTGGGATAGCCGGAACCGGGCTCCTCGAGCCACAGCTTCTCGAAGATGTACTCCAGCTGCAGCTCCTGGCCCCACCCGTTCTTCAGCGCGAACGGGATCGCGATGGCGTTGCCGTCGTTGATCTGCGCGAACGTGTACGCGTCGAGCGGGTCCTCGACGTGCCCGCAGATGACGCCGGGGAAGCTGTTGAGCGCGAGCATGGCGCCCTCGCCGGTGCCGCAGCCGGTGACCACGAAGTCCGCGGCCCCCGAGTTGAGCAGCGCGGCGGCGAGCACGCCGTTCTGCACGTAGGTCAGCTGCGCGGCGTCGTCGGCCGCGTACATGCCGTAGTTGTCCACATCGAAGCCCTTGGCGGCGGCGACCTTCCCCAGGGCCTCGTGGATCAGGCCGTTCTTCGCGGCCTGGCTGTTCTCGTTGATCAAAGCGATGCGCATGATGGTGTTTCCTTTCCGAATCGGTGAAAATATGGTTGACGCGCCGGCATGCCGG
>NZ_NMWU01000021.1 GCF_002860355.1 Bifidobacterium margollesii
GTGGGACAACGGCACGGAGTCCTCCTGCCACCTGCTCGTGGACGAGGCGCTGGGCATGCTCACCTACTATGCGGACCCGTACTCCTCGTGGCAGCGGGGCACGAACGAGAACCGCAACGGCAGGATCCGGCGCTACCTGCCCAAGGGGACCAGCTTCGACGACCTGTCGGATGCGGACCTGCAGGCCATCGTCGACGAGATCAACGACACCCCGTTGAAGGTCCTGGGCTGGGAAACGCCCAACGAGGTTTGGTACCGCGAGCTCGGCAAGGTAATGTCAAAGACAAGCCACCCAGAGACGAGTGTTGCACTTACAAATTGAATCCGGGGAATCCTCGTGGCTACTCTTGTGCCGCCGCCGATGTTGGTGGTACCGGCATGCGGGAACTTCGTGCGACGCTTGATACCGGCGAGGTCTCGTGTGGTCTTGACCTTGAAGAAGTCGAGTTGCATGAGACGGTCGACGGTGAACGCGCGTCGTGTCTCGTGGTCGTTCATGTCCTCATCGATGCGGTTGATCCACGACCGGATGTCCGCGGTCTCCTTGACCTTGCCGAACAGGTACCCGTTGATCTGCTCGTAGGCGGTTCCCGACCAGTCGATGAGCGCGTCTCTCTTCTCTTCCGGCGTGTACCGGTCGCCGGGCTTGGTGATGGTCATGTGAACTGCGCCCCGATTGTGAGAAAATCATTGATTAATTCGTTTGTTTGTACAGGAGATGCCATGGGTATCAGAACACCGAAGCAGAAGTACCGTCGCTTCCAGATGCGGCAGCATATCTGGGAGCGTGAAAAGTCCGACAGGACATCTCGCGCCTGCGGAAAAGTTCGATTCAAGACCGAACTCGACGCGAAGATCGCCCTGGCCGGTGCTCGTCGGCAACGCCGCGGACCGGCTCGGCAGAAGGACGAGCAGCGGTATTACCGGTGTCCCGAATGTCACGGCTATCATCTGACCTCCAAACCGTACCGGGGGCGAAATCGGAAGGAACCGAACGCATCGAAGACGACCATCATCCAAACTGCTGCGAAGCTCAAGGGCGTATCCGTATTCATCGAGCGGATCGGAGACGCATGGATCTACACGATTCCCGAGTTCGATGCGTATGGAACGACCGGTTCGCAGGAGGAGGCGAAGACGGCCGTCCAGACGATCATGAAATTCGTGGATCCGTCCGTCACCGCGTCGTTTCGCTACTATGCGGACGATCAGGATATCGAGATGTTCTATGCGCAGCAGGTTGCAGGTCCGCAGGCGATCGTCACGGCGGAGAAGTCCTCCTACATGGAACCGCTGCTGTCGCAGATGAGGTCATTCCTGTTCCGGCACGGGTACCGGTTCCGCAAATACGATTCCCGATATCCCGGCCCACCGGACATCGTGCTGCCGAAGCATCACATTATGGTGTTCGTCGACCCATGTCTGTGGCATGACCGATCGGAGTGCAGAAGGAAGGCACTTCCTCCCGAGACGTTACGACTTTGGCGTGAGCACCACATCGGGCAGTGGGAAGAGATGCAGGAGGAACGCCGGCGACTGTTCGAGGAAGGATGGACCATCCTGTCGTACTGGGAATGCCGCTTCTACGACAATCGCAAACGCGCGAGGCGTTTGAACGCATTCCTTTCCGACGTTCGGCGCTGCTCCCATGATCGACCTCGGAACGCGGATTGAACCCGGGGTGTGCAGGAAGACGTTCGAACCTTATGATGGTCGTATGGTCGATGGAAGCGGCAAACGAACGCGCCACGCCGATGATTTGCATTCATTACTTGATGTGCTAGATTATCTACTCGTTGCTTGAAGCAATATCGGACCGTAGCGCAGTTTGGTAGCGCACTTGACTGGGGGTCAAGGGGTCGCGGGTTCAAATCCCGCCGGTCCGACCAGAAAGCCCGGAATTTCAACGATTCCGGGCTTTTTCGTTATCGTCCGAATCCCCTCTTTCGGGCCTTCCAGACACGATTCAGACACGATTCAGACACGATTTTCGGACACGACCAGACACGACGAACCCGCAACACGTCTCAAATCAAGCCATTTTCAGGCGGTCGTCCAGCGGCTTTCCCGGCTCTCCCAAAGCGACTTTTCACAACTTCTACATATAAGTGGCTCCGCTCTCCCGTGATGGAGGGCGGGGCCGTCTTCTTGTTTTCACCGTGCCCGGTCGCGCAGCAACGGCACGATGTCGCGTAGGGTGACATGACCGTTCATGTCGGGGGTGAGGCGTTTCCGGTGGATCCATGTGCGGATGGTCGCGGCGGGCAGTCGTATGCCGGCCTTCGCGCATTCGCCGCTCATCTGCTTGGGAGTACCCTTCTTCTCTGACCGTGCGAGCCGGTCGAGGAGCCGGTCGGCAACGTAGGTACGGTTCACCTCGGCGCCGCAGGAACGGCATACGTCCATATGGGAGCGCGGCGTCCCCCAGACGACACCATTCCTGCAGAACGGGCAAACGCCGAACGCCACCCGCGTCTGGGGCGGATCCACGGCGCGCATGCCGTCGTCGCCGGGGATCATGGGATCGCGCTGGTCGGTGGCGATGTGCACGACGATCTGCATCATGGGCTGCCCGTTGTCGAAGAACTTCGGGGCTCCGGTGTCGATGTCGTGCTGCTGCTGGGCCTCGATGTTCCTGACGATGCCGGAGGCCGAGGTGCCGATGGGGTCGTCCTTGCCGATCGCGGACGGCGTGCCGCCGGACATGACCTGCGCGAGCGACGGCAGCGGCTCCGTGCCGCCGAAGCCGGGTGTGGCGGTGGGTTGTTGTGCTGCGAACATGGGGTTCTCCTAACTGTGCTGTTGTTCGGTGTTCTCGGATTGCGGGTATCGGGCTTCGAGGAGCGGTGTGAGGCGCGTCCAACGTTCCGGCACTTTGGTTCGTGGCTTGGCGGGTTCCGGGATGATGGAACCGCGGTCGTTCGCCCATGTGCCGCAGTCGAAGCAGTGGCCGGCCGACTTGGGCAGCGTGCGGATCCACGCGTCACGGCCGGGATCCTCGACCACGCTGTCGAGAACAAGTGGATCCTCGACAACGTGGCCCACGCCGTCAGTCAAGCATGGCAGCCACACATCAGAACCACCGAAAAAGACAAGCCCGAGAACGACAAGCCGGAGGAGAAATCGCCGGTCGCTCTCGAACAGGCCGCATAGCGCGACAACACCACCCGCCACCTACGCCGTTACACCCAAAACCATTGGAACAACAACGTTTCCAACACAGGTGTAACGGCGTAACGCGTATAACGCCACCCATATACCCAACACCGACGCCGTACCCCATAGAAACACCCGTTACACCCGTTACGGAGTTACAGAGGCAAAGAGAGCCAAGACAGACCAAGGGGCCGTCGCTGAAACGGGTACCTCGCGCCAGCCGCTACAACCCGATACGACAAGAGCCGGAAATATCTAGTCACACGTTAAGCTGGTTGTGAAAAACGCTAAACGCAGCAAAAATGATAGTGTTGCCAAATTCTCGAAGCACGAGAGGCAACCCCAGACTTACGGCCCCACAAAGGCCAACCACCCACGTCCTTTCCTCCTTTCACTGTGAGGTTCATTCATACGCCACCTCTATCGGGAGGGCCCATGGCCAAGCCGCGAGGCAACCCACGGTACGCCAACGGCGCTCGCAGACGGGCCGTGCGCAGACGTGTGTTGGCCGCATACGACACGTGCCACATCTGCGGCAAACCCGTTGACAAGACACTGCCCGCACGGGATCCGTGGAGCGCTGAAGTGGACGAGCTGCTGCCGGTGTCGAAGGGCGGAAGTCCGTACGAGTTCGCCAACTGCAAGCTGTCGCATCGCGCATGCAACGAGCTGAGAAGCAACAAGAGCATCGAATGGGCACGACAAGCCGTCCGAGGAGAGGGCGACATCAGAGCGACTTCGGTGCCGTTCCGCACCTCGACATGGTGAGATGCTGCCCGGCACCGTGGGAAGGGTACCCTGCCGGCCGGCTCCGGGCGCACCCCTGTGTCATAGCACCGCTCTCTCCCCGATTTTTTTCCAAACGGCTATGGGTATACACTTAGAGGGTCTGGTTTTCTCTATGCGAGCCTTCTTTGGTTCAAGGAGTGAGAAAACAACTGGGCGGATTCCTACCGGGGTTATGTCACCGGTGTCTGGGCCGTTCACCGTATGGGGCGGAAGGTCCTCCGGGGTATTGAAATAACATACGGCAACCAGAGGAGTGTTTTCCGCCTCATATACTGCGGGGATCCCGTGCGACCAGCTTTCAAGACTGGAACATCAGACAAGGGGTCATCCCCGCTTTTTCTATGCCGTTCGGAGGTATCTCATGGACGAGTACCTGACCTTGTTGCACCGTACGTTGAAGCGTCTTGAGCAGGCGGTGTTTGATTTGGATACGCCGCCGCGCGATCTGGCGGCATTGTCGCGCCGGTTGCTTGAGGTGAGTCGGGCGATCGAGCGGTTGGAGGGCAAGGACGGCGCTTCGGGCCCGTCGGTTGCGGTGGAGGTCGAGGATGCCGAGTTCGACGAGGAGGCTGTCTGACGTAGCCCGGCATGTGGTCTTGCCGCGTGACATCGTCTCGACGGGCTGGCCGAAGGTCAAGGCGCAGGCGCGCATGTGCGGCATCGAGTACGACGACTGGCAGGATGGGCTCGGCCGGTGCATGCTGGGCAAGAAGGCGGACGGCCTGTATGCGGCGGGCATCGGCGGCGTGGTCATCAGCATTTGCCGTCAGGTGGGCAAGACGTTCACGATCGGCACGATGATCGTGATGCTGTGCATCCTGAGCGAATATCCGCTCAAAGTCCTGTGGACGGCACATCGCAGCCGTACGAGTGACGAGACGTTCAAGTTCATGTGCTCGCTGGTCAGGAAGCCGGCGATAGCCCGGTATGTGGATGGCGAGCCGAGGCGTGCGAACGGTCAGCAGGAGATCGCGTTCACGAACGGGTCTCGCGTGCTGTTCGGCGCGCGTGAGAACGGGTTCGGTCGTGGTTTCGACAACGTGGACGTCGAGGTGTTCGACGAGGCGCAGATATTGGGCGAGCGCGCGTTGGACGACATGATCCCCGCCACCAACGCGGCCCGTAATCCGCTCATCATCTACATGGGTACGCCGCCCAAGCCGTCGGATCCGAGCGAGGTGTTCTCGGGGCGCCGGCGTGACGCGTTGCATGGTGACAGTGACGACACGTTGTATGTGGAGTTCAGCGCCGACCGTGACGCGGATCCCGGGGATCGCGCCCAATGGAGGAAAGCGAACCTCTCCTATCCGGCGCGTACGTCGGAGTCGGCGATCCTGCGCATGAGGAAGAACCTCGGCGAGGACAGCTTCCGGCGCGAGGGCTTGGGAATCTGGGACGAGACCAACACGCTGAGCGTCATCGACCCCGAACTCTGGAGGAACGGCGAGGTCACGGAGCGTGCGGATGGTGGCGTGACGTCGTTCGGGTTGGATATGCCGCCCGACCGCAGCGCGCTGGCGATCGGCGCGTGCATGAGGTATGCGGACGGCTCGGCCCACGTGGAGTTGGCGGAGTATCGGGACACGCATCGCGACGGCGTGGCGTGGGCGGCGGACTGGATCAAGACGAACGTGAGCGCGTGCATCGGCTGGCCCGCCAAGGCCGTCCGCTCCTTGGCCGACCTGACCGTATTCGACGGATGGACGTACCCGAACGGCGAGGACGTGTACGGGCTTGACGAGCTGACCGAACCTCCGGACGAACTGAAGCGGGTGCGGCCGGTGTGGGCGCCGACGCGGGAGATCAGCGACGGGGCGCGGGCGGACGCGTACGTGAAGATCAGCCAGGTCAACCAATCCTACGCGACCAGCGAGGTCGGGCTGCGCCGTCTCGGCTTGGACGGCGACGAGATCCGCTCCCTGCGGTCGCAGCAGTCGCGCGACCGGGGCTGGGGCGCGCTGGACATGATCCTAAGGAGCGCCAATGCCGGTGACGACCAAGGATCTCAACCAGCTGAGGACGAGCCAACAGGAGGCGGTGCGACTCGCGAGGCTTGACCTCGGCGAACTGTGGTGGGACATCGCGGGACTGCCGGCCGCCAAGCAACGCGACATTTTGCTCGACCTCGTGCCGGCGATCATCGGCAAGTACTCGGACATGTCCAGCACCGCCGCGGCCGACTGGTACGAGCACGTGTACGCCAGGCACTTTGATGACTCGTTCACCGCCGAGGTCGAGAACCCGAACAGGGACGAGGCCGTCAGGAAGCTCATCCGCTGGAAGGCCGGCGTCCTGTGGAACGACCCCGACAAGGGCCGGAAGGCGAATCCGGACGAGCTGCTGCGCTACCTGAACAACCTCATGGACAGGGAGATCCGCAACCCCGGCCGGCAGACCATCCGAAGCAACGCGCGACGAGACCCGCACAAACCCCGATACGCGCGCGTGCCAAGCGGACGACAGCCGTGCGCGTTCTGCATCATGCTCGCAAGCCGCGGCTACATCTACGCCAGCGAGGACACGGCCGACTTCGGCACGAGCTTCCACGGCGGCAACTGCCGGTGCGAGATCGTCCCCGAATGGGGCAAGGGCAGCAACCGCATCGAAGACTACGACCCGGACGAATACCTCAGGATCTACGAGACCGCGCGGCGAGCATTGGAGACGGGCGTCATGCCCGCCGACCTGAAGGCCGGGCTCGCGAACATCGCACCCTACCGGGAACCGAAACGCGAACAGAGCTTCTATGGGCCGTACGACCCGAACAACGTGAACTCCATCGCCTACCTCATGCGCCACATGAACCCCGACAAGGTGGGCCAAGGCCACAAACTCACTGATCCCGGCAAGCGCAAGGGCGGACCGGGCGAGAAGATCCGCGACCTGAAGACCATGACGCCCCGCGCCACACTCAAAGAGGTCACGCACGATGAGGTGAACCCCCTGTGGGACATGTGGGTGAAAAGGAAACTCGATAACGGGTATCGGCCGGACTTCTCGAAGAACCCGTGGGGCATCAACTGCCAGCGCGTCGTCCAAGCCGCCGAACTACGACTACGCGGCTACGACGTGCAGGCGGTCGGCAACCACAAAAGCTCCTCGGACGGCTACTACTGGAACATCGCCGACATGTGGGTGGACAAGAACGGCAACCACCGCAAATTCACCCGGAAAGAGTCGAACAACGCGACGATCCGGGCCATGCGCGAATACCCGCCCGGTAGCCGTTTCTTCGTCGCCGGCCCATGGAAGAACGGCAGCGCGCACATCTGGAACGCCGAGATCATCCAGATGCCCAGCGGCTGGAAGTCCGTGCGCATGTACGACTACTAGCCTGGCGACTACACGAAATACGGGTATAAGAACGGCAAGCTGCCCGACTGCTATCCCGACGACATCAAGGAAGGCCAGCTGCGGTTCCTGCGCGTGGACGACATGGAACCCACCGACAGCCTTCTCGAAGGCGGCCGGCCGAGCTTCACCGACGCGCCCGCCTACGTGAAACCATGGGTCGGCGATCCCGACACCGTGCGAAGCTGGAGCGAGTGGAAGCTCCAACGGGCCCACCGCGACGACACCTCATGGCGGAAGCATCAGGATGAATACGACAAATGGGCGGAATCCACGCCACCAAGTCAAGGAGGACAGGCATGACCGATAGGGTCACCAGCTATCATCAGGCACGACGGATCGTCGAGCATGCCAACCATGGCATCCCCACCAGCCGCGAGGGCGGCGAGGACGCCGACTACTACCACGTGCCCGTGGATCCCGACTTCGCCATGCTCGACGACTGCGACTGGTATGTGAACAGAAGACCGGCAAGGCCGAACGGCTTCCTTGTTCTCCCATCCTTCCCGATGATTCTGCCAACATGTATTATCGCGATATGAATAGTGTCAGCGATGATGAATGAGGCCATTCGAATGATTGATTTCCATACCGCAAGGTTGTTGACGTCATGGTTCATTCATGTGCCTTTATCGGATATAGCGGAAGTTGGTCTGGCAGGTGCTGACGGTTTCATAACCACATGCACATCCACAAACCGTCCAAAAATCAATTGTGATTACTACGTTGATGGAAAGCGGGCGAAGGCTTATTACTTCTGGCCCGACGCACCGGAATTGGTCGGCTTGGATATTCATTTTCGTTCTTCCATGATGACCGTTCGCGACGATGGCGGCACCGAGGAAGGTTTCCGCGTATTCCGTGCCATCTTCTCGAAGGAAAGTACGGAGAGTTTGATGGAGCGTTATGCGGATACTCTTCGCAGAGGCGTGTTCAATATCGAGGGCGGGAACCCTGATCTCACCGACAGGGAACTTCGAAAGTGTCTGATCTGGTGCATCTATTACATGAAGGATATTTGGGACTACAAGCCTTCACGCTTCTACCGGTTCCGTAGGAAGCTCTTCTGGACAAGAGTGAGAATCACGAATAAAGTCCTTGACTTTTTGTTGAAGCCGATTTGGAGATTCCTCTAGATCTTTCATTTACGTCATCCATGGCCATCACGGATCCGTCCGTGGTGGCTTTTCTTATGCCTGGATTCGGGCGGAAGGAGGTCGTATGGCCGAAGAAGACAACGCCCAGAACACCGACGAACAGTCCGGCTCGCCGCCGGAGGACATCGACTGGAAGGCGCGCTATGAGGCCGAGGCCGAACGGGCGAAGAATTGGCGCGGCAAGGCCGAGGCGAACAAGACGGCTGCCGACGAGCTGGCCGCGTTGAAGGAATCCCAGTTGTCGGAGACGCAGAAGCTGGAGGCGCGCGCGGAACGGGCTGAGAGGGAGCTCAACGACCTGAAGACCGCACAGCAGCGTCTCGCATGGCGTGACGAGGCCGCCAGGAAGACCGGAGTACCGGTCGATCTGCTGCGCGGCGAGACGGCCGAGGAGATCAACGCGCACGCGCAGGCCATCAAGTCGTATCTGGCCGCGCAGGCGAAGCCGTCGGCGGCGAAGGTCACGGATCCGGCCGGCACTCCGCAGGCTCAGGCGAATCCGAACGCCGGACTGCTTAGGCAGCTGTTCGGCACCAAGTAAACGTTCAACCCTTTAGAGGAAGGTATCTATGGTTTTGCAGACCAATCAGGTGACGCTGCCCACGTCCGTGAGCCTCGCGGTGGTGGGCAAGGCGCACGACACCAGCACGATCGCCACATTGAGCCCGGCGGACAGGCTCGGGTTCATGGACGACAAGTACAACGTGTTCACCGGCAAGGCGCGCGCCGAGGTCGTGGCCGAGGGTGCGAAGAAGAGCGGCTACGAGCAGCCGATCACCCCGAAGGAAGGCAAGCGGTTCACGGTGCAGTGCGCTACGCGCGTCTCCAAGCAATTGCAGTGGGCCGACGAGGACAACCAGCTGCAGATCCTCGACGCGATCCAGGCCGACCAGGCCGCAGCATTGGGCGAGGCATTGGACTACGTGATCTACCACGCGGTCAACCCCGCGTCCGGCGACAAGCTCGCCGGCTACGAGGCGCTGTCCGCCACGGGCGTGCAGGTGACCGCCACCGACGACCAGCTCGCCAACCTCGACCTGCTCACCGACAGGCTGCTGCGCGCGAACATCACCGGCGTCGCCCTGTCCCGCACGTTGGCGAACGAGCTTCGCAAGCTGCGCGTGTCCAACACGGGCGGACGCCTGTTCCCGGAGATCCCATTGAGCCTGAACACGGGCACCTTGGACGGGATCAAGGCCAGCACGACCGGGGCCGCGGCGCGTACCGCCATCGGCGCGGGCACGTCCAGCTTCAGCGGGGCGTACGGCGACCTGACCGGCAAGCCGGCCATCCCGGCCGCCCCTACGTGGGCGAACATCTCCGGCAAGCCCGCACCGGCCGCAGCCATCGCCGACCTCGCGACCGGTGCCGACGCGGCGGCGATCACGGCGGCGGTGAACAAGACGTTTGCCGCGCTGCGAACGTTCGGCGTCATCGCCAAGCAGGGCGGCGCATGGCCGACGAGTTCACACCGTTCGCTACCTATCGGGATCTTGAACGCCGCTGGCATGCGCTGACCGAGGCGGAACGCGAGACCGCGACCGTGCTGCTGGAGGACGCCACGCAGATCATCATGGACACATGCCCCAGATGGTCGCAGGCATCCGACCGCACACTCGCGTCGATCGCGCGCGCGATGGTCGTCCGCAAAATGAGCGTGGGAGACGAACGGCTGGGCGTGACGAACGCGCAGCAGACCGCCGGCAGCTTCAGCGAGTCCTTCACCTACTCGAATCCCATGGGCGACCTCTACCTGACCAAGGCGGAGAAGGGCCGGCTGGGTCGCGGCAGGGCGCGCGCGTTCCACCTCGACATGAGCGGAGGCGGCCCGTGAGAGGCGAGACCATCACCGTGATCCGCCGCGTCCAATCCGGCGTTGACGAGGGCAACAACCCCGTCTACGAGGAGCAGCGCGAAGCCATCGAGAACATGCTCGTGGACTCGCCCGACAGTACGGACGCCGACGAACCGAACCGTCCCGACGGGATGCGCGTGGACGCCGTGTTCCGCTTCCCGCGCGACTACGCGGGCGGCCCTCTCGACGGCTGCCGGATCATCCTGCGCGGCGACGAGGAGCACCCGTATCACGTGGTCGGCCATCCCATACCGCTCGACGGCGGCATGCGGCCGACCAAGTGGAACATGAACGTCGAAGCCACCTACACGGAAGGCTGAAAAGATATGAGAAAGCGGAAGTTGGGCCCCCTGTAAAAGGTCAGCGGGTCACTTCCGCTTGAAAAATCTCCCCACCCCAGAGCCAATAACGGGTTCGAGAGATGGGAAAACCTCGTGAACTCATTTTATAGGAGATCGGAGACTGAAACGACCAGACGACGTGACTCACGTTTTTTGAGCGCGTAATGGATAGTGGCGCCTCATCGGGAATGAGCACGAACGGTACCGGTCCTGTTTGGCTTGTCGTATGGAAGGCAAGATCAGCATGGCGACGAAGCGGCAGGTCACCCTGAGGTTCAGAGACGAGTACATGAAGGCCTCGAAGAAGGACAAGGGTCGCATCCTCGACGAGATGTGCTCCGTGCTGGAGATCGGCAGGAGCACCGCGCGGCGACGGCTCGCCGAGGCCGGCAGGAAGCCGTGCGAACCGCAGGAAAGCAAGGCATCGCGGCCGAAACGGTATTCGGATCAGTCGCGCGAGCTGCTGGCGCGGATGTGGCTGATGATGGACATGCCGTGCGCGAAGTACCTCAAACAGATGCTTCCCCTGCGGCTGCCGACGCTGAGGGCCTGTGGCGAGCTCGCCGAGTACGACGGGTTCGCGTTCGACGAATTGACGGCGATGAGCCCGGCCACGATGGACCGGTACCTCAAGCGGACGAGGGACGAGGCGTGTCCGAAGGGTCTGGTGAGCACCAGGAGATCGAACGCGCGAGCTCGACCGTGAACCCCGCCGAGCTCGTCCGCCGCATCCACGACATCCAGGACCGGCCCGATACCATGGCCGCGCCGCGCACCGCGCGGCCGGCCAGACGCGCGGGCCCGGACATGGCATACTTGAACAGGACGCTCGCCCGGATCGCGGGCGTCGAACCGGAAGACGACGAAACCCCGCCAGCCGGCAAGGACCAGAATTTCGCGCTCACCCCAAGTGAGGCACCACTCCGGATTACGCGCTCACTTTCAAATGAGGCACCTCGTGAGGACGCCATCGCACGTTGTGAGTGCTGGTGCTTCATAAGAAGCGAACAAGAGAGGCATCGGTTCCATGACCGGTCGCGCTTACGGGGTGTCTGCGAAGGTCTTGCGTGATGCCATATGCCCGACTCTGCACGGCGTGGAGACCATCGGAGACGCATGAGTCGGACGGAAGGAAGGAGAGGTCATGGAACCCAGGGATGTGGAGGCGACGGTCATGGCGATCGCCCGGAAGTGGCATGGGGTGATTCCCGTGTGGGAGGCCGAACGGTGGGGTGTGGATCCGTCCGAGCTCGCCCGATGGGCCGAAAACCAAGGAGCGGACGAGGTGTCCTTCGACGCCGAAGGGTTCTACCGGTGGTTTCCCGAGAGGGACGTCGACATCGACTATGACTACATGTGGCTGACGGAATGTCTGGCCATCGGCGGGCCGGGGGCCATGCTGTGCGGGCCGTCCGCGTTGGAGTATCTGGAGATCGGCGATATGTGCACGCCGGGCACCCATATCGCCGTCACGACCCGCCATCATCCCGTCGCCGGGATCCTCTGGCATGACGCGAAGGGGTTGACGGCCGTGATGCACCACGGTCTCATGGTCGAGACGCCGGCCCAGGCGATCCGCGACTCCTGGGTCTGCATGGACGACGCCAGACGGTATAGGGTACTGGAGGATGCCCTGAACAAAGGTCTGATCGGAGTCGATGATGTTCGAGAATATACTGGGCAAACGCCCGAAAAGCGTCGGTAATCTGCGCAAGAAGATCAACCAGCTGAACGCGCCGATCGTCTCCCAGCTGCTCCCCAAGGGCACGCTCATCAAGGGCGGTAAGCTGCATTCGCTATCCAGAGGCGACCCGCAACGAGACAAGGATCTCATCGACATCGTGTCAATCATCAGACAACATGACGACGCCATCGATCTGGGGAGAATCGGGAGATCGTCCAGAAGGTGGAGTCCAGATATCGATCCTGACACCGGGGATGATAAGGGCGAAAATCATCGTTGACGATCGGAACCGGATCATCGATTTCATGTCAATTGTTGTTCCGTCAGATCATTCAAGCGTGGCCTCCACGGCTGTTCGTCGGGAGTTCCATGACAGAATCAATTCGATTTGACGACTGCGATTGCGATTGTCCGTCTCCTCTCGATCCCGCCACATCTGCGCCTGTTCTCGGAAATACCGTTGGGCCTCTTTTCGATCGCCTCGTTGTCTGGCCTGCCGTTCGGCCGCCACCAGCGATCCGGCAAGCACGTTACCGGTTTCATGGAAGACTTCATAGAGAGTGAAATCATCCATATGCTCATAGATGCTTTCATCGACCATGCCGACTCCTCATTCTGTCTTTTCGGATATGGGAAACGGCCCGGAGCCGGGTCTCCGATCGTGTGGAGGAAACCTGTTGATGGGTCGATCGGAAGGCTTCGGCTTCGGGCCGTTATGCTGTCGAGGGGGTTTGTCCCCTACAGGCTCTTCCAGGCGACGCCCTCGCCGCGCCAGCCGGCTCGGATGACGCTCAGGTATTCGCCGTAGCTGGTGGTGTACACGTGCTCGCCGCCGCCGTTGCCGCGACCATGCTTCGGCTTGTGGTAGGGCTTCGGGTTGTACAGGCGGTACACGTTGGCTCCGGTGGGCGAGGTGTACCAGGCGATGCCCTCGTCCCTCCAGCCCAAACGGACGAGCATGTCGTGCTCGCGCTTGTTGAGGGTCCAGTTGTGGTTGCCGGAGCGCCTGTTGTATTCGCGGTACACGGGACGGGCGCCCGGCGTGTCCCTCGACACGGTGATGAACGAGGATTTGCCGTGGTTCTCGTCGCGCCAGCCCAAACGGACGAGCATGTCGTTCTCGGCCTTGCTGGTGGTGTAGTGGTGCAGGCCGGAGTTGCGGTTGTACACGCGGTAGACGGGCACCCGCTTCACCTGGCCGGGCTTGTCCGTGGGCTTGGATGGCGTCGCGTTCTTCGTCCAGTGCGCCGTGAGCGTCAGGTCGCCGGTGACCGGCCGGTTGAAGTCCCATTTCGTCGAGCCCAGGTACCAGCCCGCGAACGAGTAGCCGCTGCGGGTGGGCGTCTTGGGCTGGCCGGCCCTGGCGCCGTTCCTGACCTTCTGCGGGGCGACCGGGCTGCCGCCCGCACTGTCGAAGCGGACGGTGCGGTACACGGTCTGGGGGGCGTTGCGGGTCCACCGGGCCGTGAGCGTCAGGTTCGAGGTGACCGGACGGCTGAAGTCGTACCGCGTGGCGCCCAGGTACCAGCCGGCGAACGTGTAGCCGGAGCGGGTGGGGTCGGCCGGGCGCGTGGCCTTGTGGCCGTCGGCGATCTTCTGGCCGGCGACCGGGCTGCCGCCCGCGCTGTCGAAGCGCACGGTGTGGCCGGTGGCCGCCTGGACCTCGGGCAGGCTCGTGTACTGGTCGAACCGGGCCAGAAGGGACTCCGGAAGGGTCATACCTTGATTGGTGCAATTGCCTGGGTCTTCTTCCGATGAGGAATTATCGGAATAGTAATCGAACATGTAATCCTGAGTCAGTACATTACCGGTGATGCCGATGGACGCGGACGTGGCTACATCGTACTGCTGTTTGCGTCTGCTCCAAGTCCCATCAACGTAGTTGAGATAGTGACCGGTCTCGCCGACCTTGGAACCGTCCGAGGCTTTGCTGTCGAGTTTGCCGTCGGTCATGTCCTTGTCATAGTTGTCCTTCTCGCCGAAATCATTGTAGAAGTCCTTAAAATTCGCATTAAAGGAGATGTTCTGAGCAACACCCGCAAAATGATGGGAATTGGTTGCAGCTACGGCATCGGCTGCATCTTGAGATCGTGCAAGGAACTGAAGATTTAGAGGAAGGGCCTGAAGTCGCTTGTTCGGATCATTACAGCGGCGTCCCTTGCCCTGGGGCAGGTCCGTGCGGCAGGGCTCGTTTTCCAGGGAGGTGCGGAACTGGTTCGACTTGATGTCCTCCTGCAGGGCGCGGCGCGTATTATCCAAGCTGGTAGCATCGTCGTCAGCTCCCAGATTAATGTAACCATAGGTGCCGATGCTCAACTGAAAAATTGCCCTTCTGGCGTCGGCTCTGATGTCCTCGGTCTCGCCGGTGACGCTGACCCACTTGGCGAATCCGTAGGAGGATCGGATCTGCGCCTGGGTCAGGCCCTTGGACCAGTCCTCGGCCGCGCTGGCCCCCGTCACGGGTGTGATTATCATGGTCAGGAGCATCGCCAGGACGGCCGCCACGGCCAGTCCGGCTCTCCTCAGTCTTCCGGTCATCATCGTTCGAACCTCGTTTCCTTGTCGTTTCCATGTCCTCTCCATATCCACGCTACCCCGCATGGGGGCGCGGAGGGGTTTTCGTGTCCGCCATGCGTCTCCGACGTGTTCTGCGCGTATAGCCCCCTGTGCTATCGGGAGGCGGAACCGTTCCGTCTCCCGCCGAACAGACACGAGGGAGGAATCCATGGGGCTCAAACCACGGGGATTCATCGCGGCCCTGCTGGCCGCGGCCACGCTCCTGACCGGTGGGACGACCGCGTTCGCGGCCGACGCCGCGCAGGGGCTGTCGGGAGACGTCGGCGACACGACGGGCGTCACGGGAGGCGCTGGTTCGCAGCCGTCGGCCACGCCGTCGACGGGCACCGGGGGCGATGCCGCGTCGCCCGACGATGAGCATGACGCCGACGTGAGGACCGGCACCGATGCCAACGGCGCCGCCGACGCCGGGGAGGATAATCGGACGTCCGCGCCGAGGGCCGTTCCGCAGTCCACGCCGAAGACGAAGGCCGCTCCGAAGGCCACGCCGGACGCGTCGAAGGGGCGCGGCGGCAGTCTGACCGTGCGCGCGGTGGTGAACACGAGCCTGAACGGGGTGACCACGACCCTGTACCGCATCGGCGACTATCCGAACGGCATGACGAAGGAGCAGGCGGCGAAGACCTCGTGGGACGACCTGCACGTCGCCTCCACGGACGCCACGGTGAGGAGCCTGGCCTCCAAGGCCGCCTCGGCAGGCGGAGTCACCGTCTCGAGCGACCCGGTGGACGCGATCGCGCATGATCTGGACCCGGTCTCGGCCCCCGCGGCGTTGGACGCGCTGGCCGCGGGTCTGGCCTCCAGCGGCGTGAAGCCCGCGGCCACGGTGGACGGCGAGCGGACCGTGAACGTGCCCGAGGGCGTGTACCTGGCCGTGCCGAACACCCCCGGTCCGGTCGCCTCCGTGGGCCTGACCACGCTCGACGGGGCCGATCAGCTGGCCGACTGGGGGCTCGGCGGCGCCGACGTGCAGGGCCGTGACACGCAGCCGACGGTGGGCGACCTGCCCTCGCCCGGCCAGGCCGACGCGGACACGGGGCTGCTTTCCCGGGTGATGAGCCTGTTCGGCCTGACGGCCACGCGCGCGGCCCAGCCGTCGTTCTGGTATCGTTCGAAGAACCTCGACGCCTACTGGGTGCCGGGATCGAACCCGAAGGTGTACACGGGCATCTTCTACCTGACCCCGGACCAGGCCGGCAACGGCGCAAGGACCATGGCCCTGTGCACCCAGGCGTGGGCGAACACGCCGCCCGACGTGAACGGCAAGGGCACCCTCTACCACCAGTTCGCCTATGGAGGGCCGAACTCCGGGTTCGGACGGACCACCGACCAGATGCGCTCGGTGGTGTACTACTCCGACTCGATCCTGAGGAACATGGACCAGCGGCAGAAGCTCGCGTGGATGCACTACGCCTTCAGCTACATCCACAACCAGTTCGACAAGCAGTACCAGACCAGGGGCATCCCGAGCGTGGTGCTCAACCACGGGCAGTTCAAGAAGCTGGTCGACATGGCCATGAACCATTCCGTGGGCGCCGACACCGGCATCCGCATGATCTTCTACCGGCCCGTGCCCGTCGAGGCCGGCCAGGCGCTGGTGGGATGGACCCGCACGCCCCTGTGGGAGCCGAGCATCTTCACCCACGCCCAGTACCTGCCCAGCCGGACCGCGGGATGGCAGTCCTCGGCCAAAAGGACGATCGGCCTGACCAACAGCCTGCGCGACGTGGTCACCATCCAGGTGAAGCGCCACTACTCCGACGACTGGTTCGTCATCGAAAGCCACCTGAACGTGGATACCAACGGCGACAAGAAACCCGAGAAGGCGAAGACCGTCACACGCATGGTCAACGACGACTGGTCCGGCTCGCGCGACTTCCCGTCCGCGACCCTGACGCCGAAGGATCTGGGCTACACGGACGGGCGGTGGCCCGCGAACGCGACCATCTGGTGGGACACCATCGTGCGCGCCTCGAACAAGAGCGAGGCCACGGACAAGAAGGCCAACAGCTACCAGTCGTTCCTCAAGCCGGTCAAGGGCAAGGGCCAGCGCTACGAGCACATCGGCCTGAACCCCAACAGGGAGGACCCGGCCGAACAGTACGACACCCCGGACAAGCCCCGGATCGAGGTGACGACCAGCGCCCGGCCGGCGGGCCTCGACAGGCACGCCAACCCGGCGAGCGACACCACGCCCATGCGCGACGCGATCACCGTCACCCACAAGCAGGGCAACTCCATCGCCAAGGGCGCGAAGGTCAGCATGGACGTGACCCTGAACATGGACTCCAACGGCGACGGCAAGGCCGACAAGACGTTCAAGGCGCCCCGGAAGACCGAGACCCTGGCTTCGGCGATGGGCCTCTACCAGTCGCGCACGTTCACCTCGCAGGACTTCAGGCCCTCGGACCTGAAGGGCGAGACGAAATGGCGGGCCGGCGCGAAGTACTGGTTCGACGTGACCGTGTTCATCCAGGACGGCACCTGGAGCACGCTGGCCCTGACCATCCATGGCACGCACGACGGGTCCGGCGACGGCAACGAACAGTTCCGGCTCACCACCAAGCCCGGCACCGCCGAGTTCTCCACGAAGGCCCTGTCTGGCACGGACGCCAAGCCCACCGCGCCGCCCGCACTCTCGGGAGGAGCGCAGAGCGTGCGCGACCGCCTGTACGCGCAGTGCACGGACATCCCCGCGGGCACGAAGTTCACCGGCACGCTGACCCTGAACCATTCATCGAACGGCGACGCCAAGCCGGAGCACACGAAGGCCAAGGCCGTGACCATGACGTGCGGGGCGAGTTGGAGCCCGTCCTACGTGCCGAAGGACCTCGGGATGACGTCATGGCAGGCCGGCAAGTATTGGTTCAACCTCAGCGCTCCTGCACAGCATTACGTCGAAAAACCTCAGCATCTTGACGGTTTCTCCGATTCCGCGGAGTCGTGGACCGTGGTCGCGCCGAAGGTGACCGTCGCCACACGGGCGCAGAACACGTTCGCCAGGGCCGGCGGGACCGGCACGGTGTCCGACCTGATCTGGACGACCTGCGAGAACGTGCCCGACGGCACCTCGTTCCCCGCCGTCAGCACCCTCAACGTCGACACCAACGGGGACGGCAGGCCCGAGCACACCGTCCAGGTCGCCTCCACCGCCAGGTGCGGGGTCGTGACCTACTCGCCCGCCGTCGGCCCGGTCAAGGCCACCGGCAGCGCCACCTGGCCCGACGGGAAATACTGGTGGAACCTCACCGTGCCCGCCAAGGCACCCTACCTGCTCAAGACCGCCCAGCTGGCCGGCCGCACGGACGCCAAGGAGTCCTGGAGCGCCGCCCCGCAGCCCGTGTCCGTGACGCTGGGCGCGGCCAAGACGTGGAACCGGGGGTCGAGCGACAAGCCGATCACCGACTTCCAGGTCACCATGCACGAGGGCGCGGACGGCAAGGGCAAGCTGGTGGACACGAGGAACTTCGCGGCCAACGGCAACGCCACGTTCAACAAGCTCACCTTATCCAATACCGGGCGTGGCCTGGGGATGTGCTTGTCCTGCGCGGGATGCTAGGCTGTGGCCGATTCAGCCGGATCGGAGCATAATCGCAAGGAGGAGATGACCATGGTGCTGACGTGGCTGATGCTGTTCGGGGCCATTTTCTGTGAGGTGGTGGCCACGCTGTCGTTGCGTGCCTCGGAGGGGTTCAGCAGATTTGTCTGGGTGGTTCCGGTGGTGCTGGGTTACGGCATCTGCTTCTTTCTGCTCGCCAAGGTTCTGGACCGTGGCATGCCGACCGCACTGACCTACGGCGTGTGGTCGTGCGTGGGCATCATCGCCACCGCGGTCATCGCGCACTTTGCCTTCCGTGACCCGTTGAACTGGCGCATGTGGCTGGGCATGGCGATCATAATCGCCGGCATCATCGTGCTGCAGTGGGGCAGTCATACGGCCGTTCGCTGAGCAGGATGGGCTGGAGCAGGATGGGCTGTACGTGTGCTACCCTGACGCCAGAGCCATACATGGTTCCCGGACGATGGACAAGTACCCGGTTCGACAAGACTTGCCATGATCAGAGGAGCGTAATGGCCATGTCTTGGCTCGTTCTCATTCTTTCCGGCATATGCGAATCCGTGTGGGCGATCGCGCTTGACCGTTCCGAGGGATTCTCCAGAATCATCCCCACGATGGTGTTCGCGATCGGGCTTGCTGCCAGTATGGGAGGGCTTGCATTCGCCATGAAGCACATTCCCATCGGCACATCGTATGCGATATGGGTCGGTATCGGGGCAGCGATCACCGCGGTATACGGTATGGTCAGCGGCGAGGATACCGTCTCTCTGATGCGCGTCCTACTCATCGGCGGATTGGTGGCCTGTGTCATCGGGCTGAAGCTTATCGATTAACTAAGGTGGCAGCGGCATTTTTATTTCGCAGTCATCCTAATCCCTGTGGAGTGGGGAACATTCGCGCCAGTCTGGACATAACTGGATACGTCTCTATCTCGATGCATCATCACATCTCGATCCTCAGGTCATTGCTTCTGCGCAACTGATTCGATATTGAATACAGTGATCCGTGTATATCTCGGGTTAAACGGATATGACCCCAAAACTGAAGATAGTTGGCTAGTGCGAATACTGAAGCAGGATTCTGATCGAACGACGTATTCTGTATGCGGAAATGGATGTGATCTGAAGAGGGGATGATTCACGATGATTGCCGACCAACGCATAGATGATGGCACACCGTTCGACTGGGGGAAAGTTTCGGACGATTACGCGAAATACCGTGACATCTACCCTCCGCAGTTCTATCGGATGATCCTCGATCGTGGTCTGTGCCGGGATGGCCAGCATATCCTCGATCTGGGCACCGGCACCGGAGTGCTGCCACGCAACATGATCCGATACGGCGCCACATGGGTCGGCACCGATATCTCGAAGCAACAGATCGCTCAGGCCCGCTGTTTGTCCGAAGGCATAAGTGGCGTCGAATACCGGGTATCATCTGCGGAAGATGTCGATTTTCCGGACGGTTCGTTCGATGTGGCTACGGCATGCCAGTGCTTCTGGTACTTCAACCATGGAGCCGTGTGCCACAGGCTGCATGATCTGCTCAAGCCGGGCGGACGATTCCTCGTGCTGGCTATGGAGTGGCTACCGTTCGAGGATATGATCGCCGGCGAGAGCGAACGTCTCGTACTCAAATACAGTCCGCATTGGAGCGGTGCGGGGGAGAGGATGCATCCGATCGAGATCCCGGACTGTTATCATTCCGGTTTCGAACTGATCTATCATGAGGAGCACAAGCTGAAAGTGCCGTTCACCCGGGAAAGCTGGAACGGACGGATGAAAGCATGCCGTGGCATCGGAGCATCACTTGATCCGGAACAGGTGGCCGAATGGGAGAGCGAACATATGGCAATGCTTGAACGCATCGCTCCGAAACGGTTCGACGTGCTGCACTACGCAGCCATGACCGAACTCAGACGAATCTGAAGCCCTCCGGCTGGTTTCTCCGGTTCGTTGTACATGCATGTGTACAACGAACCCCCATTACTGGATACACTGCGCCGGATACGGTTTCATGATGGTACGGCGGAAATCCCGCCGCATACGACGAAGCCGACCGGATCAAGTCGGCCGGTAAGGAGCGACCATGAGCATGAACCTGCAAACGCCTACGAACAAGACGAACACGAACGGAACCGACGCCGCCACCTATTCGGGCGCCGGCGTCCGCACGGTGCCGCCGCTGAGAAAACCCTGGTATGGCATCGGGTTCAAGGACGCTTCCCGACGGTTCTGGGAAAAAGCCCTCGTGATGCGGGGCCGGGCATCACGTGGCGAATACTGGTGGGCGATGCTGCTGTGCCTGCTCATCGAAGCCGCCGTCGTGTTGGTGACGCAAGTCGGGGATATGGTTATCTGGCATGATGCCAGTGGCAACGGCCCTCTATCCACATGGGTGGTGTTCATCGTGGAATTGGTGCTGCTGGTGCCGACTGTGACGATCGGCGTACGTCGCCTGCACGATGAGAACCTCAACGGATGGTGGATATTGCTGCCGCTGGCATTCCTGCTGGCGTTCATGGTGATCGGCGCAGCCTCGATCTCCGACCCAAACCGGATCATGGTGGCCGGACTGCTCGCCTCGCTTCTGATGGGAGTGGCGTACCTGGCCAGCGAGATCGTACTGTTCGTACTGCCTGCCAATCCCAAGGGATCCCGGTTCGATGATTCCCGGAGCAGGCAGTGAAATGATGCGGATGACCGACTCCTCTCCATCCCGTGCGACAGGTCCCGAATCTTGGGGCGGCCGTCCGATCGCATGGTGGCATGAGCTGACCTTCCCCGACAAAGTACGGTTATTCACTGCAGCACTATGGCTGACCTCACTACTGGCATTCCACCCCGAATCGGTTCTTGACGCCATCGCCGTACTGGCACTGCTGGCGGTCATCGCGCTCCTGCCACGGCATCCGCGCATCACCATTGCGATCGGATTGGCGGCATGTCTGGCATCGGGTTTCGTGACGACGAATCTGGTCGAAGCCGCCCACCTGATCACCCTGTTCGCGATCTTCCTGACTGGCGGATACGCACTCGCTCGAGGGTGGGCCGTCGTCGCGGTCACGATCTACTCGGTGGCGGAGACCACCTGCGCGATCGTCTGGAACGCCAGCAGCGTCGCACTCGACACGATGACCAGCTTCGTCAATGGATTCCTTGACGGATACTCCGGCACTCAGCCGGGAGCGTCCGATATCGGAGGCGGATCCGTGTCTCCCATACTCGCATGGACGTTCAGCGTGCTGCTGTCCATACTGGTGAACGGATTCCTCGTCGCATTCGGCCGCGCCTTCCGCGTCAACACGGATGCCAGGCGGACGATCGTCCGCAACGAAGCGCTGCTGGAACGCGTCACCCGCGAACAGCGGATCGCACGCATGATCCACGATTCAGTCGCCAATGACATGTCAGTCGTGGCGATGCTCTCATGGAGGCTGAGACAAACGCTTCCCGAACGTAACGCAACGGATACGAACACCGACCATACGGCAGCGGCCCGAGACGGGATCATCGACAATACGGACGCCGCATCAATGCTGGACACCATCTATGATCGCTCGCATCATGCACTTGACCGCGTACATGAGGTCATCGATGTACTCGACGGCAGACGTACGCTCACCGATACGGAGAAGACCACCGTCGACACCGACGATACCGCCATTCCGTTGTCGGCTCGAGTGGAGAAGCTCGTCGAGGAGCAGGACCGGACAATGACCATGCTTGGCATGAACGGCACCTCCCACATCGACATCACCGATGATACGCAACCCAGCCAAGCCGTTACGAATACCGTGCTGTCGTTGATGGAGGAAATCTACGCGAACATCGTACGGCATGCAGCATGGAATGGCAGCGAAGACGGCAACGAGAACGGTATCCCCGTCTACAGTCTGTTCGTAACGGGCACGCGCGACGTAATTCGAGTCACCGAAATCAATCGCATCACCGACGAAGAATCCCACGTCGTCCGCGGTACCCGTCACGGCAAGGGACTTGATCTGCATCGCAGCGCCATCGAGGCATTGGACGGCACTCTCAATACGAGCGCTCAGGAAGGCACCTGGACCATAGCCGCCGAACTGCCACTGCGCTGAACGGCATGAACGCAATCATCCCTCCAAATACAAGGCAATCGCATGGGCGAGAGAGCTGGCGCCAAGCTTGGTCACCGACCGATGGGCATACGTGCGTACGGTAGCCGTACTCACATTGCCGCGCGCCGCGATCTGCTCATAGCTCAGACCCCGAGAAAGCAGCCTCATCGTCTCCGATTCCTTCGGACTGAGACGGGATCGTCTCATCGGACTCCCGGCCTTCATACCATTTTCGATTCGCTCCCCGCGCGCTCGAAGCAAACGCAGCCGTGCGCTCGCGGCATCAATGAACATGACAGGATCCACCGTCTCATCTCTCGAGTCCTCGGGTGCACCGAGTTCCTGGGGACAGTAGGTGCCGCCGGTCGCCACCGTTCGCAAAGCCGTCGCCAGACTGGACATGTTCGCCTTCGAAACGATGCCCTGGGCACCGGCCTGAGCCGCCCTCGCCGCATAGGTGCTCACATCGAACGCCGTCACCGCAAGCATGGCGACGCGGTCGGTACGCTCACGAATACGCCGCACCACGCCTATGCCGGTGCCGTCATCCAACGACATATCCACCAGCAGCAGACGCGGCCGGGTCTCCGGGTCGAGAGCGCGATCCACTGCTTCGGACGCCGATCCAACTCCCCACAGCCATCGTGCGCCCGGCAGCAGCTGCGGCAGTATGCCTTGCAATGCCAGCAAGGCCATCGTGTCGTTGTCCACCGCCGCCACCAGCGTCATCGCTGTCGTTGCGGTCGTCTCCATGCTTCCGTTTCCCCTGCACATGGGACCATCATAGGATTTGGGCATCTTCCCGCGCTAGGGATCGATCATGGGAGTAACGCCGAACATCGGGAATGACGGGAGGGATGTGTCTTGGAGCGTTCCCTCTGACGGTATTGCGTCTGGGGGGGGGCGACCCGGCATAATGAGGTGGCATGGACGATAACGGCATGAACCCCGTCGAAAATGACGGCGGCAAGGCACCGACGAACACAGCATCAACGAGTGAGGCATCAGCGGCGACGACGATGGCGACGGATGTGCGTCAGCGGTATCCACTGCCTCCCGACGAACAGCGGGCGATCACCCAGCAGCTTGTCGTCTGTGACATCCTGCTCATCGTCGCCGGCCTGCTGCTGGCCTGCGTCGCCTCGCTGATTCAAGCGAATATCCACGGCCAGCCGTGGCATGCGGATGCGATGATGACGCAGATGCTCGCCGCCCTGACTCCTCACTGGATTGTCGCGTCCCTACCGATCGCACTGGTGCTATGGAGCGTGCTGTGGGAAGCGGTCGGCCGCTCGCACTCGTCGTATCTGCAAGCCCGGCAGCGGCAGCGTTCCGGCATCCGTGGCGAAATGCCCCGGCTTCCTTTCGGAGTGATGTTGCCGCTGATGGTACTGGCGGGCGTGAGCGAGGAACTGTTGTTTCGATATGGATTGCAGTCGCTGCTGACGCAGATGCTGTCGTGGATCGTCGGATCGGAATCGCGTGACGGCTGGCCTGGGCAGGGCGCAGCGGTCGTCGTGACCGCACTTGCATTCTGGTATGCGCATGAACAGTGCCGTGATTTCTGGAACGCCGCATATGTGATTATCATCGGCCTCATCCTGGGTTCGACGTTCGCGATCACCGGCAATCTACTGGCTATCGTATGCGCGCATATCGTATACAATATTGTTGATGTTCTGCGAGACCGGCGCGCCATGCTGCGCGAAGACGACTACTTCCAAGGCGATGCACCCTGCGACGTCGTGCTGCGCACGCGTCGCGAAATGCTGCTGAAGGAACAAGCCCGGGAGGGAATCTGACGCAACAGCCTGCCGATGGGCCTGTTGAATCGCCCTCCGACTCCTCGAGGTGTTAGTCTCTTAGCGGTTCGACCGCAAGACCACGGGGAGGGAACATGCATCAGGTGGCACTGGAGAGCAACGCCCTGTTCATCGGCATCGAATACCTGGCCACGTTCATCTGCGGGCTCTCCGGCGGCCTCGCCGCGATCCACAAGCGATACGATCTGTTCTCCATCCTCGTGCTCGCATGGGTCACCGCCCTCGGCGGCGGCATCACCCGAGATCTGCTGCTGGGAGTATCCCCTGTGGGCATCACCGACAAGGGATTCGTGCTCGCCGCCCTGATCTCCGGCATCATCGTCGCCGTCGTTCACCCGGAGATCGATCATCTCAAATGGTCGATGATCACCACGGATGCTCTGGCGCTCGGCCTGTTCGCCGTCAACGGCACCGCCAAGGCGCTGGCCTACCATTCCTCCGGCATGACGGCCGTGTTCCTCGGCATGTTCACGGCTCTCGCCGGTGGCACCATACGAGACATCCTCCTCAACGAGGTGCCGTCCATCCTTCGTGACAAGCATCTGTATGCCGTGCCGTCGTTCGTCGGCTGCCTGCTCACCGTGTTCGCCGCCCGCGCCACCGACCGGTGGAATCTGGGGCTCAACGGGGAGATGACGCTCGACATCATCGTGGTGATCGTCGTGTTCGTGCTGCGCATGCTGTCCGTGAAGTTCAACATCACCCTTCCCGGCGCGGTGGAGCGACGGCACACGCATCTGCCGACGCGAAACCGGTATCTGAAGCGCCCGGTCATTCATCCCGACGGCGATGACGATTCCGACGGCGATGCGGACCGTGACGACGAGGAAGACAAGGAAGAGAGGGAGCAATGATCATGAGTGGAATCAGAAAGCTGATCGTCGATACCGACTGCGGTTCCGACGACGCGATGGCCATCGCCATGGCGCTGAACGACCCACGCTACGAGATCCTGATGTTCACCACCGTCTCCGGCAACGTGCATGTCGATCAGGCGGTGGCGAACACGCTCACCACCATCGAGCATGCCGGCACCTACGAGCCTCCGGTGTACCGCGGATGCGAATCCATGCTGCTCAAGCCCCTCGTCTACGCGCACGAGACGCACGGGGAGGACGGTATGGGCGATATCGGGCTCCGTCCGCAACGGCTTGGAGCTGCTCCCGGAAACGCCGTGATGAAGATGCTGGAGGCCCTGCGAACCCACGGGCCGGGGGAGATCGACATGGTGGCGCTCGGACCGCTGACGAATCTCGCCGTGGCGATTCGTCTCGATCCGAAGGCCATGCTCAGGATCGGACGTCTCACGATCATGGGCAGTGCCGGCCTCGGCCGAGGCAACGTGACCCCGGTGGCCGAGTTCAATGTCTGGCAGGACGCCGAAGCGGCGAAGATCGTATTGGAATCGGGAATCGAGCATATGACGTTCGTTGGATGGGACGCGTGTCTGGGGGAGTCCATGCTGGACCCGAACGACATCCGGATGTTGCGCGAAAGCGGTCCGCTCGGCAGATTCGCCATCGACTGCAATCGGGAACTGATGAGGATGAACGTCGACCGGTTCGGCGATGAGTATCTGGACATGGCGGATCCCGCCGCAATGGCCGCCGCGCTGAACCCCGAATGCATCGCCGAATGCGACCGGTACTACTGTCAGATCGACGTGAGCGACGGGCCAAGCTACGGGTCCATGCTGGTCGACGCGAACCGGTTCTGCGAGGAACGACCGAACGCCTACGTGTGCAGCCGGCTTCACCCGGACCGCTATAAACGGTATATCTTCGAAACGCTGCACGCGGTCTGACGAGCATTTCGGATGGCGCATCGCCAGGAGAACAGCGAAGACCCCGGCCGATCGGTGAAGGATCGGCCGGGGTCTTCGACGGATTTTCGGGAGGAACCGTCTGCTGACGGAAACCTACCGGGAAAATCGGAAAATCACAGGGCGTTGATGGCGACGGCCAGACCGGACTTGCGGTTGGCGGCCTGGTTCTTGTGGATGACACCACGACCGGCGGCCTTGTCCAGCTTCTGGGCGGCGACCTTGTAGGCGGCTTCGGCGGCGGCCTTGTCACCGGCCTCGATGGCCTCGCGGACCTTGCGGATGGCGGTCTTCAGCTCGCTCTTGTAGGCGACGTTGCGAAGGTGGGCCTTCTCGTTGGTCAGAACGCGCTTCTTCTGCGACTTAATGTTTGCCACTATATACTCCAAACGACATGTGTGCTAAACGGACATACAAGCGGAAATAATACCATGAATTCGCGTTGATACACGCGATTTCGCGGAAACTAGATGGCAGACGCTACTATGTATTGGTATTTCATTTGATTGTGGAGGGTGCATTTCGGTGATCGAACAGAAGAACAAGCCGGGTTTCACTGATCAGTCGCTGATCCGTAATTTCTGCATTATCGCACATATCGATCACGGCAAATCAACCGTGGCCGACCGCATTCTGCAGCTCAGCGGCATCATCGAGGAGCGTGAGATGAGGGATCGCTTCCTCGACCGAATGGACATCGAGCAGGAGCGCGGCATCACCATCAAGTCCCAGGCCGTGCGAGTGCCGTGGACCTTCGATGGCACCGAATACACGCTCGGCATGATCGACACCCCCGGTCATGTGGACTTCACCTACGAGGTCTCCCGCGCATTGGCGGCATGCGAGGGTGCTGTGCTGCTGGTCGACGCCACGCAGGGCATCGAGGCGCAGACCCTATCGAACCTGTATATGGCGATGGACCATGATCTGACCATCATCCCGGTGCTCAACAAGATCGATCTGCCCAGCGCGGAGCCGGAGAAGCACGCGGAGGAGATCGCCAACCTGCTGGGATGCGAGCTTTCGGATGTACTGCGCGTCAGCGGCAAGACCGGCGAAGGCGTCTCGGAGCTGCTCGACCGCATCGTGACGGATATTCCCGCACCCACGGGGTCCGCGGACAGCCCGGCCCGAGCGCTGATCTTCGATTCCGTCTACGATTCGTATCGCGGCATCGTCACCTACATCAGGATGGAGGACGGCGAGCTCAGGTCGCGCGAACGCATTCACATGATGGGTCTCGGCACCACGCACGACCCCATCGAACTGGGCGTGATCAGCCCCGACATGATGCCGACCAAGGCGCTGGGTGCCGGCGAGGTGGGATACATCATCACCGGCGTGAAGGACGTCAGCCAGTCGAAGGTGGGCGACACCATCACCGCGGACGCCCGTCGCGCCGTCGATCCGCTGCCCGGATATCGCGATCCCAAGCCCATGGTGTACGCCGGGCTGTTCCCGATCGACAATGCGCAGTTCCCCGACCTTCGTGACGCTCTGGACAAGCTCAAGCTCAACGACGCCGCACTGATCTACGAGCCGGAAACCTCCGTGGCGCTGGGCTTCGGCTTCCGCTGCGGATTCCTCGGTCTGCTGCACATGGAGATCGTCTCCGAACGTCTGAGCCGCGAATTCGGTCTCGACCTGATCTCCACGGCGCCCAACGTTACCTACGAGGTGACGATGGAGGACAATTCCGTGCACGTCGTGAAGAATCCGAGCGAGTTCCCCGACGGCAAGGTGAAGAGGATCGTCGAACCGATGGTGGCCGCGGACATCATCACCCCCAAGGAGTTCATCGGCGCGGTGATGGATCTGTGCCAGGATCATCGCGGCGAGATGGGCACGATGGAGTATCTCAGCCCCGAACGAGTGGAGATGCACTACCGTATGCCGTTGGCCGAGATCGTGTTCGATTTCTTCGATCAGCTCAAGAGCCGCACCAAGGGCTATGCGAGTCTCGACTACCACGAGGACGGCGAGCAGTCCGCCGATCTGGTGAAGGTGGACATTCTGATTCAGGGCGAGAAGGTCGACGCGTTCAGCGCCATCGTCCACCGCGACAAGGCGTACAGCTACGGCGTGATGATGACGAAGAAGCTCCGCGAGCTGATTCCCCGGCAGCAGTTCGAGATCCCGATTCAGGCGGCCATCGGTTCGCGCATCATCGCCCGCGAGACGATTCGCGCATTGCGCAAGGACGTGCTCGCCAAGTGCTACGGCGGCGACATCACCCGTAAGAGGAAGCTGCTCGAAAAGCAGAAGGCCGGTAAGAAGCGCATGAAAATGCTCGGCCATGTTGAAGTGCCGCAGGAGGCGTTCATCGCCGCTCTGTCCACCGACGAGCCGACCGACCGCGATACCAAGGACAAGATCCGCGCCGCCCAGAAGGCCGGCTGATGGCGTCCGACTTCGAGGTCTACATCCACGTCCCGTTCTGTCTGAGACGCTGCGGCTACTGCGATTTCAACACGTATACCGCACCCGATCTGGGAGGAGGGGCCAGTCGCGGCAATTATGCGAACATGGTGATCCGCGAAATGGGGTTCGTTCGCGAATGGCAGGAACGCCATGGCGTGAACGAGCCTCCGGCGGGCACTGTGTTCTTCGGCGGCGGCACGCCCACCGTCCTATCCGCAGCGGATCTGAACGCGATGCTCGACGCCGTACGCCGGATCTGGGGGCTGGCGTCGGACGCGGAGATCACCACCGAAGCCAACCCGGATACCGTGGACGATTCCTATATCGCCGAATTGGCCGAGGGAGGCTTCACCCGAGTCTCCTTCGGCATGCAGTCCGCCGTGCCGCATGTGCTGCGAACGCTGGATCGTACGCATACGCCGGCGAACGTCGAAGCCGGGGTCAAGGCCGCTGATCGCCACGGATTGAGATCCAGCGTCGATCTGATCTACGGGGCGCCGGGGGAGAGCCTTGATGACTGGCGGACATCGGTTCGCACGGCGGTCGATCTGGGGGTGGATCATATCTCCGCCTATGCGCTGACCGTGGAACCGACCACCAAGATGGGACGTCAGATCGCGGCGGGCACCATTCCCCGTCCGGACGATGATGACGAGGCGGCCAAATACGAGATCGCCGACGAGCTGTTTTCCAACGCCGGCCTTGAATGGTATGAGGTGTCCAACTGGGCGCGTCCCGGCTACGAGAGTCGGCATAACCTCGGCTACTGGAGGAACGTGGATTGGGCGGGGCTCGGCCCCGGGGCGCATTCGCATTACAACGCTTGCGCCGATGCGGCCAGTCGTCCCCCTCTGACGAGGGGGCTGTCAGCGCAGCTGACTGGGGGAGAGACGGAGTCTCCGACGTCCCAGCTAATGAAGGAACAGATCGCGGGCATGAAGGCCCTGCGCGCATGGGACATCGCACACCCCCGAGTGTGGGGCGTTGCCGTCAACGAAGGCCGCGTACCGTGGGCGGGCAGCGAGGAGATCACCCCGGTCGAAAATCTCGAGGAGCTCATCATGCTGGGTCTGCGCATCCGCGAAGGCCTCGATCTGGATCGCATCAACCGGGCGATCGCATCCGCATCCGCCGGTGTGGATGATTCGTCCGATTCCATCGGGCTTCGTCCCATCGAACCCGACCGGATCAAGCCAATGGTCGACGAGGGACTCATCACCGTCGAGGCCGGCCACGCCATCCCCACCCGAAGGGGCCGTCTGCTCAACGACGCCGTCATCGAACGGTTCTTCGCCCTTATCGGCATGTGATTCAAGCCTGAACCATCTCGACGGCATGAACCATCCCGCGATACCTTCGCGGGACTGATGGCATTGGGGAAGACCTTCCAAGGAGCTGCTCTGCGGCTGTCGCTTACGCGCGTGATCGCTCAACGATGCGCGTTGATCCATCGGATCGCCAAACGTTCGAAGAACATGACAATGCCAATTTTTAAAAAAATCCGGGCGTGTCGATGCGTGTCTTCCATTTTCGTTCCGAATCCCAGTGCAATGACGCATGTTCCCGAGGCAAAGAGCGAAACGAGGAAAACCGGCGAACGAGAAGCGTTTGCGTAATGGCGGAAATCGGAAGTCCAGCAGGGGGCGTCTCATTATATGGAACACCTGTGAGCCTTAGAAAAGAAAAGTCTTTAAAACTTTTGGCAAATGTGATATGCGTCTGCGTTTGCAAGTAAGATACACATCGGCTGTAATCTAACAACGCAAATGAACCGCAGGTGAATCCTGCCCTAATCCAGAGGTGATATCGGTGACATTGAACGCTCCGCTAGACCTGACGATCCATGCACCAGAGGGGATGTATGACCCGACTTCAGAGCATGATGCTTGCGGCGTCGGCATGGTCACCACCCTCAACAAGAAACCCGAGCACAAGATCGTCGAGGATGCGATTCAGGTGCTGATCAACCTCGATCACCGCGGTGCCGTGGGCGCCGAGGAGAATACGGGCGACGGCGCGGGCATCCTCATGAGCATGCCCGACGAATTCATGCGCGCCACCATTGATGCGGAACTGCCCGAGGAGGGTCACTATGTGGCCGGCATCGCGTTCCTCGACCGCGACATCGCCACCTCCGGCCAGCAGGAGCAGGCCATCGCCAAAATCGTGCGCGAGGAGGGTCTCGACGTGCTGGCGTGGCGCGTCGTGCCCACGAACCCGAACGGACTCGGTCTTCAGGCCCTGGCCTCGATGCCGTCGTTCAAGACCCTGGTGATCGCCGATCCCGAAGGATACCTCGAAGGACTGGATCTGGAACGTAGGGCGTTCCGCATCCGCAAGCGGGTGGAGCATGAGGTCGGCATCTACTTCGCATCTCTTTCGGGCCGTACCATCACCTACAAGGGCATGCTCACGACGATGCAGCTCACCCCGTTCTTCCCCGATCTGACCGACGAACGCATGAAGGCCAAGATCGCCATCGTGCATTCCCGCTTCTCCACCAACACCTTCCCAAGTTGGCCGCTGGCCCAGCCGTTCCGACTGCTGGCCCACAACGGCGAGATCAATACGATTCAGGGCAACCGCAACTGGCTCTCCGCCCGAGAGGGCAGCCTGAGCTCCGATCTGCTCGGCGATTTCAAGCCGCTGCTGCCGATCGGCATCCCCGGATACTCCGATTCCGGCACCTTCGACGAGTGTCTCGAACTGCTGCATCTGGCAGGCCGTTCGCTGCCTCACGCCATCTGCATGATGCTGCCCCCCGCATGGGAGAAGAACCCGGATCTCGATCCGGATGTTCGTGCGTTCTACGAATACAACAACACGCTGATCGAGCCATGGGACGGCCCCGCCGACATCGTGTTCACCGATGGCACTCAGGTCGGTGCACTGCTCGACCGCAACGGTTTCCGTCCCGGACGCTGGCAGCTCACCGACGACGGCTACATCGTGCTCGCCTCCGAAACCGGCGTGCTCGACCAGATCCCGCAGGATCGCATCGTGGCCAAGGGGCGTCTCGAACCGGGCAAGATGTTCCTCGTCGACACGAACGAGGGCCGCATCATTCCCGACGAGGAAATCAAGAAGAACCTCGCCGCCCAGCATCCGTACCGCCAGTGGGTCGAAGGCAACTCCATCGAGATGAGCGATCTGCCGGCCCGCGAGCACGTCAACCATTCCGGTCAGTCCGTGCAGCGTCGTCAGCGTGCCTTCGGCTACACCGAGGAGGACATCAAGCTGCTGCTCACGCCGATGGCCAACACCGGCAAGGAACCGCTGGGCTCGATGGGCAACGACACCCCGCTGCCCGCGCTCTCCAAGCGCAGCCGTATGCTGTTCGACTACTTCACCCAGAAGTTCGCGCAGGTCACCAACCCGCCGCTTGACTGGGAACGCGAGGAGATCGTCACCTGCCTCGAATCCGCCATCGGTCCGGAGGCCAATCTTCTGGAAGACACCGAACTGCATGCCAAGAAGGTTTTGATCCCCCTGCCTGTCATCGATTCCGACGGTATGGCCCAGCTCAAGCGTCTTGATCGCGCTCCGATCCTCGGCGGCTTCTACAAGCCGTACGTGGTCAAGGGATTGTATCAGGTCGCAGGTGGCGGCAAGGCCCTTGAGGAGAGGCTGGAGGAGATCTTCAACGAGATCGATCAGGCCATCGCCGACGGCAAGAACTTCATCGTGCTTTCCGATCGTGACTCGAACCACACCTGGGGCCCGATCCCGTCGTTGCTGCTCACCAGTGCCGTGCAGCATCATCTGCTTCGCCGTCACACCCGTACGCAGGTCTCCATGGCCGTGGAGGCCGGCGACGTGCGCGAGGTGCATCATGTGGCGCTGCTGATCGCCTACGGCGCAGCCTGCGTGAACCCCTATCTGGCGCTCGAATCGGTGGAGGATCTCTCCCGCCGCGGCTATGTGAACGTCGATCCGGCCCAAGCCGTGAAGAACCTCATCAAGGCACTGTCCACCGGCGTGCTCAAGATCATGAGCAAGATGGGCGTCTCCACGATCATGAGCTACCGAGGATCCCAGCTGTTCGAGGCCGTGGGCCTCAACAAGGACGTGATCGATCGATACTTCACCGGCACCACCTCCCGCGTGGAGGGCGTCGGACTCGACGACATCGCCGAGGAGGTGGCGATCCGTCACCGCGTGGCCTACCCGAACCAGTGGACCGCCTCGCCGCACCGCAATCTGCGCACCGGCGGCGAATACAAGTGGCGTCGCACCGGCGAGGAGCATCTCAATGACCCCGAGGCGATCTTCCTGCTGCAGCAGTCCACCCAGCGCGGTGACTACCAGATGTTCAAGAAGTACTCGCATCACATCAACGACACCTCGAACCGTCTGATGACGCTGCGCGGGCTGATGAAGTTCAAGAGCCCCCGCAAGCCCATCGACATCTCCGAAGTGGAGCCGGCCTCCGAGATCGTCAAGCGGTTCTCCACCGGCGCCATGAGCTACGGCTCCATCTCGCAGGAGGCCCACGAGACGCTGGCCATCGCCATGAACTCGATCGGCGCGCGTTCGAACTCCGGCGAGGGCGGCGAATCCGATGACCGCATCGAGGATCCGAAGCGGTACAGCCGCATCAAGCAGATCGCCTCCGCACGGTTCGGCGTGACCAGCGACTACCTCGTGCATGCCACCGATCTGCAGATCAAGCTCGCCCAGGGCGCCAAGCCCGGCGAAGGCGGCCACCTGCCCGGCGCCAAGGTGCCGCCGTGGATCGCCAAGGTTCGTCACGCCACACCCGGCGTCGAACTGATTTCCCCGCCTCCGCACCACGACATCTACTCCATCGAGGACCTCAAGCAGCTGATCAATGATGCGAAGATGGCCAACCCGAAGGCCCGCATCCACGTCAAGCTCGTCTCCGAGTTCGGCGTCGGCACCATCGCGGCCGGCGTGGCCAAGTGCCATGCCGACGTGGTGCTGATCTCCGGACACGACGGCGGCACAGGTGCGGCTCCGATGAACGCCATCAAGCATGCCGGAACTCCTTGGGAGATCGGTCTTTCCGAAACCCAGCAGACGCTGGTGCTCAACGGGCTGCGGTCCCGCATCGTGGTGCAGTGCGACGGCGAGCTCAAGACCGGTCGCGACGTGGTGATCGCCGCGTTGCTCGGCGCCGAGGAATTCGGTTTCGCCACCGCGGCGCTGATCGTCGAAGGCTGCGTGATGATGCGCGCATGCCAGAAGAACACCTGCCCGCAGGGCATCGCCACGCAGGATCCCGAGCTTCGCGCCCGCTTCAAGGGCAAGCCCGAGCATGTGGTGAACTTCTTCATGTTCATCGCCGAGGAGGTTCGTGAGATCCTCGCCCAGCTTGGCTTCCGCACCCTTGAGGAGGCCGTTGGACACGTCGAGTGCCTCGACCAGAACGAGGCCATCGACCGCTGGAAGTCCGGCGGCATCGATCTGAGCAACGTCCTCATGCAGCCTGGTCCGGTGCCCGGCACGATCCTGCACCAGACCATCGAGCAGAACCATGAACTGGAGAAGGCTCTGGACAACCGACTCATCGAGCTGGCGCAGCCCGCCTTGGAGAACAAGGAGCCCGTGCGCATCGAAATGCCGATCCGCAACGTGAACCGCACGGTCGGCACCATGGTCGGCTATGAGATCACGAAGCGTTATGGTGCCGAAGGCCTGCCCGACGACACCATCGACATGACCCTGCACGGTTCCGGAGGCCAGTCGATCGGCGCGTTCATTCCACGGGGCGAGACGCTGCGCGTCTACGGCGAAGTCAACGACTACGCCGGCAAGGGACTTTCCGGCGGTCGTCTGATCGTCCGCGCCGAGGATGGGGTCACCTTCGATCCCCACACGAACGTGATCGCAGGCAACGTCACCGGTTTCGGCGCCACTTCCGGCGAAATGTTCGTCGCAGGTCGCGCCGGCGAACGCTTCGGCGTGCGCAACGGAGGCGCGACGTTCGTCGTCGAAGGCGTGGGAGACCACGGCTGCGAGTACATGACGGGTGGCGTCGTGGTGGTGCTCGGCCCCACCGGTCGTAACTTCGGTGCCGGCTTCTCCGGAGGCAACGCCTATGTGCTCGATCTGGACATGACGAAGGTCAACCCCAGCTCGGCCTCGAACGGCGCCCTGAAGTTCCTGCCTCTGGAAGGCGAGGACGAGAAGCTCGTGCACACGCTGGTGAAGAAGCATGCCGAGGAGACCGGCTCCCGGTTCGCCGAGGAGCTGCTGGCCGATTGGCCTGCCGCTGCGAAGCGGTTCACGCATGTGGTGCCCACCCAGTATGTGGCCATGACCGAGGCCATGGAGCAGGCCAAGGCCGACAATGTCGATTTCAACGCTCCGGGGGCCTGGGAGAAGGTCTACGAGCAGGTAATGGAAGGAGTGCGCTGAAATGGGCGATCCTAGAGGTTTTCTGAAGGTGCGTTCACGCCGCGAGCTTGCCGAGCGTCCTGTCGCCGAGCGCATCAAGGACTGGCTCGACGTTCACGCCGAATCCGGTCTGCAGCCGTGGACCCAGGAGCAGGCGGCCCGATGCATGGACTGCGGTACACCGTTCTGCATGACCGGCTGTCCGCTGGGCAACCTGATCCCCGAATTCAATGATCTGGTGCGCCAGGGTCAGTGGGAGGACGCCTACAACCGCCTGTCGGCCACCAACAACTTCCCCGAAGTCACCGGACGCATCTGCCCGGCTCTGTGCGAGGCCGCCTGCGTGCTCGGCATCCACCAGCCACCGACCATGATCAAGCTCGACGAGCAGACCATCATCGATCAGGCGTGGAACCTCGACTACGTCAAGCCGATGCCTCCGCAGCGTCTCACCGACCAGACCGTGGCGGTCGTCGGCTCCGGCCCCTCCGGCCTTGCCTGCGCGCAGCAACTCACCCGTGCCGGCCACACCGTGGTCGTCTACGAACGTGACGATGCGATCGGCGGACTCATGCGCTACGGCATCCCCAACTTCAAGCTCGACAAGTCCCTGCTCGATCGTCGTGTGGAGCAGATGGAGGCCGAAGGCACCCGTTTCGAAACCAACGTGGAGATCGGCAAGGACATCTCCTGGGATGATCTGCGTTCCCGCTACGACGCCGTCGTGGTGGCCATCGGATCCACTGTGCCGCGTGACATGAACCTGCCGGGCCGCGATCTCAAGGGCATCCATTTCGCCATGGAGTTCCTGCCCGACGCCACTCGACGCGTCTGGGGCAAGAAGCCGGTGCACGACATCACCGCCAAGGGCAAGAACGTCATCATCATCGGCGGCGGCGATACCGGTTCCGACTGCCTTGGCACGTCGATTCGTCAGGGAGCCAAGTCGGTCACCGTGCTGCAGATCATGGGACAGGAGCCTACGGAGCGCCCCGACAGCCAGCCGTGGCCGACCTTCGCCCGCCTGTATCAGAAGACCTCCTCCATGGAGGAAGGCGGCACCTACATCTACAGCACCGATTCGATGGAGTACCTCGGCGACACGACCGACGAGAAGGACGTTCACGTACTCAACGACACCACCGCCGAAGGCTTCGTCGCCAACGACAAGGGGCACATCACCGGTCTGAAGATCGTGAAGGTCGCTCCGGGTGAGAACGGTCCGTTCACGCGACAGGCCGGCACCGAGCGCGTGCTGCCCGCCGATCTGGTATTGATCTCCGTCGGATTCCTGCACCCCGACACCTCCACGCTGGTGGATCAGCTGCCCGTCGAACTGGACCGTCGCGGCAATGTGGCGCGAAACGCTGATTTCGCCACCAGTCAGGACGGCGTGTTCGCCTGCGGTGATGCCGGCCGAGGCCAGTCTCTCGTCGTGTGGGCCATTTCCGAGGGACGCAGCTGCGCCGCCGCTGTGGACCGCTATCTCACCGGTAGTACGGAACTTCCCGCACCGATCGTGGCGTCTCAACGTCCGATGGCCCTGCCTCGCTGACCTACGGGTATACTCACCAAGTAGTCAAGCGATAAAGGAGTCAGCATGCCCAATCGAGCGGAACGACGCGCCAACGCCAAGCGTGCACGTCGCGGCAATTCCCGCAACACCCGGCCTCAGATGGCCCGTTCCCGCGAAGGAATGGTCGACGAGTATTCGCTGCAGGAGAAGTCAATTCGGTTGCAGAACGGACAGACGGGGGAGTGGAAGCCCTCTGCCTCCAAGCTCGTTCCGGAGGGGACCGGTGAGCAAGGTCATGCGACGAACCGTCGCGAACCTCGCTCCCTGCGAGCCCCTCAGGGAGTCCGCGGGTGGCTCCGGTTTCTTTGTTGGACGCTGATTGTGCTGTCCGCCATCGCATTCCTCGTGGTCATGTGGATTCCCAACATGCCGACGTGGTCGGTGATCGTGGTCGCCGCCGTCTTCGCCGTCGGCGTACTCAGCCTGTTTTTCGTGGCCGGCAATCCCAAGGACAATCCCAATGTCGATGCCAACGGCACCGCCGTGTGACGGTTGTCGTTTCGGCTCAAGGCCGTCGGAGTTTTCGCTCCGGCGGCCTTTCCATATTCCGGCGGTATCCGATCATGTCCGATGGATTGCGTGTCGGAACCCAACCCGCCATGTCATAGCCGTCCACACCCGCCATGTCATACCGGGAAATCGGCATGCCGCTTTTTATACTGGAACTGTTTGCCCACATTCTAAGGAGACGCCTATGAAAGTCGATATCCTCACCCGCGAATACCCGCCGCACATCTATGGTGGTGCCGGCGTGCACGCCGAGGAGCTCTCCAAGGTTCTGGCGGAGCGCATCGACGTCACCGTCCGTGCCTTCGACGGGCCCCGCAAATCCGAGGATGTTCCCGCCATCCCCGGAGGGATCCCCAAAGGCAGTCTGACGCTGGTCGGCTACGACACCCCGTCCGAACTTGCCAACGCCAACCCCGCACTGAAGACCTTCGGCGTCGACCTGCAGATCGCCAACGACGTGGACGCGGATCTGGTCCACGCCCACACCTGGTACGCCTGCCTCGCCGGCCGTCTGGCCCAGCAGCTTCACGAGATCCCTCTGGTGATCACCGCCCACAGTCTTGAACCGTTCCGTCCTTGGAAGCGCGAGCAGCTCGGCGGCGGATACAACCTGAGCTCCTGGGCCGAACGGGACGCCTACGAGCATGCGGATGCCATCATCGCCGTGTCCGGAGGCATGAAGAAGGACATTCTCGCAGCCTATCCGAACGTCGATCCCGATAAGGTGCATGTGGTGTACAACGGCATCACCATGTCCGAATTCGCCAGGCCCGCCGACGACGATCCTGCTTGGGAGGTCTTCGACCGGTATCACATCGACCGCAGCCGCCCCACGTTGCTGTTCGTCGGACGCATCACCCGTCAGAAGGGTTTGCCGTACCTGCTGCAGGCCCTGCATTTCGTTGACAAGGATGTTCAGGTTGTGCTGTGCGCCGGAGCGCCTGACACCCCCGAGATCGCAGCCGAGGTGAAGAACGCCTTCGCTGAGCTTGACGAGGAGCGCGGCAACATCATCTGGATCGAGGAGATGCTGCCGAAGAACGAGCTGAGCGCACTGGAGCATGGCTGCGACGCGTTCATCTGCCCGAGCATCTACGAGCCGCTCGGCATCGTGAATCTCGAAGCCATGGCCTGCGGTCTGCCCGTCGTGGCCAGCGCCACCGGAGGCATCCCCGAAGTCGTGGTCGACGGCCAGACCGGTTATCTCGTACCGATCGACCAGCTGCACGACGGCACCGGAACGCCCACGAATCCGGAGAAGTTCGTGCACGACATGGCCGACGCCATCAACCGGGTGATGCGTGACCCCGAGCTTGCCCGGAAGATGGGCGAAGCCGGCTACGCTCGCGCCCGTGACGTGTTCAGCTGGGAGACCATCGCCGACAACACCATCGAGGTGTACCGGCAGGTGCTCGGCAAGTAGTCGGGATTGCTCCGGGAAACCGGTCGGACGTACCGTCCTGTCGGTTTCCCGATTATGTCCGCAGTGACCGCGTCCATTGCGGACATCCGTGGGACGCGGTTTTTCCTGCCGTTCACGGCAAACCGCGACCAGGAAACCGCATTCAGCAAACCGCGACCAGGAAACCGGAATCATGTCTCAAATCGCTTATACGGATCCCGACATCGCATTGAAGATGACGGACGTTGAATTTCGCCGTCAGGGCAGGGTGATCCTCACCGGCGTCAATCTTACGATCAGACGAGGGGAGCGTTGGATTCTCTTCGGCCCGAACGGCATCGGCAAATCCACGCTGATCCAGATGATGGCCACGAGAATGCATCCCAGCGAGGGAACGGTGGACATTCTCGGCAATCGTCTGGGCAAGGTGGACGTGTTCTCGTACCGTAATCGGATCGGATTGTCCTCGGCTGAGCTGGCGCGCGCCTTTCCGCCGGACGAGGATCCGCTGGACGCGGTGGTCACCGCGCTCACCGCTACCACGGGACGCTGGCGAGACACCTACGATCAGGCCGACTACGACAGGGCACGCGGGCTGCTGCGGCGGTTCGGCGTGGAATATCTGGAAGGCAAGCAGATGTGGAAGCTCTCCGAAGGGGAGCGGACGCGCGTGCTGATCTGCCGCGCGCTGATGGCCGACCCGCAACTGGCGATCCTCGACGAGCCGACGACGGGACTGGACCTCGGTGGCCGTGAACTGGTGGTACGGGCGCTTTCCGAACTCGGCGAAGAATCCGACGACAGGGCCATGGTGCTGGTTACCCATCGCTTGGAGGAGATCCCCGCGGGATTCGACCACATCGCCATTATGGGACGACTCGCCGGCAACGAGAAGACCGCCCATGCAATCAGGGTGAGGGGAGGGGATCCCGCCCCCGGAACCATCATCTACACCGGGGATCTGGAGCATGGCCTGACCGAGGAACGAGTCTCATCGATTTTCGGTCTTCCGCTGACGGTGGATCATCGGGACGGTCGCTGGCAGGCGTTTGCCAGAGAGATGCGATAGACGCAAGGTCGGGTTTCCTGCTCGCTTGTTTCGTCCGATTCCCGCCTATCATGGTTGGGACGAAACTGACGATATCGAATACAAGCGCGGAGGAGACCCACATGGTGCGACGCGGACCGTTGCAGGCCGGCGAAAAAGTGCAGTTCACCGATCGCAAGGGCAAACGAATCACCGAACAGCTGGTGCCCGGAGGCACCGTGCAGACCGAACGAGGCGTGCTGTTCCACGACGACATCATCGGTCTGCCGGAAGGCAGCGTAGTGACCACGCTCACCTCGGAAGGCGAATCCAAATCGGCCGCCGAGGCGTATCGTCGTAATCCGCGCAAACCATGGAAAACCGCAAGAAAGATCGGCGGGTGGCAGTACACCGTCATGCGTCCGCGTCTTCAGGACTTCATCCTGTCCATGCCGCGAGGCGCGCAGATCATGTACCCGAAGGACATCGCGCAGGTGATCGAGGTCTGCGACATCCGGCAGGGTATGCGGGTTCTGGAATCCGGCGGCGGCAGCGGAGCCATGAGCCTGCACCTGCTCGATGCCGTGGGCGACGGCGGCGAGCTGACCACCGTCGAGATGCGCTCCGAATTCGCCCGTGTGTGCGAGGCCAACGCCACCGTCTACTTCGGAGCTCGTCCGCAATGGTGGAACCTTCTGGTGGGGGATTTCGATTCGGTGGCGGCAGGACTTCCGGCAAATCATTTCGATCGTATCTTCCTCGATATGCTCGATCCCTGGAACCGTCTGAACGAAGCGTACCGCGTGATCGCTCCGGGCGGCGTGATCACCTGCTACGTCACCACCGTCACCCAGCTGAGCCGGGTGGCCGAAGCCATGCGTGAATCCGGACGCTGGACGGAACCGGAGATCACGGAGACGATGGAACGCGGTTGGAAGGCACAGGGCCTGGCCGTTCGTCCGAACCATGAGATGATCGGACACACCGGATTCCTGGTTACCTCGCGTGCCATGGCCTCCGGATTCGATGCACTGCATAAGCGGGAACGGCCCACCAAGGACGTCTACTCCGACATCGACGATCTGACCGCCGAGCAGCAGCGGGATCGTCTCGCCGATCTGGAGCTGCGTGACATCTCCGATCGTAAACTGCGCAAGGTGCTGAACGATCTCGACCGTCAGGTGGCCAGCATCCCGCAGGACGCAACCGTTGCGAACCGGCAGGAGAAGCCGGCGGTATAGAATGATGTTCTACCGATGAAGCAGCTGTCGGAGAAAGGGCCGGACATGGGGGTCAACCTGAGCAAGGTCTCCAAGAAGGCGGGCAAGTACCAGTATCAACTGATGATCATGAGGCATGCGAATGCCAAAGGGGCCGGCCCGGAGGGTGACATCAGCCGCGAGATTTCAGACAAGGGTCTCAAACAGGCGAAGAAGGTGGGCAAGGCCTTGGCCGTGGCCTCGTTGATCCCCGATCAGATCATCTGCTCGGGAGCCACTCGTGCGCGACAGACCACGGAACGCATGCTGAAGTATTTCGGCGACAAGCCGAAGGTGGAAATGCGGCAGAGTCTGTATGCCGGGGGAATGCAGTCGATCCTCGACGAGATGTCGCATGTCCGCGCGAAGACGCGACGACTGATGATCGTGGGGCATGAGCCCACGGTGTCGGTGACCAGCCAATGGCTGGCGAACCCGGAATCCGATCCGGCTCTGCTGAACATCCTGAATCTGGGATTGTCCACGGCTTCGGTTGTGATTTTCGGTAGTGACAGGCCATTCGATCAGTGGCAGGTACGTGACGGCATACTGGTGGCGGTGCTCACTCCCAAGGATTGCGAATAGCCACGAAGAACGGAACGATCCTGCTGATTAGCAAAGGGCGTGAAGCGATGATGCTGCCCAACGTCGGCTAGATGAGTCCGTCGCAGATGTCAAATCGCCGTCCCAGTTGTTCATAAACGTCACTTATAGCGACATGCAAGCTCACTGGATAACCGCATATGGGCGAAACTTTGTTAGCCTTTATGCGGTTTTTCCGTTGTACATGCATCACATATTGGAGGATTATGTCTGTCACCACTTCCGTCATCGGATTCCCCCGCATCGGACAGAATCGAGAGCTGAAGAAGGCGATCGAAGGCTACTGGAAGGGTGCCAACACTCTGGACGACGTGCGCGCCACCGCGAAGGATCTGCGTGCCAAGCACTGGAAGCTGCAGCAGGCAGCCGGCATCGATCTGATCCCAAGCAACGACTTCAGCTACTACGATCAGATGCTCGACACGGCCATCCTGCTCGGAGCTGTTCCCCAGCGCTACAAGGATCTCGGGCTGAACGAGGAGGACACCCTGTTCGCCATCGCTCGCGGATATCAGGGCGAGAAGGGCGATGTCACCGCACAGCCGATGAAGAAGTGGTTCACCACCAATTACCACTATCTGGTTCCCGAGATCACCGATGAGACCACGATCGCACTGAACGGCACCAAGCCGTTCGACGAGTACGTCGAGGCCAAGGAACTGGGCATCGACACCAAGCCCGTGCTGATCGGCCCCTACACCTTCCTGAAGTTCGCCCGCGGTTTCGACGGCGAGGACCTGAACCTCACCGACAAGCTGATCGCCGACACGGCCAAGGCCTATGCCGAAGCGCTCACGAAGTTCAACGAGCTGGGTGCCAAGTGGGTGCAGTTCGATGAGCCCTATCTGGTGTTCGACAAGGAGGAGGGCGACCTTGATCTCTTCTCCACGCTGTACAAGACGATCCTCGCAGCCAAGAACGATGTCAAGGTGCTGCTGCAGACCTACTTCGGTCACATCGCCGACTCCTACGCCACCGCCCTTGATCTGGGCTTCGACGGCATCGGCCTCGATCTCATCGAAGGCAAGGACGAGAATCTCGCCGCCGTGGAGCAGTACGGCGCTCCCGAGGGCGTTACCCTGTTCGCCGGCGTGATCAATGGCCGCAACATCTGGCGCAACGACTACGCCGTAAGCCTGGGAGTGATCGACGCGCTGAAGACCAAGGTTGCCAATGTGGCCGTCTCCACCGCCGACTCCCTGCTGCATGTGCCGTTCAGCACCGAAGGCGAGGACAAGCTCGCCCCCGAGGTGCTCAAGCACTTCGCCTTCGCCGTCGAGAAGCTCGACGAGGTTCGCCAGGTCGCCGATCTCGTTGACGCCGACGATGCCGCCCGGGCGGATTCCGAAACGCTGAAGGCCAATCAGGCACTGTTCGACGGCACCCGTGTGGCGGCCGACCCGGCCGTAGCCGCCCGTGTGGCCGCGTTGAGCGACGACGAGTACGTTCGTCAGCCCGCACGCGCCGAGCGTCAGGCCATCCAGAAGGACGAACTGGGACTGCCGTTGCTGCCGACCACCACGATCGGTTCCTTCCCCCAGACCCGTGAGGTGCGTTCTACCCGCGCCAAGTTCCGCAAGGGCGAGATCAGCCAGGCCGAATACGACGAGTTCATCGGCAAGCAGATCGAGGACGTGCTGCACCATCAGGAGGAGATTGGACTGGACGTGCTGGTGCACGGCGAGTTCGAGCGCAACGACATGGTCGAGTACTTCGGCCAGAACCTCAATGGCTTCCTGTTCACCAAGAACGCCTGGGTGCAGTCCTACGGCACCCGTTGCGTGAAGCCTCCGGTGGTTTGGGGCGACGTGAGCCGCGCCAACCCGATCACCGTCAAGTGGAGCTCCTACGCCCAGTCCAAGACCGAGCATGTGGTCAAGGGCATGCTTACCGGTCCGGTGACCATCCTCAACTGGTCCTGGCCGCGTGAGGACATCACCCACAAGGAGCAGACCACCCAGCTGGCCCTCGCCATCCGCGACGAGGTGCTCGACCTCGAAGCCGCCGGCATCAAGGTGATCCAGATCGACGAGGCCGCACTGCGTGAGAAGCTGCCCGTGCGTCGTTCCGACTGGCACGTCAAGTACCTCGACTGGGCCGTCCCCGCCTTCCGTCTGGTGCACTCCGGCGTCAAGCCCGGCACCCAGATCCACACGCACATGTGCTACTCGGAGTTCAACGACATCATCCGCGACATCGACGCTATGGATGCCGACGTGATCTCCTTCGAAGCCAGCCGTGGCGATCTCGTGGTGCTCGACGCCATCCACGACGCCAATTTCGAAACCGAGGCCGGTCCGGGCGTATACGACATTCACTCCCCGCGAATCCCCTCCGAGGAGGAGATCGTGGACCGCATCCACGAGATTCTCAAGAAGATGGACGTGAACAAGGTGTGGATCAACCCTGACTGCGGTCTGAAGACCCGCGGCAACGCCGAAACCTGGCCGAGCCTGGAGCATCTGGTGGCCGCCGCCAAGAAGGTTCGCGCAGAACTCGCCAAGTAGTTCACAGCACCATCGGACCATATACGGAAAAAGGGAAAGAGGGTGAAGGCTTGTAATCGCCTTCGCCCTTTTTCTTTTGAATCCTCATTCCCCGCATTTTGCGTTCCATCCGGTTTCGCTCTGTATGGCAACGCCCTGTGTGGCAACATTCTGTATAGCAAGGAGTATTCTCATGCATGTTCCGCAGTTTTCCCTTGAGGTCTTCCCTCCCAAGCGGGACGCACCCGTGGGCACCATCTACGACACCCTCGACGGGCTGGAGGGTGTGAATCCTGATTTCATTTCCGTCACCTACGGGCATGGCACCCATTCGGATCGCACCGCAACGGCACGGATCGCCAATACCATCCGATCCGAATACGGCATCCCCACGGTCGCGCATCTCACGGCTCTCTATTCCGACAGGGACGTGGTGGATCAGGCGCTCGACATGTTCGATGAAGCCGGCGTGTTCGGCGTGCTGGCTCTGCGCGGCGATGTGATCGAAGGGCAGTCGGAGGTCGGAGCTTTCGCCCACGCCAGCGATCTCGTAGCCTATATCCGCGATCGTCGACCCAACCTGAAGATCTTCGGCGCCTGCTATCCCGAAGGACACATCGAATGTCCTTCTCTGGATGAGGATATTCGCAATCTGAAGATCAAAGTGGACGCGGGGGCCACGAATCTGATCTCCCAGCTGTTCTACGACAATGAGGATTTCCTGCGTTTCGTGGACAAGGCCCGCGCGGCCGGCATCGACGCACCCATCGAAGCCGGCATCATGCCGGTCACCAGCGCCAGGTCCGTGCGCAACATGGCGAAGAAGAACGCCACGGTCATTCCCAAGTCGCTTGATGCGATGCTGGAGAAATGGGGGGACGACCGTGAATCACTGCGCCGTGCGGGCATCATCTACGCCTCACAGCAGATCAATGATCTGGTGGCTCAAGGTGTTGACGGCGTACACCTGTACACGATGAACCACCCGGGAACCACTCGCCGCATCTGGAGAAACGTCGCTCCGCTGTTTCAGGAGGTCTGATCGGATTCGGACGGATGTCCGATCAGCATGGTTGCTCGCTGAGCGTACCTCCGCAGCGGTGTCATCCAGCCACGGATACCGATAAGATGGAAAGAATGGATAACGAAACGATGCGCGTATCGATGCGCGACCTCATCAGAGCAGGTGTCGTTGATCTCGATGCAGCGCAGGATCTGTTCGCCGCCCTCGCCGAATATGGAGTCAGGGGATATTACCGCAACGAACTGCTCAGTACCCTCTCCAAGGCGTCCGATCCCGACACGGCTCTGCGTCATGTGACCGAGTTGGCACGGCAATCCCATGACGAGGGCCGCAGTCTGGAGTCACTGTTCGTGGGTATGGACGGTTTTTCCAGACTGATCTGCGTACTGGGCGCATCCGACGAAATGGGACGGTTGATGCTGAGCCGTTCCGAATTGATCCGTGCGGTGACCGGTGAGGAATACGAATCCCACCTGTGGAACGGCAGGCAGCGACGCGATGCCATACTCACCCGTATAGGCGCCGATCCGCAATCGCGAATGCCGGTGAGCGATCTGCCGATCGCTCAGTCCGCAACCCAGCTGAGGCGCTGCTACAGGGAACAGCTGGCGGCGATCATGGCAAAGGATGTGACCAGCGACGATCCGTTGACCGTCCAGCCGACGATCAGCCGTAATCTTTCCGATCTCGCCGACGCAGCGTTGGAGGGCGCTCTGGCCATAGCCCGGCACGAGGTGCCCGACGCTGATCGCTGTCGTTTCGCCATCATCGGCATGGGCAAGCTTGGTGCAAGGGAGCTCAACTATGTGTCGGACGTCGATCTGATCTATGTGGTCGAACCGGCGGACGACGAACTCGGCCATGAGCAACTGGTGAGGATCGGCACCAGATTGGGCGTCACCCTGCAGCGAGTGTGCCAGTCGGTGGTCATGGGAGTTTCGGAGCCGGCCCTATGGCAGATCGATGGCGGACTGCGCCCGGAAGGCAAGGACGGTCCGCTGGTGCGAACGCTTGACTCCCATCTGAGCTATTATGGCAAATGGGCGGAAAGCTGGGAGTTCCAGGCGTTGCTGAAGGCCCGTCCGGTGGCTGGAGACCAGCAGTTGGGCCACGAATATCATGAGCGGACCAGACCGTTGGTGTGGACGGCTTCGCAGCGCAAGAATTTCGTCTATGACTGCCAGCAGATGCGCAAGCGAGTGGAGGATCTGATTCCCCTGCGTGAGAAGGACCGTGAGATCAAGCTCGGCCGTGGAGGTCTGCGCGACGTGGAGTTCACCGTGCAGATGCTGCAATTGGTGCATGGTCGTATCGATGAATCATTGCGCACGGCATCCACCTTGGACTCGTTGCAGGCGTTGGCCGCCGGAGGTTACGTTTCCCGGCGACAGGCCGCAAAGCTTTCCGCCGACTATGGGTTCGAACGGGTTCTGGAGCACCGTCAGCAGATGTGGTCGCTCAAGCGCACGCATCTGTTTCCCGATCTTGGCAAGGGTAGCGACGGCGGCATAGAATCGCCGCGTCAAATCAATCGGGAGCAGATCTCGAACAATCGTGAGCTGCGTCGTCTTTCCCGCGCGCTGGACATGCATCCCGAGGAACTGGTCGACAGGTTCGATGCCACCAGACGGGAGGTACGTCAGCTGCATCTCGACATCTACTTCCGTCCGATGCTGCCGAATATCGCCACGCTTGGCGAGGACGAGATCAGACTTAGCCCGGAGGCCATGCAGGAGCGGTTCTCCTCGATCGGTTTCGGTGATCCGCAGAGCGCCATGCGGCATGTGGAGGCGCTGACCAACGGCATCAGCCGATCGGCGAAGATCAACCGCATCATCCTGCCTGCCGTATTGCAGTGGCTCGGCGAGGGGCAGAACCCCGATATGGGTCTGCTGACGTGGCGAAAGCTGGAGGAGAACTTCGGCCAGGGCAGTGATTATCTGGGCTTTCTGAGGGATTCCGCTTCCGCTGGACAGCGTTTGTGCCATATCCTGTCCAACTCCAGATATCTTGGCGAGGCCATGAACAAGTCGATGGAATCGGTCACCTGGCTCGGCCACGATGAGGAGATGCGGCCAAGATCCATGGAGAGCCTGCGTATCCAATGCCATGCCGCAAAGAACCGGTATCCTGATCGTCTCAACGATTTCGCCACATCGGTTCGGTCCATGCGTCGCCATGAGATCGAGCGCATAGGATTGGGATGGATGAGCGGCGTGATCGCCGACGACGAATGTCTTGACGCGATGACTCAGGTGTATGATGCGGCCATCGACGCTGCGCTTGAGTGGTCGGTCGAGCATCAATGCCATGAGCGTGGTCTCGATGAGCCTGCGGCAGTACTGGCCGTCATCGGTATGGGACGCTACGGCGGCCGCGAGGTGAATTTCAGCTCCGATGCCGACGTGGTCATCATCTATCGTCCGCATGCCGGTACCGAGGATCAGGCGGCCAACGCATTCGCCAAAGCCGTGGTCAACGATCTGCGTCAGATACTTATGGGTCCGGTGTCCATGGAGAACAAGATCGAATTGGATCTTGATCTTCGTCCGGAGGGCAAGAACGGTCCGTTGGTGCGATCCTACGGCTCCTGCCGCGAATACTATTCATCGTGGGCAAGCACCTGGGAGCATCAGGCGTTGTTGCGCGCCCGGTTCGCGGCCGGCGATGAACGACTGGCCACTGATTTTCTCACCGACATCGCCGATCCTCTGCGATACCCGTATGCACCGCTCACCGAAGCGCAGATCAAGGACATCCGCCGCCTCAAGGCAAGGGTGGAGGCCGAGCGTCTGCCGCGAGGCGTGCGTCGCGAGCGTCATCTGAAACTCGGCAAGGGAGGCCTGTCCGATGTGGAGTGGACGGTGCAGCTGCTGCAACTGCAGAAGGCGCATGAGCATCCCGAACTGCAGTGCGTCTCCACACTGCCGGCACTCGATGGGCTGGAGCGGCTGGGGGAGATCGACCATGACGACGCCGCGATTCTGAGACAGTCATGGATCATGGCCACCAACGCCCGCAATGCGAACTACCTGTGGTCGGGGAGGGCCAATCGCGCGGACGTGCTGCCCGACGACATGTATTCGCTCGGTGGCATCGCGGCGGTACTCAAGGAACCTGCCCATCGAGGTCAGGTGTTTGAGAACGAGCTGCTCGGCATCATGCGCAAATGCCGGCTGGTCACCGATCGTCTCTTCTACGGCAAAACGGACGAATCCTGATCGCAAGTCGGCGTACAATGCGGATACGTGTCCGATTTCGGCAAAGGGCCGATTCGGCGGTGGGGAAATCTTATCCCGGAAAGAGTGAATGATGAGCGGCTTCTTCTCCAGCAGCAGGCGTCGGTACCCGAACCAGTATCAGGGGGGCAGGCATTACAGGCGCAAGGGCCTGTTCGGCATGTTCGGCAGCATGTCGAGCTCCGATCGCGGGTATGGCCATGTCGCCTATCCTCAGCAGGGATATCCGACGCAGCAGTATCCACATCAGAGCTATCCGCAGCAGACCCATACGGTGGGTGGAGCCCAGCTCTCCTGCGGCAAGTGCGGCGCATCGGTGCCGAACGGCTCTAAGTTCTGTCTGTCCTGCGGCAATCCGATGGGAGCCCAGTCGGTGTTCTGCCCGAACTGCGGCAAACCCGCGGATCCGAATGCACGCTTCTGCATGGAGTGCGGCTCCCCGATCCGGCGTTGATCGGGAACGACTCGATCGCCGATCGGCGAATACGTCTTGTTCGGCGACTTGGCCGGATGATCGGCGGGCGCATCGGCGTCGGTGACCGCATCGGCGGATATACCGTGTCCGCACGTCTCGGTTCCGGCCGGTACGGCGTGTGCTTTCTCGCCGAGGATCCGTCCGGTCGGCGTGTGGTGCTCAAACGGTTCCGCCGCCGGATGCTCAGACGCAACGCCGGCAGCAACCATTACGAGGCGGTGATTCTCTCCGGACTGTCGCATCCTGCCATACCGCAGCTGCTCGGCGTGGTCAACGATCGCACCGGCTACTGGTTCGTGTTGGAATGTCAGCCTGGGCGAACGCTGCGCAGTTGGCTGTTCGACGGACATCGGACGTTCACCCGACATGAGATCGCCGACATCGGCGTTCGGTTGCTCGAGATCGTGACGTATCTGCATGACCGGAGCGTGATCCACGGTGATATCAGCATCGCGAACGTTCTATATGACGACGCTGATGCCACCGACGGCGGTGTTGCCGGAGCCGATGCCGAAGACGGTGATGACGGGGACGTCGCCCGCGGTCGTGTCTCCCTGATCGACTTCGGCCTGGCTCGGTATATCGGTAGTCGGATCGGCGAGGTGCCGATCGGTGATATCGGTCTCGACCATGCACGGCTGGCCGACGTGCTGCTGTATCTCATGTATTCGTGCGAGAACCTGAGCCGTGGATGTGATCGGGCGGCATGGTACGACGATCTGCGGTTGACCGCAGCCCAGCGGGAATGCATGAAGAGGCTGATGGGATTCGGCACTCCGTATGTCGACACCGCGTCGGCCTCTTCGGATTTCCGTCGGGCCTTCGCCGACTGGTCATGAATCACAGGGCGAAGGCGAGCTCTTCGCGCAGCGCCTTGCGATTCGGATACTGGGCGACGATCCTGTGCGCGAGTTCGCGCATCTCATCGTCGCCGAACACCTCCGCGTACCGGCGAAGCTGCTTGGCTACCTGACGATACGTCGTGCGATGGGCATTCATGCCCCGACGCCCCGTACCGGCGATAATTGCCTTCGCGTCAAGAGCGCCGTCTGGCAGGGCGTTGCTGATTGCCTGACGGGCGTCCTCCGGATGGCTGATGGCCATGGTTTTCAGCAGCGGCAGCGAGGGATAGTCGATGGTCACGCAGTAGGTGAGCGCGGCATCGGACAGTCGTTCCTCGACGATGAGTTTCTCGTAGGCGGGATTGGTCCAGACGCTGCTTCGTCGTCCGCTTTCGATCTCATACAACGGCATGTCAGACCGCGTTCTGATGCGTTCCGCGATATTGCGGGAGCATTCGCGGGCGAGGGTGCGGGCCATGTCATGCCATTGCTCGTCGTCCGTACCGTTGAGCTTCATCAGACGCCGAAATCGTGACACGTATCCGGCATCCGATTTGGTATTGCAATTGACGATAAGGAACCGATAGACGTCGGCGAGCCTATCGACGTCGTTCATGCCCTCGGCACAGCATTCGAGTACGGTATGCCATCCATGCGGAAGCAATCCGTCCAACAGACCGTTGCGCACGATCTCAAGGTCCGCGTCCAACTTGTCCGAGCACCGATCGAGATGATCGGCAACCAGCTGGTAGGCGTCAGCGAAACGGCGGCTCTTCATCAGTGTTATCGCGTGCATGAGCAGCAGGGGAGCAGAATCGGGGTTCTCCCTCCACAGTTCCTGACATCCCGATTCGTCGTCCGTCATGCGTCGTAGATCGTAGGCCACCATCAGCACGTACCGATACAGCTCATGGCGGGATATCCGCATCATCTCATGCGGCAGCTCATGGTCATGCTCAGGGCCGAACCGTTCGAGGGCCGTATCGATGACGTCATAGGCCCACATGATCTTGTCGTCGTGATGGGCGAAGGCGAGTGCCCCGGCCAGCAGCATGGCGGCGTCCGACGGCTGCTGGAACTGGATCTGCGGAGCATGGGCGGCTTGGGCGATCTCGCCCAGTGCCTTGCCTGCCGTTGTTGAATCCGCGTATTGAGCCACGTTTTCCAGGTAGCAGCGGATTCGGTTGACTAGCATGGCGCTTTCATCCACCAGTTCGCGCCCATCGCCATCGAACGAACCCGTGAACGCCGTCAATGCCTGTACGCAGGTCGACAGGTTCACGCAGGCGTTCGCATAATCCGTCGAATGCAGGGCATTGTAGGCAACCGTGCGCAGACCCCAAAGCGCCTGTTCCAGTTCCGGATCCTCCGACGATTCGAGGTACTCGTCGTCGTCCGAGAGTCTTTCTGACCGAGGAAAGGCATCGTCTGACCCGGTGACATGGTCATGATCGTCATTGTCGTCATGACGCCCATGACCATGTCGAGCGTGATATTCGGCCAATGGTTCGAGAACCATGCGTTCGGCTTCCGTCGGGGGAATGAGCGTCTGTTCCTTCTCCGAGCGAAGATACTCCGCATAATGCCGGCAGAGCGGCGACCAGAAGAACAGCAGGTTCTTGCCGTCCGATTCAATGACCTGCTGTTCGATACGTTCAAGGATCCCATCCAACACGTAATGCGGCACGGCGGTCCGCTGTTCGTGGGACTCATGAGAGAACGCATCATTCCTTGGCGTTGTCTTCTCGAACCGTGCGCGGAGCGCATACAGCGCGGCTCCCACATGCTTGCAGTACGGGGTTCGCAGATACGGGCAGGTACAGGCCGTGGACATCACGCGACGATCATGCCGGTTGCGGGGATCATGGGGATCGAGGCCGGACTCTTCGGTCTCTGCGGTATCGATGGCGTCGAAGGCGGACTCGTCGTTGAGTCGAATGTCCACATCATAACCGGAACCTTCGCTGCCCGTGACTCGCGCATGGAACAACGATGGCGCTATTTCCTCGATGCCTTCCACACGACCGTCCTGCCAGTAGTCGAGGGCTCGTTCGAGGATCTGTGGAACGTCATCGAACATGCGCTCGAATTCGTCCAGCAAAGGTTTCGGCGGAAGTGACATGGCGGATTCAGTCCTCCTCATGCCAATGGGGGTTCTGTCCGAAGGTGTAGCCTTCGGGGTTGTCCATGGCGGCGATGTCGCGCATATCCTGCTCGTCGAGCTCGAAGCCCGTGAGGTCAAGGTTGGCGCGCTGACGTTCACGGTTCATCGACTTCGGAATCGCCACGTCGCCCAGCTGCAGGTGCCAGCGCAGGATCACGGCGACGGGGGAGACGCCGTGCTTGTCGGCGATGCGCACGATGTCCGGATCCCTGAGCATCTGGTTGGCTCGGCCGAGAGGGCTCCACGCCTCGGTGATGATGCCGTGCGACTCGTCGTAGGCGCGCTGCTCGCTCTGCTGGAAGAACGGGTGCAGCTCCACCTGATTGACCGCCGGGGTGACTCCGGTGGCGCGGATGAGCAGATCGATGTGGCCGGGCAGGAAATTGCTCACGCCGATATGCTTGACGATGCCCTGCTTCCTCGCGTCCACAAGCGCCTGCCACGCCTCCACGAACTGACCCTGCGAGGGGTTCGGCCAGTGGATGAGATACAGGTCGATGTAGTCGAGTCCCATGCGGGCCACGGACTCCTCGATCGTCGAGCGCGCCTGATCGTACTGATGATGGCGTCCCGGCAGCTTCGAAGTGACGATGATCTGTTCGCGAGGCACCTCGGATTCACGGATCGCTTTGCCGACCACACCCTCGTTCTCATAGTTGAACGCCGAATCGATGAGTCGGTAGCCGACCTCGATGGCCGAACGCACGGCTTCGACTCCGGCGAATCCGTTCACCCGATAGGTGCCGAACCCTATGGCGGGCAGCTCCAGTCCGTCGTGCGCGCGACGTACGGGGATGTTCGGCGGCTCCAGCAATGTCATGATGTACTCCTTATGAGAAGAACGAATGCCATGATCAACTGTACTCGCGTATCACGCGATCCCCCCGGACGGCAATTGCCGATATAGTGGTAGAGAGCGTACCAATGGGGGTTGTCACGACATGAACGACAAGGATTTCCGCAACGACGATGCAGACGTGAACGGCGAGCGCGTTCGACTGCTCGCCGAGATCGACGGGATTCGCAGTCGGATCACGGAGACGATATTCCGCACTGAGGAGGTCAGCCGACAGATCATTCCCGGCATCAAGGCTGATTTCTGGATGAAGATCGGCGTGTGGAGGGTTCGTCTTGTCAAGGCCGATCTGGCGGCCCGTCGTGCCAAACGTCGATATGCTCTGGCGCGGTCGTCCGTCAATCGTGGTCGATCCATTGATGGGCAGTTGATCGAAAAACGGTTGGACGATGAGTTGGCCGCGTGGCGCGAACGAGTGCGGGTCGAGTCCGGGAAACTGAATACATGGTTGTCATGGAGGAGCTCGACGGTTACGCTGAGCGCGTCCTCGACGAAGGAGCTGAAGCGTCTGTTTCGTCGGCTGGCTCGCCGGTGCCATCCCGATCTGCATCCCGGTGACGAAAGACGGGCCGAATACTATGCGATGGCGCAGCATGCACTGGTTTCCGGCGATCTCGATATGATGAAGGCATTGGATGTCGCCACCGCGGATATGACGGACGATATGGGTCTTGACCGACTCAGTGCCGAGGAGCTTCGGTTCGAGATCGATATGCTGGAGGATCGTCTCCGTTCCGTGAAGCATCGGCTGGAGGTGCTGACCTCCACGGAACCGTATACGTTGGGTGATCGCCTTTCCGATGTCGAATGGGTGACCGGACAGGTGAATGCGCTGCGTGATCGAATCGACGCCCACGAAGCTTCGCGCAGGTACTACGACGAACGCTATGAGGAACTGATGAAAGGAGTTGATCATGATTGATCCGATGAGATCCTCCGACTCGGGAGGACTGGTACCGCTGCCCGGCGACGAAGACGGGGAGCTGGCACTATTCGGCGGGATCGCCGGGGACGTCGATATGCCGAAACCGTATGCCGATGCGATCACGCTTATCGAGCGAACGTATCTGGTGGGCAGCCGCGGGTTCGGCGACAGTGGCGCCAGTGACCAGGCGCTGAGAGGACTGAACGAGAAGACGGCGGAGTCCGATGGGACGGCACGATTGCGGCTGGAACGCGAACCGCAGGACGCACAGGATCGCTGGGCGGTGAAGGTGTATGCGGGCGACGTGCCGATCGGGTATCTGCGTGCGCATGAGAACGAGATCATCGCCAGGCTGATGGACGCGGGCAAGCATGTGTATGCCGAGTATTTGGAAACGGAGACGCTGGGCGACTACCATCGCCTGTGGGTAAGGCTGGTGCTTGATGACTGACGACGTCTACGATGACGAGGATGATTGGGGCCCGGCCCCTTGGCCGTTGTGGAGCGCCCATCCCGACATTCCGGTGTACGAGGAGGGAGGACTGCTGTTCTTCCTGTACGACGATCCGATTATCGGTCCGATCCTGCCTTCGATGTTCATCACGGTACCCGTCGAGGATGAGGACGATCACGGGGAGATCGTCAAGGGGCGTGATCGCATCGACTGCTATCCACATGTGCGGCAACGGCCGTTGAACCCGCCGCTGGGTATTGGGCATGCCGGCGAAGCGCCGTTCGGCGTTCCGTTCTACGACAGCGGGGAGGACGACTCGGACGAGTGCGACAAGGCGGATGTTTCCGACCCGTACGGCGAGCGCGCACTGCAATACGGCGGCATGTACTACACGGAAGGCATGGGGCTCACCGCGATCGAGGATCGTGAAGCGCGAATCGACTGTTTCCGTGCCGCCGAAGTGCTGTACCGCCATTCGGCGGGACGCGGCAACCCGGTCGGCTGGCTGTGCTTGGGGTACATCTATGCCTATGACCGGTGCGAGGGGAGGTATTTCCGGTCGTATTTCGATAACTTCGGCGTGGTTCCGCCAAAGCCCGATGTCGATACGATGGCGTTGGAATCCTTCCGGCGCGCCGCCGAGGAGGATCTCGCCGAAGGCTGCTACAAGTATGGCGACATGCTGGACGAGGGGCGTGGATGCGATCCGGACTATGGCAGGGCGTTGTCGATGTTCCGCAAGGCGTTTGAACTGGGCAGGGATGATTCGCCGCGCATATGGGGGAGCGCCGCACTGCGTCTGGCACGGGCGTACAACGATGCGAAAGGCTGTGACCGCGACTGTCGGGAGGCGCTGCACTGGTATGAGCTGGCTCGCACCGGTCTTGAAATGAAGGTACGGGATGGCGGCGGATCATACGACGCACGCCTGTGGGAGGCCGAAGCCGGCGTCATGGACATGCGGCAGGAACTCCGTCTGCAGGGAGCGTGAGTGGATGGACCAGGCGATCCGTCTGATGAGAACAGCGGAACCTTATCTCGTTCGTGCCCAAGACATTGATGAGGAATTCCATGGGATGATTCCGAGAGGCATTCATTTTGTATGCCCGTATTGCAATCGGCCGGTCATTCCCGCAGCCATGGGCTTGCGGAGCCCCTCTCGGCTCCCATATGCCAAATCCCCTCATTTCAAACATCGTAGGAACGATGAATGGGCGCGGCAATGCCAGCTATATCAGAGTGGTACTAGCACGGTTCTTTATGATTCGATCGTGCCCTCACTGTTGATGCTCCTGCGCAGGGTTCAGAGTCGCGATCATGCCGATGCTTTCCGAGTCGAATTCAGTCTGCGACGTAGAAGACTAACCTTTCTGAAAAATGTTCTGTCGGATGATGACGTCATCACCGTGGACGGTGAACGACATTCACTGAGGTACCTGACGGAACGGCGAGGCCGGACCATCACGATCAGTCATCCGCTCGGCGATGTGGAATCCCGTATTCTTATTCCGGAAAAGTGGTGGAAATATGTGGGATCCGCCGAGAACAGCAGAGGAGTAATGCTGTTCTCGGATGCCTTCGGTACCGACGGAGGCCGGTATCTGTGCAAGGGTGCTGCTTTGCACACCGGTATTGATTATTATGTGGTCACTGACCGGCGGCGAGGTCGGGAACTCGAGTCGATATTCGATGTATCGAAATTAGCTGGACGACTGATCGGAGAAAGTAAAACGGTCGTATACCGAGTAAGGGTGTCTCCTACTTCTCATCATCGTAATCGTGTCGATGACTGGCTGGGAACGTATGGATACTGTCTTTCGGATGTCGATCGTTCCGCGCAGCTGGTATGGCCGCCGAGTCTGAGATCATTCGGCGTTGACGAACCGCTGTTCCGCAGGTCCATGCCGATTTACCAGTTCCCGTACCGAATACCGGGAAGCGCCAACGCTGATCGGGTGGACCGACGGTCATTCGACCTGCGAAACTCTCGCAGCATCGGGTTCGTGGGATTCGACCGGGAGTTGAACCCAACGTATGAGCTAGAATCGTCATGTTTGTTCTTCAAACCAAACAGGCACATGCCTTGGGGCGCCGTACTATTGGGTCGGACGTTTCCTGATGACCTGCATCCCGCCGAAATCGACATGCCAAACACGTTCGATGGTTCGTCGGTTATGGCGACCTCAGAGGGGACATCGGGCTTCACGGGTGAGGATCCGCGATTGCTGTTCGGGCACGGCGCCGATGTGGCACGTAGGCGTATGAGGCAGAGCCCCGAGCGCACTGGACGCAATGGTTCGCAAGGCGAACGCATCGCCCGCACACGAGAAGGAATATGATCATGGTCTGGCTGAACGATTCCGAATACGATCATTCCTCTGTTTGCTTTGCCAAGCGAGGACAAGGCAAAGAGATCAGTGCGTTGTATCGGATCATGGATTATCACCGTGGACTGGATTCAAGAGAGCATTACGAATGGGCATATTGGGAAAACACGCCTGAAGAGATTAAACGAGGGATTTCGCGTGATGATCCCGAGGACCCGATTTCGCTTTATAGAGCGGAGGTGCTGACTGCGATGGGTGCCAACGATGATTTCATCTTTCTCAAGTGGAGTCCCAACGAAGATACACCCAACAGGCCGTGGGTACTGAACCCATATGTCAGACACTATGATTCTCCTGCATTGTATGAGGTAATTAACTGTCCGGGAGTGAATGATGTTCAAGGCCTTCGCGATAGGCTGGTCAAAGGATGGCAGTACCGAGGGATTCCCGCGAATCAGTTGCTGGTGGCGTATGCGGAGAGTGATGACAAGATCAGAGTCGTATTGATCGATCGGCATGATCTCATTTATGGAGACGGGTGGCTTCGCCTTGACAGGAAAGGATCCTTGACCGCGCAGCGATACATGCTGAACAGGGACATGGTTTCAAGGATTCCGAGAGCTTTGACTGAACGCGGACAGGATCGATATGTCTACGAAAGTCCATCGCTGCCGGATCCGGATGACTTGGTGCTCATTCAGCCATTGTCGGAATACATCAAGCGGTATGCGCAATGGTTTTTCGACAGTGCATCCGTCACTGTAGGAGATGCGGATGCCATACGCGTCGCCGCGATGGTCGATATTGCGCTTAAGGCCCCGAATCGTCTGGAGAGTTTCCTTGGTGCTCATATTGCCACGTCGGATATTACGCAAATACGTCAACTACTGGCGAGGATGAAACACCCCGATACGGAAGTCATGAACGGTCTGATTCGGGAAACGCTGAAGAATGACGACGCGTTCGTGAAGCAGTGCCGCAACGAGGTTCTGCGGAGCTTGGATGATGAAATCGCTCAGAGAAAGACGGATCTGCATCAACTTGAGGAGGACGCGAAACAACAAGTCGCCGCAAACGATGATCTTGTCAATCAGGAGAAGCAACTCAACCGGCAGATTGAGGAAATCCGTCAGCAAATCGAATCCGAGCGGACGAAGCTGAATGATATCGAGCAGAAGAAAGAGCAGGCGTTATCCCGTCTTGAGGAGGATGCCGTGCTGAGGCTCGGTTTGCAGGCTACGGCCCGATTTGCTTCCGAACGTCAGTCAGATCCGGCCGATGTGAATGCTTTGAGACCCTCCCGCTACCCGGAATCCGGTATTCCAGCACCCGTCAACGGATTTGCCGATGCTTTGAAACGCAATCTGAGACAGTTCGGTATCGCGTCTGTTCAGGAATCTGCCGACCTTAGTATGTTGGCCGATGGCATATGGTCCACCTTGTCGGCAACCCATCTGCTGGCCGTTGACTCTATGTTTGCGATTCCTCTGGCCAACGCGCTCTCATACTCGATGCAGGGTGTTCCGGCGGCTCATGTCAGTGTGCCAATGGATTGGGCTGATTCCTCGACGTTGGATGATCTGATGAACGATGAGCATCAACACGTGCTTGTACTGGATGGTTTGTTCGACACTGTCAACGAAAATACGCTATTCCAAATCTCCCGCACGCAATCGAAGACCATCACCATACTGCCGGTGGGTGCATACGGCAATCTCCGTCTGGTGGCCAGAGAGGTCTGGAATAGGGTATTCTACGTGCCGACCGAACGGTATACGGTACTCCCTCATTCAGGATCGACGCCTGTATTCGCGCATGGTTCGGGATTGAATCCTACCGTGAGTGGAAAAACCATTCTCGCCAAGGTCGAGACTCTTGGAAAGCACATCGGTGGTGGGCTTCCTCCAACGACATTGGTGTTACCGGCTACCGTAGTCGTTGCGGGAGATCTGCTGAAAATCAAGGGAACCGGTCAGTGGATCTCGCCACATCTTACGCTGCAGCTATCGCTCTATCGGGGACTGGACCATGCAAAATCATTCGCTAATGGCTGCAAGGATTTCTATTCATGTAACACCTTGCTGACGCGTGTCTGGAATCGTAATGGTCGGTAGGATACTGGATGACATGGCCACGGATCTCGGTCTTGTCCAAATCCGTGATGAGTCGGACGAAAAGTTTGCTGCTCGGACGGTGTACTCTGCGTTGAGGTTCTGGATGCAGGCGTTCTGTCTGGATGACGGTTACGGCGGCATCTACGGCATTGATAGGCGGACCGTAGAACGCAAGTCAACGGCGTGGCTGGAAACGCTGTCGAGCCCGTATCCAACTATCCGGCAATGGTTCGGGAACAACGATCGACATATCGTGCGGCGCATATTGTCTCTGATGGTTACTTCACGAAATCTGATGGTCACGGATGAAGGCATGTATCGTTGCGTTATCGCTCATACCGAGCGAATCACCGAGGATTGTGAGATGCTGTCCGGATTGGTGGATCCAACGGAATCGGAGAGAATCACAGCAGACAATAGACGGCAGTTGCCGTTTTCAGGATTGACCGCGGCGGTATCCCGTCAAATACCGGATGCGAGTCCTAGGCTATGGGTCGGTAATAACGCCGATGCCGATGATGATATTCCTCAGGCTCAAATCAAATCGTTGGACAACCATCACTGTCTACTCATTATCGATACTGTTCCGCCTGCCAACCTAGCATCCGCACGATTGATCAATATGCTATCGTGGCCTCGATACTCGGTGGATGATGCACTCCACCGCGTATTTCGTCACGAATATAGGAACATCATCCTAAACGCATTGCAGCACGACATTGTAACCATCTATGACGATATGTGACGATGCTGCGAATAGGCACGATCGTGCTGTTGTCACGGGGCGCGAGTTCCAGGGCATGCAGCCAATTCTTTCAACCGTGTGGCGGCAATGGACTTAACCCGACGATCCGACCGTAGTGACTGCGCCTCATCATGCCTTCAAAGAAATAAGTACGTGGAAGCGATGCGATAGCGCAGTCAAGTGTGACGGGCATCGGGTGTCCGTCACACCCATTGCGCGAGAGGCATTGTACAATGATCGTTATGACTGATCCGATTCCTACCGCCGGTGAGACCACGATCATTGGTATCCCGGCCATTCATATTCCGATTACCACAGCGGGGGACAGGCCCCTTACCCAGCAGGATCTGGATACGATCGCACGCCTGAACGACAATTCGGCGTTGCTGATTTCCACGCGTGGTGCCGTATCCGGTTCCCGCTATCTGCTTGATGAGGACGTCATCAATGTAGGGCGAGATCCGAAGGCGGACATCCTGCTTGACGATTCCACGGTCTCCCGCGCCCACGCGATCTTCCGTCGCAACGGCAATCAGTTCACCGTGCAGGACGCCGGTTCTCTCAACGGTACGTATGTGAACCGTCAGCGGGTTGAGGAAGCGGTGCTGCATAACGGCGATGAGATCATGATCGGCAAGTTCCGTTTGGTGTTCTTCACGAAATCGGCGGTCGTTGCCCGCTGATCGATTTCCCGCGGTCTAGACTGGCATCAGGGCATGTCGATTACGAGGTGATGTGCTTGCGAAGGGATGTACGGTGATGGACGGTCAGGGGACTTCGGGAACTTCGCGGTTTGATCTCGGCTCGGATAATGCTGTGCAGGGGAGTCTGTTCGAAACCGCGAATACTGTGCATGAGACGAGGGGATACCGGGGCACCGTGGCTTCACGGGTCGCCGGTATCACCTATCGTCAGCTTGACTATTGGGCTCGCAAGCAGATCGTCGAGCCTTCCATCAATCCCTCTCATGGTTCCGGTTCACGCCGTCTGTATTCCTTCAAGGATGTGGTGATACTGGCGGTTTCCAAGAGACTTCTGGATGCCGGGGTGAATCTGCAGAACGTGACCGGAGCGCTCGGCGTGCTGATGAGGCACACCGCCGACGAGCTTGAGGACATCACCATCATGTGCGACGGCGAAACCGTATACGAATGCACCACCGACGAACAGGTGATCGCTCTGGTCCGTGGCGGCAAGGCTGTGTTCGGCGTGTCCGTCGGCGCACTGTGGCATCACGTCAGGGACGCATTGAGCCACGAGGATTTCGTGGATCTCACGAATCGCAACATCACTCGTAATCCCGGACGTCCCATCGACGAGCTCACGGCGCGACGTCTGAGAAAGAAGCTGGAACTTCAGTCCCAGGAACGTCGCCGTGTCGCCCGTGAACTCTAGTCGGTTCGCTATTCGTCGCTGTCCGAATCGTCGAGCAGAACCTTGAGCTGTCCGTTCTTCACGGAGAAGGAGCCGGAAACAGCCCCTGTCACATCGTTCTCCCCGGATGTTGGGCCCATGAATCCTTCGAGTGAGGCCCACTGGTATTGATAGGTGATGTGAACCTGCATGTCATCGGTTCGGAACGTGCTGTCGAGCGGGTTCAATTCGTTCAAGGTGGGGGAGCCGGCAGTCAGCTTGCGGTTGATATTGCTGTATTTCTTTGTGTCATACCCGTAGTCCGTATAATCGGTTTCGAGGCCACCGTTGATGAAGCCGCATCCGGCATCGGACGTCTCGTGCGAGGTTAGGCATTCGTCGACATGCTGCTTGATCTGATCATTGATTTCGGTTTTCAACGTATCCTTTGCCTGCGGCTTCAGTATGATGCTCGGAGCATAATCGTCGATGCGATTCGTAGCGGCTGTGAGATATTTCGAATCCTTCGTGGCGACATCGTAGCTACCGGGATACAGGTACAGAGCGTACGAGTGTGCGGACTTGGATGAGCCATCGGAGGAATCTCCAGTGGAGGAATCGGATTCCCCCTGCAACGAAGTGGATATTTGCGTAAGATCCACGGTCTTGCCGTTGACGGTGATGGAATCGACGTACCTGGGTACGGTCAGCGAGGCTTTCGTCAGCATCGGAGTGGTAATGGTCCATCGGTCAAACAGCAGCCAGGTTCTTCCCGTCCTCTCGACAGTCAGGATCCTGTCGGCATGAAGACCATTCACGGTATAGGCGATTCTATAGGTCTTCGAATCACGGGTGGAATCCTGTTCGGAGACGGAAACATCCTTGATCAGATGATCCCCCGCGGCCATGCCATCGGAGAGCAGTACCCTCTCTTTGACATCGACTTTGGGATCTACCATTGCGGTTGCGCTTGAGAAACGTCCCTCGGAGACGGCCGTCACATAGGCATCCACCGTTCGCCGCGGAGAAAACACCGTATGGTTGAGTATGACGATGCCGATCGCTCCCAGCATGAATACTGCGCAGAGCACGAATCCTGTGATGAACGCTTTGGAGTGAGCGAGGAATATCGTCCTTGCCTGATTCGAAAGGGAGATCTTCGGCAGGTCGGCTCCGCATTGGGTGCAGAAACGATCGTTGAAGGAACGGGAAGCATGGCATTTGGGGCAGGTGAACATGGCTTCCTCCTACATCGAAGCGACGACGATTCTGACAATGCCTTGCAGGATGGCCCATGCGACAAACCAGAACGTCGCATGTGACAGCAGACAGATCAGCAGGTCGGCGCTCCATACCCACACGCGGTCGAGACCATGCCTGCTGTCGCATCGGGCGGCATAGGCGAGAGGCGTAACGAACACCATCAGTCCTCCGATGGCCAGAAGAACCAGGGATGGGATGAATGTTCCGTTGCCCAATGCTGCGAACAGCAGCGATGCGAGATTGATCAGCGTCAATGGCATCAGATGCTGCGAGACCCGAACATGTGTTTCCCGGAACGGAACGGATACACCATGGGTGTATCCGCCGATGCAGCAGAGCACCACGGTCAGGTACAGCAGTGCGAGTACGACCAGAGAGCAGTACACCCAATGGAACAGCGGCACGGTTACGGAAGGCGTGTCATCGAAGGGATTGCCGCCATAGGAGTAACCCGTCATCCAGTATCTGATGTTCGCAAGTACGCCATTCGCGTCGTTGAACCAGTGCCAAGCCCATACATATTGAATCAGCCCGACGACGGCGGCATTGCAGGAAAGGGGGACAATCGGCCACCATGACTGAGTTTTATATTCCCCCGAAGGCCGTATGAACGACGACTTCAGCCACGTTCCCAGCCCATTTGTGGCAGATGCGGGATTCTGTATGGTAGACATCGTCGTCTGCGTATCGGCAGATGTCGGAACGGCAGCGCCCCCTGCAGGGGGCGCGGAGACGGATCCAAGAGCCGCATCGGATAACGCAGCTGTGCGATGGGTTGCAGTAGGGGGATTCTGCGGAATCGGCGCGCCGAGTGGCGTGCCGCAAGATCGGCAGAATCTGGCCCGATCTTTGTTCTCCGTTAAGCATTTCCGGCAAATCTTCATAATGACTCCATCCTCTCTTCAAGGAGGATAATACCCCCCCCCTATATCCGATTATATCCATCAGAGAACGGGGGGGCTGGTTTTTGGATTCCCAGCATCCTTTCGTTCTCAATGGATACAACCGGACAAAAACAGGGAGGAGATCCGACGAGCTTATTCTCGAGGTTCTGGAGCCTTTGCCGGATCACCGGAACCGGTCAGCGCGTGCCGCCGTTCATGTAGTCGATATCGTAGCCTTCGGCCGTGTTGTAGACGATGACATGCTGGTCGATGGAACGGTCGGAGGATCGGATGTCCACGCTTACCGTGCGGGGCAGCAGTTCGGACCCGGAGTAGTGCGGGGCTGCCATGTAGTCGATCGTGCCGTTCGGATGGGTTTTCAGCCAGTCGCGGGCCAGGGTCTCCGTATAGGCCATGCCACCGGGCGTGGCGTCGTTATCGCCCACGTTCTGGGTCCTGGTACCGGTGACCATGTTGCGTGCCGAATCCTCGCCACCCAATGATTTGGCGATCAGGTGCGATTTGTTGAACAGGTAGCCGTGGTAGGTGCGGCCCGAAGCCATCCGGATCGCAACCTTGGGGTTATGCTTCGGCCATCCGGTGATCGTTTCGGGCATGTGGCGTTCCCGGGCCGAACCGGATTTCATCATCCGATGGTCGATCACGCCGACCGCAGTGCCGGAGCGGTTCAGCGAGTCGGGGGAGGCGTATCGAATCGTGCCTGTGGAAGGCATGGAGCCTGCGGCCGAGAAGTTCGCCTTGCCGGTCACCAGATAGTAGTTGGGCGCCTCGTCGGAATCCCAATCGGCCATGTCCGAAGCCGTGCTACCATCAGTCCGTCCTGTCGAAATCGAAGATGACGCATCGGCATGCTCATCGTCGGAGATCTGCACCGTGCATGCCGACAATGGAACCAACAAGGCCAGCGAGGTCAGCAACGCCGCCAGCGTACGCTTGAGTGACATATCAACAACCCTTTCTGTTTTTCGGAGAGTCATCCTACAACAGAAATCGAGGCCGGTCTTTTCTTGATAAAAGGATCGCGGTCGAATTTGACGATGAGTACACTGAGATCAGGCGGGAGCATTCATTAGCGTTCGTATGCAGGTTCATGCGCCATCCGCCGATACAGCTCATGAACCTATATGCGTACCGAATCGTACTTCGTTGAACACAGAGGCGTTATGACCACCAGAACGATCACTTCTCATTCCATACTGATTCCTCTGACGCAATTGTCAGCGTGTCTGGTTGTTCTGGGGTTCCGCGTTGCCTTGGGGATAACGCTTCGCCCATGGTATGCATTCGATCAGGGGGCCGATGACCGTCTGCTGGTCGATCAGGCAAGTGGAGCCGCCGGACTGGGCTACGGCTATACGCTCGCCAAGAATCAGGGATATGCCATGCTCCTGAGAACCGCGCACGTTTTGAGAATCGACGTGGTAACACTTAACCTGCTGACTTTGATAACGGCGGCAGGACTTGCGGCATTGGCGGCGTGGGCGGCCTCTCGACGCCTATGGCCCGCTTCGCTGGCCTGGATCGGAGTACTGTGCTGGCCAGCTTCAATGGATGACTGGCTGGGGCTACGTGTATATCGCAACACGGTGTTCTTCCCGGCCATGATTGCTTTGATCGCCCTATGCGCTCTGTTGATCGTCTGCACCTGGCGTCTGGGCTCCGACAAGGAACGACTGCATGCGGGTTGGACCGTCGGAGCCGCCCTGTCGGCCATTGCGGCAGGGGGACTGGCGGCATGGCTTCAAACGTTGAAGGAGGATATGATCTGGCTGATTCCGGGCCTGCTGGTCGTATTGATGGCGACTGGACTGGCAGCCGCACGACATGGCCTGGCGAAATCAATACGGCTGGCAGTGGCCGTGATGTGCATACTATCCGTATCGGTTGGTGCACTGGGCATGGTCACGGCAAAGCAGTACATGCAAAGCCGATACGGGGTAGCATATCTCAATATGCGAACCGAAGGACCGGTGGCTGGATTCATCAAACGAATGACCGTCATCGATGCACCGGGACGTACCGATGATGTGTGGGCGCCGCCTCAGGCCATCAGGCAGGCGTTCGATGCCGCCGATGCACTGGATCAGTATCCCGAGATCGAGCGGTGGATGCTGTCGGATCATGGGTACGGCCAGCCATTGAAGGGGGACTTCGTAGGATGGCAACTGTTCAATGCCATCAGCAACAGTGGTCTCGGCTGGAGCAATCCGGCCGGGGTGTCCGATCTGTTCGATCATGCGAACGATCAAATCGACCATGCCTTCGAAGCAGGTAGTTTGAAGCGAGCCGCGGGATTCAAGCCGATTCCCTCGTTGCCTGCGATCGATGCGGGGGAAGTGCCTGACCTGGTTCGGCGCGCCAGTCTTGATTGGCTGCACGCCTGGATGCCGGGAGACCTGTTTACGCCGTCGAAGCCGGCAACGGACGGCTATTTCCAGTTGAGGCCCATGCCGCTTGGTCGGTTTTATGGAATGGAGTATCTGGGCATCGATCCAGGAAACCCGTTGCCTCAGCCACTGCCTTGGTTGACCCATGATCGAGCTCGCGACTGGTCGATGGCGCTGAACCGCATATGGACTCCCGTCGCTTTGATCATGTTGATCGTACTGCTGGCAGCCCCCGTGGTCGCGGTGGCCCGTAGAAGACGCACAGGATGGCTTCCGGTTATGCTGGCATTCGCAGCCTGGACGATCGCGGCCTATGGGTGGGCCTATTGCATGGCAACCGCATGGTTCGCCGGGTGGCTGCATTCTGCGCGCATCGAATTCTTCTATACGGCAGGTCTCGTCGCTCCGCTGATCGGAACGGCCTGTCTGATGGCGCTATGCGCGCTGATCGCGTCCATGAGCATCCGGCACGGTAATCGCGAATGATTCCCTAACAAGCGTCGAGACGCCAGAACGAGTCCCGCCCGGGCGACTTCAATGACGACGTTTGCTTCGTCCACATTTATCCGATGATGTACATGTCGGATGGGTTCGGGGAAACGTTGCGATTCCAACGTTTTCACCATGATGATATGATCAAGATGCGCCAACGTCGATGATGGGCAGGGGGCCAGTCGGCGCACCATGCGCGCCATGCGGAGGAGTCGACCCACGGTTCGTCGAAGGATGGGTCATTGATCACGCCCTTGAGTTCGACGGAATAGACGTCCACGCCGTCCGAATCGCCGTCAAGGACAGCCCTGACCGGGGCGAGACGCTCGAACCGCCCAGAGGCGATCTGCAAGGCCGCTGGAGCATACGCGTCAACCAGCAATGGCGACTCGTATTCCGATGGAATGAGACCGATAATAAGGAGGCAGCCGATGTCTACTTCGACGACTACCACGGCTAACTACTACAGCACACCGGGCCAGATCCTCGACGAGGAATTCCTGCAGCCGCTCGGCATCAGCCGCTACCGGCTCGCCAAGGCGATCGGCGTGAGCGAGACCGCCATCGGCGAGATCGTCAACGGCAAGCGTCGCATCAGCATCGCGATGGCATGGCGACTATCCAAGGCACTCGGCACCACCCCGGAGTTCTGGAGCAATCTCCAGAGCGATTACGATCTGCTCACGTTCGACCCGACCGGTCTCGGTGACATCCGGCCACTCATCACCGCATGATGAAAACGAGCGAAACAGCGAGCGCCACCGCCGTGTGCACCCGCAGCGGCGGCTGGTGGGCCGTCGAGGTCCCCGAGATCCCCGGCCTGTTCACGCAGGCCCGCCATCTCGATCAGGTCGAGGACATGGTACGCGACGCGGCCGGCATGCTCGACGTGCAGGTCGGCGCGGTCACCGTCAAGCCGCGGCTGGACGAGTCCTCGAGGCTTGTCGCAACACCGTCGCCGCACTGCGAGGGGAAGGACTGACCGTACGCGACGTCGCCGTCGTCACCGGCGTCAGCCCCAGCGCGTCAGCACACTGCAGAGCGCGTAGGCTTGCAGACGCGGTTCGTCTCCGACCTCTCATCCACTCCAGACCTCTTTGATCGTCGGAATCGAATGAAACACACATTTAGTCACTATTTTTCGACCATCGATGATGACGACCCGGAAGGCTACCGGGTTGACCGGACGGCGACCCACCGACCCCAGATTCGCCATCCCAAATCCATCTCGTCCTCCAATCCGACGTCCAGACCCGGATTCTCCAGAACGTCCCGGACCCGACGGCGGCCCACTGTGGATCCCGTTCGACGGCCAGACACCGACGACCCTCCAATGCCGCGGCCACGGCGGTGGAACCGGACCCGGCGAACGGGTCGACCACCGGATCTCCGGGCTGCGTGTAGGTGCGGATCAACCAGCGCATCGGTCACGTCGAACGAGTCGGCGCACAATACGGTGATGTCAGGCATGACCGAAATCATGCGTCGTCTATTCGCTGCGCATGATGAGGGTTGCGGCGTGCTCCTGCAGCCATTGCCGCAGGTAGGGGATGGTGAAATCCACATACCCATACGAGGATGAATGGATGATTCCGGCCTGAATGAGACGTTCGCGGTATCGCCCCGCATACTGCGTGTCCTTGCCGATCCGTCTGGCGATGTCTCCGGTGCGTGACGGCCCCTCATCCTGTGCCATGGCGAGCAGGTACGTGCGGTCCACGCTGGACAGATCCTCGATGGCCGGTTCATGCACGGTTCCACCGAGTCTGAGTCTCGCAGCCTCGACACCGTTTCGCGCGGAATTCTCATCAATGGTCGCCCCCAGGGCTTTTCTCCAGATGTTGTAGCCGACAAGCTGCACCATGAACGGGTATCCATGCGTCGCCTCGGTGGCGATGCGCAGGGCATCCGGTGTGATGTCATATCCATGTTCGTGAATGACGTCCTCGAAGGCATCACTGACGAGATCGAGCGAGATATCGCCCAGTTCCACGGGCGTTGCCCTGCGTAGGAACGTGATGACGTTATCATGCAGCAGTGATGAGGTCATGCCCGGTAGTCCGGCGAACGCGACTGCGATGTTCCGTTCCTCGCGGATCAGGTGCTGGACCGCCGTGGCCAGCGCACGAAGATCGGCAACATCGGCACCCTGCGTTTCGTCGATGGTGATGAGCAGTCCCCGGTCCGCATGTCGTCCGCCGATATGATTCACCGCATTGGTCAGGGCCGTGCGCAATGTCATCGGCAATGCGGTCCGATCGAACTCCACTTTGCCCAGACCGACGCTACCCAGTCCATCGACGCCAAGACTGGGTAGTTCGACGGACTTCACGTCACGTCGTTCATATTGGGCACGCAATGCGAGTATGAGATTGCCGACGAACCCGTGGGTGGCCGTTTCGTCGATGACCGTCCATCGTCGCGCACGGGCGCGCTTGCCCAGTGCGTTAAGCAGTACCGTCTTGCCCGACCCGCGACTGCCGGTGATGCGCATCAGTCGATACGGGGCTCCGGGACCGGCCTCAAGGGAATCGTCGAATTCGTCCAACAGTGCATCCCTGCCGATAAGATACGGCGGATTCGCCCCCGCCGACGGTCTGAATGGATTGACCATGCCATGCCTCGCTGGTTTTATCGATACGTTTCGTTATATCTTTTCATATCCTTGTATATCCTTTTCTATCCTTGTATATCCTTTTCTATCCTTTCACGCCACGATGCTTATGCTCGAAATCGCCACTATGGTCGGTCAGCCGAACACGACCAATCCCTGCAGGCGGAGCATGCGGCCGTTCTCGAATGCGTAGCGCCACTGCGGTCCGTCCTCGCCCATGAAGTCAAGGTGGAAGCCATCATCGACGGGAGCCAAGGCGTTGAGGAACACGTCTTCGTCGCCGCTCTTCCGGTAGTCCCAGTCAAGATCGATGATGTCGCCGGTGTTGTTGTCGCGAGTCGCCGTGAAGCCGAGCTGGCTCAGAATCCCGTCGAGGGGCTGATTTTAGTGGTGGTTGCAACACCTACATATTTTGCCGCTCTTGATGGCGGTCTTGGAATGGTGTGATTGTATCAGCGGCGTTGATGAGTTCGAGTATCTTCTCGGATGGCTTCCGGCAGTCGATCGACTCGCCGTGCACGTCCTTGCCGTAGAACTCCTTGACGATCTCCTTGTCGAGGTTCCCCTCGGCACACCCCTTCTTGTAGACCGGCAGCAGGGTCTGCTGGAGTGCCCTGACGGTCGCCGTGTCCTTCTTGTCGATCAGCAGATCGCATCCGAACTTCTTGTTCCCGTTCTCGCCCTCATCGATCTTGAAGAGCGTGTCGGCCCAGTTGAGCATGACGTTCTCCACCATCACCGGGTCGCCTGAGAACTTGCGCTTCTTGTCGGCCATGTCGACCACCTTTCTCACCCTCACCACGGGGTCGCACCGTTCGTCCGCGAGCCGGTCGGTTCGCGGCACCTTCCCTATGCGTCCCGGACCGTCCGCGGGGACGCATGAGCCGGGCATGAACGAGTGCATGACCTTCATCGGCGGCGACCCGGCCGTACCCATCGCGGTGAGCATCCCGCATGCGGGACTGACCATGCCCGTCGGCATCGCGCCGCGGCTGGCCGACCCACAGCGTGAGGCCCGGCGGATCGCCGACCTGAACGTGGATCGGCTGGCCGAGCCGCTGAAGGACCTGGGCGCGGGAGTGCCGTCCAACCGGATGAGCCGCCTATGGTGCGACGTGGAACGCTACCCGGACGCCCGTGAGGAGATGAACCGGGTCGGCATGGGCGTCCTCTACGACGTGGACGCCGACCTCGATCCACTGCGTGACGGCCCATCGACCCGAGCGAGCGCGAACGGCGGCTGGATCTGCTCTACCGGCCGTATCACGCCCGTCTGGCCGACATGTGCCGTTGGCGCTGCGAGCGGCTGGGCCGGTGTCTGCTGGTCGACCTGCACTCCTACGCCACCCGGCCCCTGCCGTACGAGCTGCACGCCGAAGAGCCGCGCCCGCAGGTCTGCCTGGGCCATAACGGGGATGCGGCCGGACGGGACGCCGCCGTCCTGTTCGCCGACCGGCTGGCCGAGGCAGGGTATACGGTGGGCGTCAACACCACGTTCCATGGGGCCATCCGGCCCGAACCGCTCGACGAGAGACGATACCCTACGCTGGCCCCGCTGATGATCGAGATCCGCAAGGACGTCTATCTTGGGCATGAAGATGCCGACCGGCTGACCCGACTGCTGGCCGAAACCGCCGGCCTATGGATGAACCGCACCGATCGAAAGGACCCATCATGACCATCACCCCCACGCTTGCCGACGCCATCGAACGCCGTCTGAAGGAACTCGAGGCCGTCAGCCCCTACGGGCCGGACACGCTCGACGAAGCCGAACGACGGGAGGGGATGCGCATCGTCGTCGCCCTGGCCGACGACGAGACGGACGCGCTCGAACAGATCGACCGCTGTCTGGTCGGCGGACTCGCCCAGCTCATCATGTTCTACTGAGCGCATAGCCTCCCGCATCGACGACGGGAGGCATTATGGACGACGGATAGCCACGCGACCCCAACGGACGATTCGCCTCCACCGGACGCGGGCCGTCGGGGACCGATGATCTCGACTGGTCGGCCTCCAACGCGCCCCTGCGTCTGGCCGGCCGGACGGTCATCGACAACCCTCATAGCATCGGCAGGATACGCAGGGAGATGCTGCGCAATATAACCTCCGAATGGCTTGACCATCGCAACACCCGACTTGCGGTGCTGATGGGCGCCTCCTCCCGCTGGCCCGTGGAACAGCGCACGGAATGCCAGCGCCGCTGGCTGGGGGAGCGGAGGATCGCCACGGTGTTCGCCGACAAGAAGCAGTGCGACGAGTACGACACCATTCGGGCCATGCTCCCCGCTATCGGTCCCGACAACGCCTTCCGGTTCCGCCTCACCGGCCGTCACCGCGCCACCGGCGTCTACAATCCCGTCGACCGCGCCCTTGCCGTGGATCCGCGCCACCCGGACTCCACGTTCCACGAGATGACCCACGATCTCACGATGCTGGCGTTCGATCCGGGTCGGGTGTCGTGGATGGGCGCACTGATCCGATGAGCCGGAATCCGGCGCGGGTCTTCGGCCGGGTCAGCCAGTAGTGGCCGACCACATGCCGCGCCTCGAAGCCGCGGGGGAGGTCCGACCGGTCGGCGACGTGGGGGAAGTTCTTCAGCTGCCAGGTGATCTCCAGACAGATCACGCCCCTCTGTTCGACGACGCTTTCGGGGGTGATGGCACCGAGTTCGCCCACGCGCATCCCGCAGGTCAGGAGGAGCCGCCAGATGAGCCGCCATTGCGCGTCCGGCTCCATGCGGATCACCCGTGCGGCCTGTTCGGGGTCGAGGATCGGCCGGCTGACGACGTCCTGGGCGACGGGCTCCATGGCGTACAGGGGGTTGACGTCGATGAGCCGTTCGCGTACGGCCGCGTCGCACGCCTCCTTGAGGACGACGTGGGTCAGCCGCGCGGTGGCGGCGGCGTGTCGGCGTAGCTCCCGGCGTTCCAGGTCGAGGGCGTGGGAGGGGCGCAGCCGGTCGAGCCGGATGGTGCCGATGGCGGGGATGATGCCGCAGCGGATGCGCTGTTCGTAGACCCGGTAGGTGTTGGGGGACTTGCGGGGTCGGACGATGGTCTCCACCCATGTCCGGCACCATTCGCCGACCGTGGGCATGTCGGCCGTCGTCGCGCCGTCCAGTCGGCGTTGGTCGTCGGCTTTGGCGCGCGCCCGGTTCAGGGCCTCGCTCCGGGTGGCTCCGGTGGCGCTGACCCGTCGGCGGTTTCCGTCCGGATCGGGTTCCATGTTCACGAAGGCCCGCCATCGGCCGTTGTCCAGTCGGATCAGGGTGCCAGTGCCGTTGTCCCGGCGTTTTGATCGTGGTCGTCTCGTCATGGTCGCTCCTTGTCGAAAGGGGGTTGACGTATGCCGTATACGTCGGACCCCGGCCTGTCGGGCGTGTGCCAAATATGTGCCATCTTCAGCCGAAAATAGCCGAAAATGGCCGGAAATGGCCGTGCGCCCGAATCCTGCTGAAAACGCCGCAGCCCTTGGAACCATTGGGATTCCAACGGTTTCCACGATTTCCCTCGCAAACCGATCCGATAATGTACGTTATGTCAGATTAGGATACTAAAAAAGATCCGATCGAATATCAATCACTCCGACCGGATCAATGTACTGAAGCTTCTCTTCGCCTGACGACCAACTATCGGTGAAGGAATGCCATCAGTTGGGATCACTTCAGTTGCCGTCGAAATACCGCTCCACACCGTCGAACAGCTGATCGACGGAATCGATGATCAGCGTGGCATTGTGATCCTCCAGCTCATGCGGTTCGGCATAGCCCCAACGGCATCCGATGGTGCCGATGCCGACGGCCTTGCCGCCATCCATGTCGGTCCAACGATCACCGACCATCACGGCGCGGTCGCCCTGAGCCTCGTCATAGCCGATCTCGTCGAAGCAGTACCGGATCACCTCATCCTTGTGCAGACGGGAGTCATCCATGCTGGCACCCCACACGCCATTGACCATATCGGTGATGTGGAAATGCTCGCATATCACCTTCGCCTGAGGTTCCGGCTTGCAGGTGGCCACGGCAAGGAAGTAACCGGCGCTCGTCAACCGCTGCATCTGTTCGGGAATACCGGGATACACGGTGTTGTACAGTCTGCCGGGAACCTTGTTGCCAGGATGGTTCGGGTCGTCGAAGTAATCGATATCGGAATAGTATCGACGATAGATGCGAATACCCTCTTCAAGCTCCTTGCCGTGCAGACCGTTACGCTCCATGGACTCCTGAATGGCGGGACCGATGAACCGATGAAGCTCCTCATCGTCCGGCACGGGATGCCCGAGTTCCTTGAAAGCCATGGTGACGGAGGCGATGATGCCCGGATCCGACTTGGTGAGCGTTCCATCAAGATCAAGCAGTACGACCTTCTTCGGATGCTGTGCCAACGCTGTGCTCCTCTCCCCTTGTATAATGTGCGATCTGCAGGCTACCGCCCTGTTCATACACGTTCATGCGCGATACCGAATAACAATTATGCCCGGCCACGCAGGCCGGGCACGCACGGTTCACATATTGTTCATCTGAATCACTCGTAGTCGGGAATCCAGCCTTCACGATGCATCTTGAGACGCTTGTCGAGCAGCTCCTTGAGCTCCTCCTCACTACGACGCTCAAGCAGCATGTCCCAATGCGTGCGAGTAGGCTTGGTGATCTCATTGGCTTCACTGTCATCGGAGCCTTCACGATGCGCGGTCTGTCCACAGCGGCATTCCCACTCCTCAGGAATTTCCGCACCCTCGGCAAGAGGAAGAATCGTGCGATGACCCTTGGGGCAGACATAGGCCACATCGGTTCGCGCCGCAAAATCCACGTTGTCATCCGACTCCAGAGACTTCGCTCCGATGCTCATGCCGCGAAGACTGCGTTCAGCCATATGATTCCTCCTCGATTATGCATTCAAACCGTATCTACGGTACAGAACAGCTTTGACCTGACGTTTATTCCTCAGATAGTCCAGTAGAGGACAGATCAGTCGACCCCGGAATAGGCGACGATGCCACGGTTGATCCGTGCCGCGGCCAGACTCGCCGTTGCGGCCACGTCCTCCCCATCCACAGGCAGATACGGACCTGTCTGCGCAACCTGACCGAGCACATCGGTCAGCCGCTTGCAGGTGCGGACGAAATCGCCACCCGTCATTTCAGTATCACGCAACACATCGGAAAGCGACCCTCCCCTAGCCCACTCATAAGCGATGTCCACCATCCCGAAATCCAGCTGCGGCAGTGGATCCAGGCCGAGATCCTCGCAGGTGGCGTTGATGCGGGACCATACCTGCCGAATAGCCATCGCCGCCTTGGCCACCGATCCCTCAGGACCGCCGGGATATCGTCGTGGCTCACCGGAATTACCCCGCCTCGACTCATAGACGAAGGCGCTGAGCAGTCCCGCCATCTCGGCGGGTTTGAGATCGTCGGCGACACCCTCAAGCAGACACTGCGCCAATACCAGATCCTGTTCGCTGTACAGCCGTCGAAGCAACTGACCCCGTGTCGTCAACGTGTAGTCGCGAGGCCGTTTCGACTCACTGCCATCGACCACGGCATTGAGATACCCCATGTTTTCCAGAATCGAGCAGATGGTGTCGAACCGTCGGGCGACGGAGCCCGTACGCGAAGCATATCGACCACGGACCCGTTCCAATTCGCGGGTCTCGCGCATCCACCGATGACCCCACCGCATATGCTGGGCAAGATCGGCGCATTGGCGGCACGGATGCTCCCGATCGGCTTCGCGCAGCTGAGCGATACGCCGATCAAGGTCAAGGAACGCCTGCTTGCGAGCCTGTCCCGAAGGGAAGTTGCGATGCTTGAGCTCGCGTCTCGCACCCCGTTCCAGATCCGTCAACTGCATGCGGATGGTCATGAACTCCCGAAAATCGCCCTGATCACATTCGAAGGCCTGCTCGTATCCTTCAATGGCTTGAGTCAGCGTGTCGATACGAGACTCCAATGTTTCAGCGGACTCGTTCGCCTCCCATTGGGCGAACGAATGGTCGAGGGTGACGCGCGACGTGCGATAGTCGCTGGTGTTGAGCAGGTTCACGGCCATGTTGAAGGTCGGCCGGAAGCTGGAATGCAGCGGATACACTCGCTTGGACGATAGGGCCGCCACCGTCTGAGGCTCGAAACCACGATGATCCACCACCACGGCATGGCCAATGGTGTCGATGCCTCGACGTCCGGCACGACCAGTGAGCTGGGTGAATTCCCCCGGCGTGAGCGGCACATGACCGGTGCCGTCATACTTCTCCAGTTTTTCCACCACCACGCATCGAGCCGGCATGTTGATGCCGAGCGCCAAGGTTTCGGTGGCGAACACCATCTTGACCAGACTCTCCTCGAATAGCCGTTCGACAATCTGACGGAACAGTGCGATCATGCCGGCATGATGCGGCGCGAATCCCTCTTCGAGCGCAAACCGGAACTTCGAAAACTGCAGGGTCCTGAGCTCGTCCTTGGTAAGCTGCCCCTCCACCATCTCATCCACGATGGTCCGGATCCGCTGGGATTCCTCCATCGTGGTGAGTTCCAGTCCGGCATTGATGCATTGCTGCACTGCCATGTCGCATCCGTTGCGGGAGAAGATGAAGAAGATTCCGGGCAGCATGTCGAGATAATTGAGCTCGTCGACCACGGCCCATCGTCGCGGAAGATACCGATTCGCATGCTCGTCGCGTCGGTCTCCCCTGCCTTTGCCTGAATGGCCACGACCATCGTCATGACGTCCTTTGACCCTTCTGGCCGCTCTATGATCCAGTTCCCGGATTCGCGTCGTGAGCGTCGGATTGAGCTGAGTGCTTTCCGCGGATCGATACAGATCGTAGATCTCCGGTTCGTGATGCTCATCCTCCTGAAGCAGCACATGCTGTTCAAGCGGCACCGGACGCCGTTCGGAAACCACCAAGGACGTACGACCATGAGCCGACTCCATCCACGCGGAAAAATCCTCCACATTGGACACGGTGGCCGACAGCCCGACGATCTTCACCCGCTTGGAAAGGTGGATGATCACCTCCTCCCACACCGGCCCTCGAAAACGATCGGCGAGATAATGGACCTCGTCGAGCACCACGTACCGCAGTGCGGTCAAGGTCGAGGAGTCCTCGTACAGCATGTTGCGAAGGACCTCGGTGGTCATCACCACGATGTCGGCCTCGGCATTGATCGAGGTGTCTCCGGTGAGCAGCCCGACGCGTTCGGAACCGTAGACGTCAACCAGATCATGATACTTCTGGTTGCTCAGCGCCTTGATGGGCGTGGTATAGAACGCCTTGACGTTACGCTCCTGCGCCAGAAAAACGGCGAAGTCGGCGATCACCGTCTTGCCCGCACCCGTCGGTGCGGCCACAAGAACATTGTTGTCGGCCTCCAAAGCCTCGATGGCTCGCATCTGAAAGTCATCCAGAGGAAAATCCAGTGTCTCGGCGAACCGTCCTGCCGCGCTTGTCGCCTTGCGCTGACGATCGCGGAACGCCCGATACCGAGCCGCGGGACTCGACGGATCGGATGACGGCGACTGTCGGGGGTCCACCGACGCTTTACGACGATGATGTCTGGCCATGTGTCTTCCTCCCTAACGGATATCGAGCGTTTCGTTCCGAGCATGCCTCTGACGTTCACGAAGCCGTCCACCGATCCGTGGTGGGACCAGCAGTCTCAACGCCTTGTGATGGGCTTCGACATGCACCGGCAGTCGACCGATCTTCTCGCCGTCCGCCATCAGTACGGGCGGTTCCTCTCCGTAAGCGCCGAAGGCCAATGTGATATCGCGAATGCGCTGGTATCCGATCAGCGGTGCGGTGGTATGTCTGCCGAAATACGCCTTGGAAAGGATGCTCAACGCCTGTAACGAACCAGGATGCCATTTAGCCCATATCATCTCCAGCAGACCGTCGGAAAGATCCGAATCCGGAGACGCCTCGATACCGCTGCCGATATATCGTGCGTTCGCGATCGCGATCAGCGGAGTAACAAGATCGAAGGAGATGTCCGTACCCAGATCGGTACGGACATCGACGTGGTATCCGTAGTCCCGAACGTGGGAGGCCTCCCATATTCCGGCCTCCAGATACCGAAGCATGCCGAACGGCAGTCGTGAATGATTGGCACGGTCGTTGATCGCCGCATCGATGGAACAATTGAGCATGCCTGCGAAGAAGGTGTTGATGCGAACACCGTCGTCATCGCTGGATCGCACATGCCCCAGATCGAGTCCGATAGAGGAATCGTACGTCAACGCCGCGAGTATGGATTCCGTGCTCGTTCGTATCCTGCCTATGGGCAGACCAAGACTCCGGGCGAAATCATTGCCGGAGCCACAAGCGACAATGCCGAGTGGAACATCGCAGTCCGCCACCGCATTGACTCCCAGCGATACCATGCCGTCTCCGCCGACGACCACCAGCGCATCGATCCGGTCCAGTGCCCCGCGGATATTCGACAGCGAATGCTCACGGTTCGTTCCGGTGAGGTCGGCCACCGAAAATCCCAGTCCCACACCGCGGTCACGCAAACGTTCCACAGCTTCACGGCCGGAGGAACGTCCCTTGCCGTTGTCGGATGAGGGATTGGTGACGACCGCGATGACGTGTCGTCTATCGATCAAGGTCATTGAAGGTCTTCCATCGCTTCCATATGGCCACATGACGGTTACGGACGTGATCCCGGTGCTCCATGATATGCGCCTGCGTCCGTGCATATCTATCGGCGGCTTCCGCCAGCGGGCGTGTGAACATCGGCGGTTCGTTCCGTTGCCGATGATCATCCGCTTCGAGACGTGAAAGCCGACTGGAAACGTCATCCCCGGTTCTCCCGATGACATGCATCGCCGAGATCGCATGTCTGATCACGTAGACGCCGCCGACGATCAGCGTCACGAGGAGGAACGCCACCAGTACGATCCATATCCATCCCGGCATTGCATCCTCCTCGCTGTGCGTGTGCGGCATATCGTTCGTTTATGCATTGGTTTCGAGCGGGATTACGTTCGGATGAATCGATCCCGCCTTCTACCCTACCGGCTCCGACCAGTATGGGTTCCCCCGTCTCCGAGGCTGAGCTCCCGCTTGGCGCGGGCTACGATCATCGTGCGCAGAGTCCCAGGAGACACCGCCACGATGTGACGAGCGTGGGCGATGCAGAACGCCACGAACCATGAATCCGAAGAGACGGTGAGATGGACGATCTCCCCTTCCCCGGACGGTTCCACCCGTGCATCCGGCAACGAATCGATGAAGGACAGTCCCGGCCTGTCGGTGATGAAAGCGGCCAGTGTACCGTTATCGAAGCTCCATTGACGCAATTCCGAGATCGGCACATCGGGAATGGTGAACGATTCCTGAGGTTTGACGATCTCGGCACGGCCGATGCGGGCCAGACGAAGCATCTGCCAGTCACCATGCCGACGCCGGACGTCGGTTTTCGAACGCCCCGAACAGATTGCAGGGTCATCGATGCCGTTCCATACGGCGGCATAGTACACACCTTCATCCACGAAGATCTTGGCCGGAGCGACCACCTTCTCGCGGGTGCGACCGGCACCGTCGGTGTATTCGATGTCCAGAAGCGACTTGGAGTGGATCGCATCGGTGACCGCCTGAAAGCACGGAGGCTCAAGCTCGTAGCCGGTCAGACTCAGCCACGGGGTCTCCCCCGGTTCCGTATGCTCGCGAAGCCGACCATACAGCGATTGCGCCTGCTTGCGCGATTCGGCAGGCAGCAACGGGGAGTGCGCCAGATAGCTCACCGATGCGGTGAGCAGACTCAGATACTGCGGGGATATGCCGGCGAGACGCTCCAGTCCAAGCGAATTGGTGGCGCTGATGATGCCTTCGGATTCCAGCAGCGACCAATCGATGTCGAAGAACTGGCTACCCGCCATCTCACCATCGTCGGAAACCGTGGTGAGTGTGCCGATGTCCTTGCGGATGACGGCCACGGACTTGCGCAATTCATCATCGGTCTCACTGTGACCGATGAATCGTTCGGCAAGATCGGTCATGGGAAATTCCTCGCCGATGTGCGCGGAGAGGAACAGCATCAGACGCAGACGGCGATCCACTTCGGAGCCGGTCTGGAAGGATGCACTCAATGCCTTGCGTGCTTTGGACTTGCCTTTGGAGTCCTCCACGTCGGCGGCATGTTCTGTGGCTGCGATGTATTCGCGATGGGCCTTGAATGCCTCCTCGGGATGATCGGCCGAGCCGAAATGCGTTGCCGCGTTAAGACGACGATTGAAGGCGTCGGCTGCCTCCTGCGGGCTGATGATCGACGAACCGGGATGCTCCAACACGAACATCGCCAGATCATCCGAATCGGTATAAGCCACATTGATATGTTCGCCGTCCACGTCGACGGTAGCGGCGAACCGACGAGAATCGATCACCTTCACCAATGCATCGGGAATGGTCTGCGTACCCAACCCCGGCGCGATGGAATCGAGGCCAAGTCCCGGAACGGGCATCTGCGGGACTCGCGGCGCGGTACGGGAGACCTTGGTGTTCTCCTGCTCAAGCCGTTGGGAGGCCGATGAGATCGAAATGGACTGGGCAAGGTAATTGGCGGCGGCCAATACGGGGAGATCCTCCTGCTCGAACCGCATGCGGATGCGGGGCTCGTCACCCAGCTGCAGTCGGTACGAAGCGAAATCCTGTCCTTCGGACTTCGAAGAGTACTCCGGTTGCCGGGATTCGATGGCTATGCCCATGGCCGCCAACTTGGCACGATCCCTTTGGAACTGTTTGGCGAAGGCCGCCTTTGCCGCCTGATCAGCCAGCTCCCCATAAGAATCGGCGTATGCCTTCACTCGCTGGGCGATTTGACGTGAGGTAAGCCATTGAGGGAACGCCGAAGAAAGAACAGCCAAAACATCCAGTTCGTGCTTGCCCCATTTATCGGAGAAACGGCGCCTACCGTTTGAAGCTCCCTCAGCCATTTGTCCTCACGTCTCAGTAAACTTGCTTTTGATTGTTGGCTTTTTCAGCCTCTAGTCATTTTACGGGTAAATCTTCAAGAAAACAGTGTTTTCATAAAAAATTTCCCTAGGGGACGATTTTTCGTCCCCGGATCATTCATCTCACAGCCAGTCATCCGGTTCGACTCCGGCAGGACCGACGAATTCGCCGTTCGGCACATACGAAGGCTCGCCGTTGTCTTCCAAGACGGCGTCCGCGAAGCACTTCACGTTCTGTCCGAAGGTCCAATCCCCCTTGACCGTAAACGAATTCGCCGCGGCCAGAGACGGCACCCCGTAGGGGAATCGTTCATCGAAATCAGCGATGTACTTGTAGTAGCGCGGATCAAGCTCGACCTGCGGGAAGATGTAGTTGCCATCCTCCATCTCATATGAATCGGTGAGATGGAAACGGTCGGACCGCATGATGAACAGATCGTTGGTGGTCTTCACCGGCAGGAATCGAGGACGATCCACTTCGATGCAGGATGCGCCGTCGAACAAGGAGATCGCGGCGCCCATGGCGGTTTCCAGCTGAATGACCTTCTCGGTGGAGGGATCGGTGGGGTCCACGGTCTTTCGATTGCGGATCACCGGCAGATCAAGCACACCGTTGGTTTCGGAAAGCCTGTCACGAAGATCGCGCACCCTCACCCAGATGTTGTTGGTATTGAAATAGGGATGTTTGGCGATGTCGGTGGCGGACGCCTTGTCGTCGGGATGCACCTGTGTCATCTCGCGAAGGGTGAGATGACCGGTGTGCCGGTCACGCACGATGTGGCCACCCTTGCGATCGGCCGGGGTACGACGCGCCACCTCCACCATGAACGAGGAACCCGACTGGGCGAATGCTCCGGCCAGCGTGGTCGAAGGACGTGCACCGAGATTGTCCGAATTCGAAATGAACAGATATTCGATGCCGTGCTCCAGCAGATGATCAAGCAATCCGGATTCCCATAGGGTGGCGAATACGTCACCATGTCCCGGAGGGCACCATTCCAGCTCGGTATCGGTGGGGAACGAGACCGGCAGGCCGGTCTCCATGTCGATCTTGGGCTCGACGTGCTGGATGATCTCGGTGGGAATGTCCTCCTGATGGAACCGACGATTATGCCTGAGCACGGACATGGATTCCTTCGACGTGCGGAAGGAGTTCATCAGTGTCAGCGGCAACGGAACCTGCTCACGCACGCGGGCGGTGATCACCTGACCGAGAATGATGTCGAGGAAGCGCATGCGCTTGGCCTTGTGGCGGCGCACGGGCAGCAGGGACTTGGGGCCGGCGAGGCCCATCGAAGTGCCCAGCCCTCCGTTGAGCTTGAGAAACGCTGTCTTGCCGAAGGCATCCATAGCCTTGTCGTGATCGATGGTGTGGTAGATGTCCCGTACGGCGGGAATGTCGGTGAGAGGTTCCACATCATCCTCCCTGATCCATTCCGACTGATCGGCCTGCCAGGTTCGATACAGACGCTCAAATTGGGAAATCGCGATTTCGCTCATACCGTGTTCGCGCATTTTGACCGCGGACTGTTCGAACGGATCCTTGGACACAGGTGGCTCCCCTTGCTTATGTACGGATGCAACAACGAAAAATCATTGTATAAGAAATAAGGGGGTAAGGCCACCAACCATTCAATTGGAACGTTCTTTTTCGGTGTTTTACCTGTTGTTCGTCCATCGGCAACCGCTTCTTTGTCTTCAGATCGTTCACCCGAAATGATGGCGAACCGTCGGATGAGGAATTCATGTCCTTTCCGGGTTAATGCAATGAAAACAGGTGGCGGAAGCGTATGCGAACTCTTCCACCACCTGATGCGTGCGCCCGATCATCCTCTCTCTGCCTTCAAACCGTCGGCCAGAAGGGAGGCTCCACTACTTGCGACGCTTCTTCTCCCGAACCTTGACGGAGATCTGGATCGGGGATCCTTCGAATCCGAACTCCTCGCGCAGGCTTCGCTCGATGTAACGACGATATCCGTGCTCCAGAAAGCCCGTGGCGAAGACCACGAAGCGCGGAGGACGGTTCGACGCCTGCGTGGCGAACAGGATACGCGGCTGCTTGCCACCGCGCAGCGGGTGGGGATGCGCGGCCTGCAGCTGCCCGAGGAAAGAGTTGAGCTTACCGGTGGGAATACGCTTGTCCCAAGATTCCAGTGCCGTATGCATGGCCTTGGAAAGCCGGTTGGTATGCCAACCGGTTTTTGCGGAAAGGTTCACGCGCTGCGCCCAGGTGACGCGGTCGAATTCCGTGATCCAGAGACGCTCAAGACGCTGACGTCCGAAATCGTCGAGCAGATCCCACTTGTTGAACACCAGTACGATGGCTCGTCCGGCGTCCACGGCCTGACTCATCACCTTGAGATCCTGATCGGAGATCGGCTGGGACACATCGAACAGCACCAGCGCCAGCTCGGAACGTTCCAAGGCCGCCTGCGTACGCAGCGAGGAATAGTATTCCGCGCCGGAAAGCTTGTGCAGGCGTCGCTTGATGCCCGCCGTGTCGATGAACAGCCAATCCTCCCCATCCACCGACACGACCTCATCCACCGGATCACGAGTCGTGCCGGCCAGATCATTGACCACGGCACGTTCCTCACCAGCCAAGCGGTTCAGCAACGACGACTTGCCCACGTTCGGCCGCCCCACCAGCGCCACACGGCGCAGATCGGAGGGCGTAAGCAGACCGGACGTCTTCTCGGTACGCTTCAGCTTGTCCAGCGCCTCGTCGAGCAGATCGCCCACGCCACGACCGTGCATGGCGGAAACGCCGAACGGCTCTCCCATGCCAAGCTTCCAGAATTCGGCGGTGAGGTACTCGTCGGCCTGTGAATCCACCTTGTTCACCGCAAGGGTGACCGGCTTGCCGGACGCTCTGAGCATTCGCACGATGCGTTCGTCGCTGGCGGTAAGCCCGACCGTTCCGTCCACCACCAGGATCACCGCGTCGGCGAGACGAACCGCGATTTCGGCCTGATTGGCGATCGAGGATTCGATTCCTTCGACGTCGGCCTCCCAGCCGCCCGTATCCACAAGCTTGAAATCAGTGCCCGCCCATTCGGCGTCGTAGCTCACACGATCCCGCGTCACACCAGGCGTGTTCTCGACGACGGCCGCCCGGCGGCCGAGAATACGGTTGACCAACGTGGATTTACCCACGTTCGGCCGCCCGACCACCGCCAGCACGCCCACCTCACGGCTGGCGGAGGCCTTGGAACGATCATCGAAGGCTCCATGCAGCAGATTCTCGTCCTCATCGTCCAGCTCGTATTCGCTCAGATTCGCGACGTACTCCCGATACGTCTGCTCCTCTTCGGCTTGTTCTACCAGAGCGATAAGCGTGTCGAGGGTCTGCTCGAAATCCATATCCGAATTATCGACGGTGGTCACGCCCTCGGCCGCGGTGAGGAAGCTGGTCACCTTGGAATCAGCCTTGTCCCTGGCCGCCACGTCATCCGCACCGACCTTTCCCACGGTTCCATTCGCCGTGACGAGGGAGGTCTGGCCGGCGCGTCTTGCCGCGCGAACCTCCTCCCGAGCGGTCAGCAGCACTCGAACTTCGGCGTCGGGAGCCACCACCGTAGTGATGTCGCGACCCTCCGCCACGATCCCGGCGCCCTTCGAGAACGAGTCCGCATCGGACTCGCGAGCGATGAACGCACGCTGTGCGGCGATCAGCAGATGTCGGACCGGCATGATGGACGATACGACGGAAACATGCGACGACACCTCAGCGGAACGGATCTGATCCGCAATGCTCACACCATCCGACAGCACATCGGGGTGTTCCGGATCAACCGAGATGTCGAAATGATCCTCCGTGAAGAACTCCCCCACCGCGGCGGTGATGAGATCGGCGTCGGGATGCTCGGCATCCAGATCGACCCCCCGGTTCAGACACCACCAGGTGCAGGCGCGATACATGGCACCGGTGTCGAGGTAGGCGTAACCGAAATAACCGGCCAACGCCTTCGAGGTAGTTGATTTGCCCACCCCGGCAGGACCGTCGATGGCGACGCGAATCACAGTCCGACCTCCTTCTCCAAGGACTTGAGTTCGACCGAGGAAAGCACGCGGTATGAGCCCGGCTTGAGCTCGCCGAGTTTGATCGGACCGATCTGCGTGCGGACGAGACGCTTGACCGGGAAACCGATCGAACCGAAGATGCGACGCACGATGCGATTGCGGCCGGAATGCAGCACGACCTTCACCATCGTGTATTCGCGATTCTGGTCAAGAATGGAGCAACGGTCGAGCTTCACCCATCCGTCATCGAGCTTCACGCCTGTCCTCACAAGACGTCGGCACACGCCTCCGCCCATCTTGCCCTCGACGGTGGCGATATAGGTCTTCTCCACCTCGTACTTCGGGTGCATGACGTGCTGGGAAAGCTCTCCGTCGTTCGTCATGAGGATCAGGCCCTCGGAATCATAGTCGAGTCGGCCCATGTGGAAGACTCGCTCGTATTTATCGCCGATGATGTCGCGAAGCGTCCAGCGCCCCTTCGGATCATCCATGGCGGAAAGCACCCTGCGGGGCTTGTTCAACGCCAGGGTGATGTGATGATCGTTGAAATGAATACGGGAACCATCCACCATGATCTTCTGTCGCTTGGGATCCACACGGGTACCCAGTTCGGTGGTCAGTTCGCCGTCGACTTCGACTCGACCTTCGGTGATGATCTGCTCGCACTTTCGACGGGACCCGAATCCCGCCTGCGCAAGCACCTTCTGAAGACGGATCCCCTCATTGGAGGAATCGAAGGAGTCGGACTTGTGAGATGTGGCATTCTGATTTGGCATCGTTCTCCCAACGTGGCCGGAATGTTTTGCATATCTAATGAGGTTTCCAAGCGAATTCAAAGGAAACCACGATTTTCCACTATAACGCGGGGTATGTACCACTGGTACTATGTGAGGCGTTTGTCAGATCAACCAGAAGGGAAATCATGTCCGAACCGAATATTCCCGCCCAGTCTGCCGCAAAGTCCGGCGTAGACGGAACCGACACCGTGAATGCCGAGGTCGTGAATGCCGAGGTGAAGGCCGATCAGAACGATGGGAACGCTGCATCGCCCGCCAACAACGGGTCCGCCGTCGATTCGAAGGCATTCACCGGAACGAACGTCACGGAGACGGTGAGACGCGCTGGCGCCGAATTCGCCGGAAGCTTCTTCGTTTGCTTCGCATTGTTCGCCGCGAGTACCTACGGTACCGTGCTGTACGGAGCCAATGCGGTATTCGTGGCCGTCGTCGCTGCACTCGCCTATGGAACGGCAACCGCAGTGTTCGCACGCTTCTCCGGAGGCCACTTCAATCCCGCCGTCACACTTGCCGCGGCATTGACTTCACGGATCGGTTGGATCGACGCCTTGGCGTATCTGGTCGCCCAACTGCTGGGCGGCATTGTCGCGGGAGCCCTGCTCACCGCAATTCTGCCTACCTCCGAAAACGTGGAAGTCAAGGTGTGGCTGGCTTCGGCCGTCAATGGATTCGGCGAGGGATCGCCGTCCAACAGCATGCTTAGTCAGGCGGGCGTCAGCTTCAGCATGACGATGGCCATCGTCATGGAGGTCGCCATGGGCCTGCTGGTAGTGGCGGCCGCCATGTCCACTCTGAACAAGGATGGTTCCGCAACCGATCATCATGCCGCGGTCACCGGTATGGCTTACGGTGTAGCCTCCGCCATCACTTTCCCCATCACCGGGGCCGGTTTGAATCCGGTACGGTCCACCGGCATCGCACTGTTCGCCCAGGGCAAGGGTCTGACCGTGGAACCGTTGCAGCAGCTATGGGTGTTCTGGGTCTGCCCATTGCTGGCCGGCGCGGTTGTGGCGTTGGTCATGCTGTTGTCCGACACCATGCGGCAGAAAGCCGAATCCGTTGACGCGGACGGCAATGGTACGACTGCGGAAGCCATCCGAACCGAGCAGGAAGAAACCTATGTGGACGCCGATTTCGAAAACAGCAACGGAACCAATGGCGAGTCTGCACCGGAGGGAACGACGGTGAAGGATTGACCGACCGTCGAGTCCGAATGCGACGGATAATGCTTGGGGCCCGTAACCTGAACGGTACGGGCCCCAAGCATATTCAGCTTCAGAACAGTATGAGTACCAGATATGCGGCGATCAACCCGATTCCGAGGGAAAACCCGAAAAAGCAGTCGAAACCCACCGAGCGGATCTTCCACGGACTCTTCGTCTTCAGTACGAGTCGCAACGAGGCCGTGACCAGAGCGGTCAGCGCCAACAGCAACACCGCCCAAAGCATCTGACCGATAACCGCCAGAACCCCGCTGATGACGACCGCGCAGGCCACGCCCCACTCGAAGGCGGGCTGACCTTCGTGAGCCTCCGACACATAAGGGTGTCGTGAGGTGCGGTGTGGCCTACGATGCGTTTGGTGCGTTGTCGACATTCCCACTTCAGTCCTGAAATCGATGCGGCCGACGATCAGTGGAAGAAGTGACGGGTGCCGGTCACATACATCGTGACACCGGCCTTCTTCGCGGCTTCGAACACTTCACCGTCACGGATGGATCCTCCAGGCTGCACGATCGCCTTCACACCGGCATCGATCAGGATCTGGGCACCGTCGGCAAACGGGAAGAATGCGTCGGAAGCCGCGACCGCGCCCTTCGTACGATTTGCCCCATCGGCCAGCGTGTTGGCCCTTTCCACGGCGAGATTACAGGAATCCACGCGGTTGACCTGTCCCATGCCGATGCCCACCGTGGCCCGGTCGTGAGCGACGAGGATGGCGTTGGACTTCACGCAGCGGATGGCTCGCCACGCGAAGACAAGATCCTTGATCGTCTCCTCATCGGCGGGCTCACCGGAAACAAGCTTCCATGCATCAGGATCGTCGCCGACGGCGTTGATCAGATCAGTGGACTGCACCAGCAGACCGCCATCGATCTGACGGATCTGACGAGCGTTCTTCGGCGGTTCGGACACTTTGAGGATGCGCAGATTCTTCTTCTTGGTCTTCAGAAGCTCCAACGCCTCAGGTTCGTAATCGGGTGCCACGATGACCTCGGTGAAGATCGGTCGCACTCCTTCCGCCATTTCCAAAGTCACCGTGGAATTGGCGGCAATCACACCACCGTAGGCGCTCATCGGATCGCAGGCATGAGCCTTCCTGTGGGCTTCAGCCACGGTCGAGCCCAGTGCCAGTCCGCAGGGATTATTGTGCTTGACGACGGCCACGGCGATCTGCGGAGCGAAATCCCATACGGCGCGCCACGCTGCATCGGCGTCAACATAGTTGTTGTAGCTCATCGGCTTGCCACCCAGCTGCTCGGCGTGGGCGAATCCGTTCCGATTCAGCGGATCCAGATAGAGTGCCGCCTGCTGATGGGGATTCTCGCCGTAACGCAGCACATGAGTGCGATCCCAGGTTTCGGTAAGCGTGGCGGGGAATAGCTTCTCGTCGATCACGCTTTCAGCGTCATCGGCATCGGGTTCCGCGGTCAGGCTTGCGGGCTTGGGCCACTGACGACTCGCCCACTCGATGATGGTGGCATCGTAGGCCGCGGTATGAGCAAAGGCCTTGGCGGCCAGATAGCGACGCTCCTCAAGCGTGAATCCCGTACCATCCTGTACACGTCGGGCGACCAGCTCGTAATCCTTGGGATCGGTGATGATGGCCACCGTCGCACTGTTCTTGGCCGCTCCACGTACCATGGAGGGACCGCCGATGTCGATTTTCTCGATGGCGTCGGCCTCATTGGCGCCGGAGCGCACAGTATCCGCAAAGGGGTACAGGTTCACGACCACGAGATCGAACGGCTTGATGCCCAGCTCCCTGAGCTGCTCAACATGATCGGGATTGGTCATATCAGCCAGAATGCCTGCGTGGATGTGAGGATCAAGGGTCTTCACACGTCCGTCGAGGCTTTCCGGAAAGCCGGTGACCTTCTGGACCTCGATGACGTTGACGCCCAGCTCGGCCAGTCTGGCGGCGGTGGATCCGGTGGAGACGACTTCGGTGCCAGCGGCGACGAACGCCTTGGCCAGCACTTCGATGCCTTCCTTGTGGTACACGGACACCAGCGCACGTTTGATGGGACGTGTGGTGTTTGACATTACTTGTCCTCCTTGGTTGTCGGATTCTCGGCACTTCCTCCCGAAGCCACCATGCGGGCGCGTTTCGGCTTTTCGGTGCGAAGAGATCTGTTGTCTACTGTAAAGGGTGCAGAGGATTGCGCGGTACGGGGGACACGCGGTGATCGAGATGGCAGGTCGGCATCGTTCGATGCACCGATCCTGTTGTGTTCAGAGGCGGGATCGTTCATCGCCGAGGATGAATCGGTCTCCGCAGCGTGGTCTATGTCATCACGGTTATCCATGTCATCGACGGCGGGTCGTAGGCTGCTGTTTCCGACACTGTCGGTGTTTCCTCCGGTCCGACGTGAAAGCAACGCCGCGATACCGCATCTGCCGCACACGAAGATGAGGGGAATCATCCATGCCGCAAGAAATCCCAAAGCGCATGGCCTGGCGATCGCACGAGTGGATGCAGCGACGTCCACACCGATATGGGAGAGTCTTCCGGTACCGAGCGATCCGTTGGACAGCGACATCAGCAGAGGTATGACGATGGCGATGAACACGCTCGCGGCGCAGAAGGCGATGGCCGGGTGGGCGAAACGATGGAGCATGCGGCTTGAAACCAGTCTGGTCGGATCCTCGTCCTCATCACGTCTCAGCACGGCGAAGCGCTTGGCGGAAAGCATCATCCACGTTCCGATGATGAACGTAAGTACGCCGGGAAGCAGCATCAGCGAAATGCGCGTGGCCTCCCCGTCCACGGGAGCGGGAAGCAAAGCGAACAGAGGAACCGAAGGCAGATCGTAGCCTGTTCCGGACCATAGGGAGAACACGGCCGAGGTGCCAATGGAGAAGGCGCCGCCGCATACCCAGGACAACGCCCACAGCATGAGATTCGGAAGCCAGATCAGGTAGGCGATCGTGGTCATGACGGCGGATCCATGTCCCATGCCGATGGCCGGGAACATGTCGATCATGTCGTTCCACCCCAGAACAGCCCATGAGACCACAGTGATCAGGGAGACCAGAACAAGGAAGGCGATCGTCAGTACGAATGCGATGACGCCCAGCCGCAACGTTCGTCTGAACGACTGATCAAGGCGAGACACGGCATCCCTGCGCATCCCAGACAGCCCGGTTTCAGGAAGGAATGCCAGCAGATAGCCGATGCTGAAAACGATCGAGGTCTTCAGTTCGATGACGCCCATCGAATCAAGCGTGCCCACCGACGATGTCGACGCAATCCATGCATGAACCGCCAGCCATGCGGCAAGCCCACCGACGTACCCCTGCCATGAGCAGCCAAGCCTCAACGAACATGCGCGAATCAGCACAATAAGCAGCACGGTGAGGCCAAGAGGAATCACGGTGAGCGTCAACGGCGGATACTGCAACCCAACGCCCTGTGAATACAGCATCACCGCCTTGGTAAGCGGCATGGAGAAATCGGTGAGGCCCTGTCCTCCCTCCTCCATCGAAATGAGCAGCAGCATCAGCGCGTTATAGCAGCTCAAGGCAATGCCGTACAGTCCGATGGAGAGAAGAGAAGAACCGATCCCGACGAGGAATGGTCTGAGCCTTGGATTCATCGGATAGCGTTGGATGTCAGAATCTCACGCACGATCTGCGCGGTCTGCCCCGGAGTCTGTCCCACACGAATGCCGACCGCTTCCAGCGCCTCCTTCTTCTCCTTGGCGGTGCCCTTGCCTCCCGATACGATGGCACCTGCATGACCCATCTGCTTGCCTTCGGGAGCGGTGAAGCCGGCGATGTAGGCCACCAACGGCTTGGACATATGCTTGCTGGCCCACTGGGCCACTTCCTGTTCGGCGCCACCGCCGATCTCACCGATCATCACCACGGCCTTGGTGTTGTCATCGTCGTTGTATGCCTGAACGGCTTCCAGCAGCGTGGTGCCGACGATCGGGTCGCCGCCGGCACCCAGTGCAGCGGTGAAACCGATGTCGGAAAGCTCGCCCATCAGCTGATAGGTCAGCGTACCGGACTTGGAAACCAGTCCCAGGGGACCACGCTTGACGATGCCATCGGGAATGATGCCGAGATTGACGCCCTTCGACCCTTCGCGTTCACCGAACGTGGCCAATCCGGGGCAGTTCGGCCCGATGATGCGAACGCCTTTCCTGCGGGCAAGAGCCACGCAATAGGCGGTGTCGGAAACAGGTACGCCTTCGGTGATGACGACGATGAGTTCGATGCCCGCCTCGATGGCTTCGACCATCGCGCTTTTGGCGAATCGCGGCGGCACAAACACCACGCTGGCCTTTGCCCCGGTGGCTTCCCTGGCCTCGGAGCAGTTGGCGTAGACCGGGATGTTGGCGTTGGTACCATCCGACAGGGCAAACGCAACCTCGGTGCCTGCCTTGCGTGGATTGACACCGCCGACGATCCTCGTGCCCGCATTGAGCATTCGCTCGGTATGGGTCATGCCCTGATGTCCGGTCATGCCCTGAACAATGACCGGCGTTCCATCCTGTACGAAAAGCGTCATCGTGCCTCTCCCCTGTTCTTCGCGTCGTCCGCCAAACGAGCCGCCTGCTCTGCAGCCTGCTCCATGGTATCGGCGACCTGAATCTGCGAATTGCCTGCCTGTGAAAGAATCCGCAGCCCTTCCTCTGCCTTGTTGCCGTCGAAACGCACCACGATCGGACGGATGTTGTTCATCTTGTCGATGGCCTCGAGGATGCCATTGGCGACCTCCTCGCAGGAGGTGATACCACCGTACACGTTGATGAACACCGATCGGACCTTGCTGTCGGAAAGAACGATCTCCAGACTCTCCGCCATGACCGACGCGGATGCGCCGCCGCCAATGTCGAGGAAATTGGCCGGCTTGACGTCGGAGCCAAGCCGCTTGCCGGCTCCTGCAACGGCGTCAAGGGAGCTCATGACCAGGCCGGCGCCATTGCCGATGATGCCGACTTCGCCATCGAGATGCACGTAATGCAATCCGAGGGCCTTGGCCTGATTCTCCAGCGGATCGCCCTCATTGGGATCGACGAAGCGAGTCCAGCCGTCGTGCCGATAGGCGGCATTGCCGTCAAGGGAGATCTTGGCATCCAGGGCGCACAACGACTTGCTGTCCTCGTCGTCCGGGTCGCCGATCTTCGCCAGAGGATTGATCTCCACCAGTGTGGCGTCGTTGGTATGGAAGGCCTGCCACATCTTCAGCAGGATCTCGGCGGCCTGTTCTCCGTCGGCATGGTAGAACCCGATCTGGGACGCCATGTCACGAGCCGCTTCGATGTCGAAATCGTCGAGAGGTCCGATGTGAAGCCGCTTGACCGATTCGGGATGAGACTTGGCGAGCTCCTCCACCTCGGTGCCGCCATTGGCCGTGGCCAATACATCGTAGTCGCGGGACGTGCGGTCCACGGAAATGGAGACATAGTATTCATGGATGATGTTCTTCGCTTCGGCGACCAGGACACCGTTGACCTTATGACCGTGGATGGTCATGGGGAACAGCTGCTCTGAAATGAGAATGGCCTCGTCGAGATTGCGCGCGATCTTCACCCCACCGGCCTGTCCTCGATGTCCGATCTTGACCTGGGCCTTGATGACGCATGGGAAGCCGATACGCTTGGCGGCTTCCGCCACATCATGGGAATTCTGCGCGTAAATGGCGCGGGGAGTCGGGATACCGGCCTCCTCAAGAAGCTCGCGCGCCTGATATTCATACAGATCCATCTGAACTGTTCCCCTTGTTTCCTTTCGATGGTTATTACGGTTTGTTGAATCACGGCCAAGCCGGTGATCGCGGTCAGGCCGGCATGGTCACCAGCGAGGAGCGCTTATACGCGGAGAGCTCCGAAGGCGTGGGAATACCGGTAAGCTCCATGACGAAACTGTAGCCGGCCACCGTGGCGCCGTGCTCCTCGATCAGCGTTCTGGCCGCGCTCGCAGTTCCACCTGTGGCGATCAGATCGTCCACGATCAGCACTCGCGCACCCGGTTTGATCGCATCGTCCTCGACTTCGATGGCGGCGGTTCCGTATTCCAGGGCATATTCCACTTTTTTGGTGGGCGGCGGCAATTTACCGGCTTTGCGCACCGCGATGAAGCCTTTGCCCAAACGCAGCGCCAGAGGGACCCCGATCAAAAACCCGCGGGATTCCATCCCGGCTACGGCATCGAATTCGTCGATGGATACAGGCAGCGCCTTGACCAACGCATCGATGAGGATGGAAAGCCCACGTGGATCAGCGAGTACCGGCATGAAATCCCTGAAATTGATGCCTTCCTTGGGGAATCCGGGAGTCGTTCTGATCAGCGATACCAGATAGTCGGCATCTTCCTGACCGACGAGAGAAAGACTGTTGATGGAGATATCCGAAGCCATGTTCATTACCTCTGCTGATGCGTTGACATTGACTATAAACAGCGCCGAAGCCATTGCGGCCCCGACGCATACGACATAAGAATGCAGGAACCACCATACGGCAGGTTCCTGCATTGAATGTTACTTGGCGGAGGATTCCTTGTTTTCGGAGTTCTCGGAGCTGTTCTCAGGGTTCTCCCCCTCGGACTGCTCTTCCTCACGCGGGGTCTGATCGGCGTCGTTCCCGGCAGTCTCCACCGTTTCGGCGTTTACCGTTTCGGTAACGTCGTTCGGTTCGGCGGTCTGCTCCTCCTGGTCCTTCTCCTCCTCCTGCTGCTTCGCGAACTCCTCGTCGCTCACATAGTTCGGCACGACCGGAGGTTCGGTGACGGCCTGAATGCGCCAGCGGCTCAGCGTGCCCTCGGAGTTGATGACGATCTGATCGATGTCGAGATCCACGGATTCCACCGTTCCGATGAGACCGGAGAACGTCGCCACCTGATCACCGGGCTTCAGATTGGAACGGAAGTCCTGAGTCTTGCCCTGCTGCTGCTTGGCCTTACGGGACTGCCACCACATCATGCCGACCATCACGACGACGATGAGGACAAGAAACATCATGTTTTGATCCATGTTGCGAAGATTCTCCTTACAGCGAGTTTGCTACGTTCCGAACGCTCGTGTATCGCTCGACGGAACCGACCAGTTCAGGCTAGAACAGTGTGATGACAAAGCCCGTCAAAAGTCCATATTCCGCACCATCGTCGGCTTCCGATCGGCTGGTATCAGGACGTTGCATTAACGGCTGGTATCAGCCATCAGCCAGCACCGACGACCATCAGACGATACCAGCCATCAGAATGACGGTTCGGCTCCTTCCGGCGGCCGCATATTCAGATGACGCCACGCCTTGAGCGTCGCGACTCTGCCTTTCGGCGTACGGACCATGAAGCCCTCCCGAACCAGATACGGTTCGCATACGGTCTCCACGGTTTCGGACTCCTCTCCCACCATGGCGGAAAGATTGTTCAATCCAACCGGCCCTCCGCCGAAGCTGCCGCAGATGGCTTTGAGCACTGCCATGTCAAGACGATCCAGACCCTCCGTATCGATCTGGTAGAGATCCAACGCCTGAGTGACGGCATCGATATCGACATGATCGAGATCATGCACCACCGCCCAGTCCCTTACACGCCTGAGCAGACGATTGGCTATTCGGGGTGTACCGCGGGACCGACGGGCCAGCTGATCCGCTGCGTCCTCGTCTATGCCCACCGCCAGCACCTTGGCGGATCTGATGATCAACCGTCGCATCTCGTCGCGTGGATAGAAATCCAGATGCGCAGTGAAACCGAATCTTGCACGCAGAGGAGAGGGAAGCATCCCCTCGCGAGTGGTGGCGCCCACCACGGTGAACCGAGGCAACGTCAGAGGGATCGAGGAGGCTCCCGGACCTTTGCCCACCACGACATCCACACGGAAATCCTCCATGGCGATGTACAGCAGTTCCTCGGCCGGCCTGGGCAGTCGATGGATCTCATCGATGAACAGTACCTCGCCCTCCTCCAGAGAGCTCAGTATCGAGGCAAGATCCCCGGCATGCTGGATGGCGGGGCCGGACGTAATGCGAATGGGGCTTTCCAGTTCGTGGGCTACGATCATGGCCAGCGTGGTCTTGCCCAGACCAGGCGGACCAGCCAGAAGAATGTGGTCAGGAGCCACGCCGCGTTTGATCGCCGCATTGAGGAACAGCTTCATCTGTGCCTTGAGTCTAGGCTGGCCGATGAACTCGTCAAGGCCGGAAGGGCGGAGTTCCTCGTCACTGACAGGCTCTCCGTTGATCGGCGACGCGGAAACCATGCGCAGGGATTCCTCCCTGGCGTCCGCATTGCTTTGCACGACACCATTCTGCACGGCGCCTTCGGATTCATGCAGATTCATCAACGTCCCCTATCCATGGAAGCCAACGTGACCTTCAACAGCTCCGGCACCTCATCCGCGGTGACGGATCCCTGATGATCACGTTCCTTGAGCACACGCTTTACTGCATACAGGGCATCCCGCTGCTGCCATCCCAGGGAGATGAGTGCCTCCACCAGTTGGTCGACGCCCTCATCCTGCTGCACGGCAGGCGTCTCGGCGTTTTCGAGCTCGTCAAGGTTGATACTCCCCTTGAGCTCCAGAATGATCTTCTGCGCACCTTTCCTGCCCAGACCGGGAGATTTGGCGAGAGCCGCGGCATCGCCGTTGGCCACCGCGCTGAGCAGCTGTGTGGTGCCCAATGTGGAGACGACGGATAACGCCACCTTGGGACCTATGCCACTGACCTTCTGCAGACTGAGGAAGAGGTCCTTGGCCGTCTTCGTTTTGAACCCATACAGCGCTATGGCATCCTGCGACACATTAAGCTTCGTGAACACCATGGCTTGCTGACCGACATGCATATCGGCCAGCTCCGAGCCGGGCATACGTACCTCATACCCCACACCATGCACGTCGATGATGGCGGAATCCTTGGTCACGGCCGATACCGTGCCGTTGAGACTGGCGATCATGTCGACTCCTCAGCGATTATTCGTCCATACGATGGATATCACGCTCGGAATCATATCCGAACATGTGTTCGATATCTTACATGCCCCGGCGTACACCACGAACATGCGAGGCCTTACGCGTGGCTTCCGCCCACTGACGCTGCGCCGGCGTGAGATGCTGCTCGCGCTCTCCGCCCTGCAATGCACCGGAAGGTCGCAGAGCATGGCAGATCGCCAGTGCCAGAGCATCAGCGGCGTCGGCTGGCTTTGGCAACGTGTTGAGGTTGAGGATTCTGGTCACCATGCGCTCCACCTGAATCTTTTCGGCCTGACCGTTGCCGGTGATGGCGAGCTTCGCTTCGGTCGGCGTATGCAATGCCACGGGAATGGTGCGCTGCGCGGCGGCGAGCATGGCAAGTCCGGCCGCCTGCGCGGTACCGAGCACGGTATTGCGATTGGACTGCGCGAACACACGTTCGATGGAGACCGCGTCCGGGGAGAACTCATCCAACTTGGCGCACAGCCCGTTGTAGATTCTCAGCAGGCGCAGATCCTGCGACTCGTGCGGATCGGAACGCACCACATCAACATGAATAAAGGAAAGCCGGCGGAATGCGCCGGCTTCCACGACCCCGACGCCGCAACGGGTCAAACCGGGGTCAACTCCAAGAATAATCATGGAATCGTTCGTCGAAGGCGAGGACTATTCCTCGGCGTCCAACTGCTCCATGATCTCCGGGGTCTGGTTCCATGTGCTGTAGATGTTCTGCACATCGTCCAGATCGTCGAGGTTGTCGATGAGCTTCGACACCTTGCGGGCACCGTCAAGATCCAGATCGATCTTGTTGGTCGGCACCATTTCGAGTTCGGCCGAATCGTAATCGATCTTGGCTTCCTGCAGGGCCTTGCGAACGGCGATCAGATCGGAGGAACCGGTGTAGACGGTGAAGACGTCACCCTCCTCGACCACGTCTTCGGCGCCGTTCTCGGCGGCGACCTCGAACAGGTTATCGAAATCGATGCCTTCGGACGGAACAACGATCACGCCCTTACGCTCGAAGTTGAAGCTCACGGAACCGTTCTCGGCGAGCGAACCGCCGCCTTTGGACAGGGTGGAACGCACATCGGCGGCCGCGCGATTGCGGTTGTCGGTGAGGCATTCGATGATCAGGCCGACGCCACCGGGAGCGTAGCCTTCGTAGACGATGTCCTCGTAGTTGGCACCGCCAGCCTCCTCGCCGGAGCCGCGCTTGACGGCACGCTTGATGTTATCGGCCGGCATCGAGTTCTTCTTGGCCTTGTAGATGGCATCGTACAGAGCCGGGTTTCCATCCGGGTCTCCGCCGCCCTGACGGGCCGCGATCTCGATGTTCTTGATGAGCTTGGCGAAGAGCTTGCCACGCTTGGCGTCAATGGCCGCCTTCTTGTGCTTGGTGGTCGCCCACTTGGAATGTCCTGACATGACTCTCCTAAAGAATCGGATTGTTAAACATAGCGATTTTATGCAGGTATGACGACATCAGTCCGTAGCGGTCTTGAAATCGTCCGCGGAGTTGATCTGCGCACGGCTGCTGATCGCCTTGAGGATCTTCGCCTTCGCCTCGTCCACCGGAATGCCGTTGAGCTGGCTACCGTCCCGGAAGCGGAAGCTCACGGCATCGTTGTTCATGTCCTCCTCACCGACGATGAGGATGAACGGAACCTTCGACTTGGACGCGTTGCGAATCTTCTTGCCGAAACGGTCGTCCGACGAGTCGATCTCGCAGCGGACCATGCTGTCTTCGAGATCATGGATGAACTGCTCCAGATGCGGGGCGAACTCGTCGGCCACGGGAATGCCGGTCACCTGCACGGGAGCGAGCCATGCCGGGAATGCGCCGGCATAGTGCTCGAGCAGAATGGCGAAGAACCGTTCGATGGATCCGAACAGCGCGCGGTGGATCATCACCGGACGCTGATGCGTGCCGTCCGCCGCGATGTATTCAAGCTTGAATCGTTCGGGCAGGTTGAAGTCGAGCTGAATCGTGGAGACCTGCCAGGTACGACCGATGGCGTCCCGAGCCTGCACGGAGATCTTCGGCCCGTAGAAGGCCGCACCGCCCGGATCGGCCACCAGTTCCAAACCGGATTCCTTGGCGACCTCGGCCAGCGTGTTGGTGGCCTCCTCCCAGATCTCGTCGGAACCGACGAACTTGTGCTCGTCCTTGGTGGACAGCTCGAGGTAGAAGTCGTTGAGACCGAAGTCCTTGAGGAGTCCAAGGACGAAGTTCAGCAGGCTCTTGAGCTCATCCTTCATCTGTTCACGGGTGCAGTAGATGTGGGAATCATCCTGGGTCAGACCGCGCACGCGGGTCAGTCCGTGAACCTCGCCGGACTTCTCGTAGCGGTATACGGTGCCGAACTCGAAAAGACGAAGCGGCAGTTCCTTGTAGGAACGCTGGCGGGACTTGAAGATCAGGTTGTGCATCGGGCAGTTCATCGGCTTGAGATAGTAGTCGAATCCCTGTTTGGTGATGTTGCCGTTTTCGTCACGTTCCTCGTCGAGGCGCATCGGCGGGTACATGCCGTCCTTGTACCACTGCAGGTGGCCGGAGGTCTCGTACAGTCCGCCCTTGGTGATGTGCGGGGTCTGCACGAAGCTGTAGTGATGCTTGCGGTGCTGTTCGCGGGAGTAGTCCTCCATGGCGTTGATGATCGCCGCACCCTTCGGATGGAACACGGCAAGACCGGGACCGATCTCATCGGGGAAGGAGAAGAGATCCATTTCCTGACCGAGCTTGCGGTGGTCGCGCTTGGCGGCCTCCTCCAGCTTGGCCTGATACTCCTTGAGGTCCTCCTTGGTGAAGAACGCCACGCCGTAGATGCGCTGCAGCATCGGATTCTTCTCGCTGCCGCGCCAGTAGGCGGCGGCGCTGCGCTCCAGCTTGAACGCCTTGATGAAGCGGGTGTTGGGCAGGTGCGGTCCGCGGCACAGGTCCTTCCACACCACGTTGCCGTCACGGTCCACGTTGTCGTAGAAGCTCAGCTCGGATTCGCTCACCTCGGTGGCCGCCTCCGGGTCGAGGTGGGCCTCCTTGTCCTTGATCAGCTCGATCTTGTAGGGCTGATCCTTCTCCTCCTCAAGGGCCTCCTGCTCGGTGACCACACGGCGGCGGAAGGTCTGGGAGGACTTGATGATGCGCTGCATGCGCTTCTCGATGTCCTTGAGATCGGCCGGAGTGAACGGTTCGTCCACATCGAAATCGTAGTAGAAGCCGTTCTTGATCACCGGTCCGATGCCCAGCTTGGCATCAGGGCGAATCTGCTGCACCGCCTGAGCCATCACATGGGTGGCGGAGTGACGCATGATGGCCAGACCGTCCTCGCTGTCCAGAGCGATGGGCTCGACCTTGTCGCCATCATGAAGCGGCGTGTACAGATCTCGGGGCTCGCCATTGAGACGAACGGCGATGATGTTCCTGTCGTCGGCGAACAGCTCGACGCCGGTGGTGGTTGCTTCCACCTCCTTCGTTTCGTCGTTGACCGTAATGGAGATGGTAGCTTGCGCCATGGTGTTGTCCTTTGCTATCGGGGGTCCGCGTTACTAATGTGCAGGCCTGGACTGAACTTGACGTAGCAAGAGTAAGCGTTGACGAAGACAAGATCGACCATTGGCGGGGCCCGGACCGGGAAACGTGATTCGAATAACATTTCCGGATCATGAATCATGGAGGATACAGCGCATGGGAGCACGGATCCGATAACAAAAAAAAACGCCCGAATCTGTCGGGCGGCTTAACGATTCAAGGTCTCGTGATTTGGAATCCCATGATCTGGAATATTGCGATATGGAGCGGACAACGGGACTCGAACCCGCGGTCTCGACCTTGGCAAGGTCGCGCTTTACCAACTAAGCTATGTCCGCAATGATGATCGGAACCATCAAGTGGGCGATGCAGGAATCGAACCTGCGACCCCTTCGGTGTGAACGAAGTGCGCTAGCCGCTGCGCCAATCGCCCGAATTGCTTCGGATATCAAATTATCGAAGGCGAAGGTGACTCCGCGATCGTGGGCGATACAAGATTCGAACTTGTGACCCCTTCCGTGTCAGGGAAGTGCGCTACCTCTGCGCCAACCGCCCGGTTGAATACTCTGTAATGAGTCGAGGTGGGTACGAGAGTCGAACTCGTCTATACGGCTTTGCAGGCCGCTGCCTAACCGCTTGGCTAACCCACCGTAAAGGTTCAAATTAACTCTTCGGACCTTAGAGCGGACAACGGGACTCGAACCCGCGGTCTCGACCTTGGCAAGGTCGCGCTTTACCAACTAAGCTATGTCCGCATGTGTTTCGCAACGATTTTCATCGGAGCGGCAAGCACGAGTAACTAATATAGCGAGAGCACACAGGTCTGGCAAATCGGCGTGTCGTACAGATGGCCATTCACCGATCTCGCAGAGTTCTCGTTGGGCTAACAGCCCCTTACCGTGATCACCAAGCCGGTAGTGTGGAAACCATGAAAGAGAGTATGAGCAAAAGGCGGTTCATGATCGTCGCGTTCGGAGGATGGAACGACGCCTGTCAGGCGGCCACCGACACGATCCGCCATCTGCTGGACACGTATGAGTCACGGGAGATCGGTCATATCTGCTGCGATTCGTATTATGACTATCAGTCGTCAAGACCCATGCTGTGCAACGTCCAGGGGCATCGCCGTATCGTGTGGCCCGAGACCACGTTCTACGAGGTGAAGGCCGACCCGGACAACACGTTCTACGTGGCGATGGGCCCCGAGCCGAACTTCCATTGGTCGGATTTCTGTCAAAGGGCGTTGCGCTTCGCCGATGAATGCGATGTGACGAACGTCATCACGTTGGGATCGATGTTCGCCGAGTGCACGCATACCCGAGCTCTGCCGTTGAGCCATTCCTGCGGAGATGACGACGACGCCGCCGAGGACTCCTATTGCGGACCGATCGGTATTCCGACGGTGCTGAATTATCAGGCGGCAGAGGATGGGTTCGAAGCGGAATCCCTGTGGATTTCGATTCCGCAGTATCTGGGAGGGGATGAATGCCCTGCGGGCACGCTTCGTTTGCTCAATGAGCTTTCCTCGATCATGGATCTGGCACTGGAGGAAGGCGATCTCGCTGCGGCAACCGAGAAGTGGAGATTGCAGGCGGATATGCTGGTCCGATGCAATGACGATCTTTCCGACTACGTCCATCATCTGGAGCATCTGATGGACGAGCACGGCGATAGCGATGCCGATGTTTCAGCACCGCATGCGAAACAGCTGGTAGAGGAGACCGAGGAATTTCTTCGATCCTTCGATCATCCCGCCGCACCGGAAGACTGAGCCTACGGCAGATCAGACTGCCCGAACCAAGTCATCGGAACATGAAATCGGGGGCTGTGACATCGTATCGATCCGATGTCACAGCCCCCGATTTTCGGCCCAGGGAAGGACGCTATCGTATACGATAGCGTCCTTCCCTGGAGGGCGAGACTGTATTCGCCTGTTGTTCTATGCCCCTACTACGTTCTATGCCCCTGCGACGGCCGAGGGATCAATGGCCGGAAGCACGCCGGTGAGCAGCAGAATGGCCACCACCACGGCCAGGCCGATTCGATAGATGGCGAAAGCCTTGTAGGAAAATGTGGAGACGAACTTCAGGAAGCCGATGATGACGATATAGCCCACGAAGAAGGATACGAGCGTGGCTGCGATCGTCGGACCCCAACCGGGGAACATGCCTGCACCGAGGCAGGCTTCGGATGCGGGATCGTTGGCGACCGCGCAGGCGCTGACGTCCTTGACCGCGGAAACCGATTCAAGAATGCCCGCACCGAACACGGCGGGGATGGCCATCAGAAACGCGACCCGTACGGCGGCCTCGCGAGTGTAGCCCATGGCTCGTCCGAAGGTGATGGTGCCACCGGAACGCGAGACGCCCGGAATCAAGGCGAGCATCTGACCGATGCCGAAGATGATGGCGTCCTTCGCGGTCATGCGATTCATCGTCTTGATCTGCGGCTTCTTGGCATCGAAGATCCACAGCAGCACGCCGAACAGGGCCAGCACCGTCACGGTGATCCACAGATTACGCAGCGTCGTTTCGATCACGTTCTTCAGCAGCACACCGGCGATGAGGATCGGCATGGTACCGATGATGATATACCAGCCCATCTGGGTATCGGGATTGTGCGCGCCGAGACGGCTCTTGAGATCCTTGCCTTCCTTGCCGAAGAGGGATCCGAACCACGCTCCGAGAATTCGGATGATGTCACGTCGGAAGTAGAGCAGCACCGCAAGCTCGGTGCCGATCTGGATGATCGCGGTGAAGGCGGCCCCGGGATCGGAACCGATCATGAGATCACCGACGATACGGATATGGGCGCTGGACGACACCGGCAGATATTCGGTCAAAGCCTGCACCAGCCCCAGGAAAATAGCTTGGAAGAAATTCATGTCCCCTCGTTGTCACTCTTTCAATCATCAAAGGTACGTGGAAAACCATACCGTCAGCCCTCTAATTCGATGCTCAGACGCGTGGATGTCTCGCAGAATGCCCACAATGAACTGCAATGGAAGGAGTTTTACCATGACCGTATATCGCAAAAGTCGTCGTTGGGCGCCTGAGGGTTTCTTCGAATGCGAGGGACGCGGATTGCAATGGCTGGCTCAGGCGCACGCCTCGGGAGGCCCCCGTGTGGCCGGTGTGATGGACTGGTCGAACGACTATCTGGATATTGAGCGGATCGCTTCCGCTTCCCCCACGCCGAAAGCCGCCTACGCCTTCGGCGCGGCATTGGCGCATATGCATGATTTCGGAGCGCCGTATTTCGGTTCCGCACCGGACGGATATCACGGCACATGCTATTTCGGCCCACTTCAGGACCCGGTGCCGATGGCGACCGGCGAGTGGACGGATCCGATCACGTATTTCACTGAGGGCAGACTGCTGCCTATGGTGCGTCTGGGAATCGAGCGTCACGAACTGGATCATCGAGACCTGGAAATGATCGGTGAGGTGGTCGACGCGCTTCCGGAATTGCTGGGAGGCGCGGTCAAGGACAAGCCAGCTCGCATTCACGGCGATCTCTGGAGCGGCAATGTGATGTGGACGAACGATTCCGGATCCACCGAAGCCGTGCTGATCGACCCCGCAGCGCACGGAGGGCATCGCGAGGAGGATCTGGCGATGCTGCATCTGTTCGGCATGTCGTATCTCGGCCAGATCATGGACGGCTATCAATCGGTGCACCCGCTGAAAAGCGGATACGAGGAACGGTATACGCTGTGGCAGCTGTATCCGATCGCGGGCCATTGCGTGTTCTTCGGAGGCGGCTACGTAAACGAATTCCGTTCAATGTGTCGTTCACTGCTTGGATGACGGCCGGAGCCGTCATCCCGGTGCCGCCGTCCGGACTGTGGGACTGTGTGATGTTCGTCGGGAACAGTTCTGCTCGCCACCTCAGGTGGGTGTTTCCCATGCAGCGGGAAACACCCACCTTCAGCGCACGATCAGCTCAGTGCGTCCTTGAGCTTGCCGAAGAAGCCCTTTGGCTTACCAGTGGACTTCCCCGGCCGGGACTGCGATGCGACCTTATGCGCGGCCCCGTTGTCGTGCTGGGCTGCGAACCGCTCGATCAGGTCACGCTCATCATCGGTAAGCTTGGTCGGAATATGCACCACGATGTGGGCGATGATGTCGCCGCGTTCTCCCTTGGTGGACCGAAGCTTGGTGACACCGAGCCCGTCGACCGTCACGGTGTCGTCCTGCTGGGTGCCGGCGGGAATGTCGATGGATCGCTTGCCGTCGAAGGTGTCGAGTTCGAAATCATGACCGAGCACGGCCCAGCTCATGGGCACTTCGATCCAGCAGTGCAGATCGTCGCCGTCACGCACGAATGTCTTGTCCGGTTCGACGCGAACGTCAATGTAGAGGTCGCCGGCCGTGCCGCCGCACTCCCCCACTTCGCCCTGTGAGGCCAGTCGCAGACGGGTGTCGTCGTGGATGCCTGCCGGAATCGAAACGCCGACGTTGCGCTTGCTCCGCACCCGGCCGTGTCCCATGCAGCTCGGGCAGGGGTTCTCGATGATGGTGCCGTGACCTTCGCATCGCTCGCAGGGCGCGGACGACATCATCTGGCCGATCATGGTGCGCACCACTTTCTGCACGAATCCTCGACCCTGGCAATCGGGGCAAGTGGTCGGGGCTCCTCCCGCGCTGCCGCTGCCCTTGCAGTCAGGGCACAACGCCATGGTGCGAATGTCCACATGAGCGGTTCCGCCGAAAATGGCCGTCTTCAGATCAATGGTAACGTTGGCGAGCGAATCCCGTCCCGGCTGCGTGCGCGGAACCGGTCCTTGGGAAGCACCGAATCCCTGACCGAAGAACTGGCCGAAGATGTCGCCCATATCGAATCCCGCCGAGCCGGAGAATCCTCCGGCATTGGGATTGTTGGGATCCACTCCCTGATCGTACATACGACGTTTTTCCGTATCGGAAAGCACCTCGTAGGCGGAATTCACCTCCTTGAACTTGTCCTCGAATTCGGGACCGGCGATATCGGGATGATATTTGCGGCTCATCTTGCGATAGGCCTTCTTGATCTCCTCTTCGCTGGCGTTCCTGTCGACGCCCAATACTTCGTAATAATCAGCCACTGATCAATCTTTCCCGTGTGTGTGTTCCTGTATTGCGTGTTCGATGTGTTGTCGTAGCGTTCCGTCCGATCCCCGATTCCCGCGGTGTCCGCGGTGCCGTGGATGCATGCCGTCTCCAGTCGAATATTGTGCCATAAGAGACGGTCCGGACCGACCGCAAGGCTGCTCAACCACTACTGGGCTTCATCATCGGCATGCGGATCCTCCTCGTTGGCGATGACTTCGGTGAGGTATCTGGCCACGGCCCTTACCGCGGATATCGTGGTCGCATAATCCATATGGGTCGGGCCGATGGAACCGACGAATGCCACCGGTTCGCTTCCCGAAGCGGATGCACCGCCCTCGTGATCCCCGTCATCGCCCGCGGTTGACTGGCCGTATCCCGATGTGACGACCGAAGCGTTGAGCAGGCCGGGGGTATGGGTTTCGGAGCCGATGGCGATGCCTACGCCGTGGCATTGCGTCACCTCGCTCAACGTGGTCATCAGCTTCATCAGCACCACCTGCTCCTCCAGCGCGTCGAACAGCGGGGCTATGACGCTCATATCCGCCGATTGGCCGTGCGCCAGTTGGGCCGTGCCCGCCATGTAGAGGTTGCTGGTCCTCTCCTGAGTGGCCATTTCGTCAAGCACACGGGACGCCGCCTCGATCAGCGCCCGGGATGTGCCGGCAGGCTCATCCTGAGCCGAGGACTGCACGTCACACGCCGCTCTTCTGAGCGATTTGCCCATGCTGTTCGCATTGATACGCGATCCGATGCCGGCGATTTCGACATCGGACGGCCTGTCGGCCACGATGATGGTACGCTGTTCCACCCGCCCGGTGTCGGTGATGACCACCATCAGCACGCTGACAGTGGAGACCGGTACCAGTTCGATGTGACGAAGAGCGGATCTGGCCAAAGACGGAGAAGCCACCACCGCCACCTGACCAGTGATCTGTGCAAGCAGTTGCGCGGATCGCCGTAACGTGTCGTCCAGACTCACCGATCCGGAAAGAAACGACCTGATACCGCGACGCTGCGCCTTGGAAAGCGGCACCACCGTAGCGAGCTTGTCCACGAAATACCGGTATCCCTTCTCAGTGGGTATGCGTCCTGCGGAGGTGTGGGGCTGGATCAGATACCCTTCATCCTCCAGCGCCGCCATATCGTTGCGGACCGTCGCCGAGCTCACTCCGAGCCGGTGCCCCCGTGTCAGGGCGCCGGACCCCACCGGTTCCTGAGTACGGATATAGTCCTCGATGACGGCGCGGAGCACCAACATGCGTCGCTCGTTCGTCACGTCAGCCTCCTTGGATGTCTCTTGCCGCGTGTCGCGACATGTCCACTACATTGCGAAGCCCTAACATCGATGACATCGCAATGATCATCATGCTTCCTTCTTTTTTAGCACTCGACACAGAAGAGTGCTAACCCAAGGCTTAATCGAACAAAAATAAACAAGCGTGAACACTTTTCAAACAAACAGCGTAAGGAAATGTGCCGTGAAGTCTTCGTGCCGGGTTAGCATGAAAGAGCAAATGAAGCCGATGCGCACGTTCTAGCCAAAGCGGAACGCTTCTCGGCTAGAACGTGCGCATCGGATCCGTCCGATTGGAAGGAAAGTTGATTCATGACCGAATTCAAGGAGACTGAACTGGACGAGCGCGCCATCAAGATGGCCAAGGTCCTTTCGGCCGATGCGGTCGAGAACGCCGGAAGCGGCCACCCCGGTTCCCCGGTCTCGTTGGCTCCCATCGCCTACACGCTGTACCAGCATTTCATCAAGCATGATCCGAACGATCCCAACTGGGAAGGTCGTGATCGCTTCATCCTTTCCGGCGGCCACGCCTCCCTCACGCAGTACGTTCAGCTGTACTTCTCCGGCTATGGGCTGACTCTGGACGATCTCAAGCACTTCCGCGGCGGCGCCGACACCCGCACTCCGGGCCACCCCGAATACGGCCTGACCCCCGGCATCGAAATGACCACCGGTCCGCTGGGACAGGGCTTCGCCTCCGCCATCGGCTTCGCTTACGGCGAACGTTTCCAGCGCGGTCTGCTCGATCCCGAGACCCCGAAGGAAGACTCCCCCTTCTATCACAAGATCTGGGCCATCTGCGGCGAAGGCGACATCGAAGAGGGCATCTCCGGCGAAGCCGCTGCCCTGGCCGCGAACCAGAAGCTCGGCAACCTGACCGTGATCTTCGACGCCAACCGCATCCAGATCGAAGGCGACACCAACCTGGTGCTGGCGGAGGACGTGCTCAAGCGCTTCCAGGCCTACGGCTGGTATACCGACGAATTCAGCTTCATCCAGCCCGACGGTTCCTACAAGGAGGACATCGAAGGTCTGGCCGACGTCATCGCCAAGGCCGAGAAGGCCGCTCCCGATCAGCCGAAGCTCATCAAGGTCCACTCCCTGATCGCCTGGCCGACCCCGGGCAAGACCAACGACCCCTCCTCGCACGGCTCCAAGCTGGGCGCCGAGGCCGTCGCCGGCCTGAAGAAGCTGCTCGGATACGACCCCGAGCAGAGCTTCCAGGTCGACGAAGAGGCGCTCGCCCACGCCCGCAAGGTGGCCGAACGCGGTCTGGCCGCCCACGCCGCATGGGACGAGAAGTACGAAGCCTGGCGCAAGGCCAACCCGGACAAGGCGGCCCTGTACGACCGTCTGAAGGCCGGCGAACTGCCCGAAGGCTTCGACAAGGCCCTCGACGACCTCGAGGCCACCTTCGAAGTCGGCAAGAACGTCGCCACCCGTGGCGCCTCAGGCTCCGTGCTCAACGCCATCGCGGCAGTCATGCCCGAACTGTGGGGCGGCTCCGCCGATCTCGGCGGCTCCAACAAGACCGACCTCAAGGGTGCGGCCACCTTCGCCCCCGAGGAGTGCGCCACCGCTCAGTGGCCCGTCTGCAACGAGTTCGGCCGCCAGCTGCACTTCGGCGTGCGCGAATTCGCCATGGGCTGCATCACCAACGGCATCCTGCTCGGCTCCCACACCCGTCCGTTCGGAGGCACCTTCTTCATGTTCTCCGACTACGAGCGCTCCGCCGTTCGTCTGGCCGCCCTCATGGAGATCCCGAACCTGTATGTGTGGACCCACGACTCCGTGGCCGTGGGCGAGGACGGCCCGACCCACCAGCCGGTCGAGCATCTCGCTTCCTTCCGCGCCATCCCCCAGCTCGAGGTCGTCCGCCCGGCCGACGCCTTCGAAACCGCCGAAGCCTATCGCTACTTCTTCGAGAAGAAGAACACCCTGCCCACCGCCATGGTGCTGTCCCGTCAGGGTCTTCCGGTGCTCGCCGAAACCGCGGCCAAGGCCAAGGACGGCGTGAAGAAGGGCGCCTATGTGCTGGCCGACGCCGAAGGCACTCCGGATGTGATCCTCATGGGCTCCGGCTCCGAGGTCCAGCTCGCCCTCAAGGCGGCAAAGACTCTGGCCGAGGAAGGCATCAAGGCCCGCGTGGTCTCCGTGCCGTCCTTCGAGTGGTTCGAGGAACAGGACGCCGAGTACAAGGAGGCCGTGCTGCCGGCCGCCGTCAAGGCCCGCGTCTCCGTCGAGGCCGGTGTGGCGATGCCGTGGTACAAGTACCTCGGCTCCTACGGCAAGCCCGTCTCCATCGAGCAGTTCGGCCTGCAGGGCAACGGTGCGCAGAACCTGATCGATCTGGGCATCACCGCCGAGCACGTTGTCGAGGCCGCCAAGGCTTCGATCGCCGAGACCCAGGCCTGAGTCCGGTTCTCGTTTCCAAGCCCAAACAGACAAACGAACAGTAGGATTTTCCGGTTCTCCGATTGTTTTGGAGAACCGGGGATAACAACAACAAGGAGATTACATATGACTGCTGCAACTCAGCGTACGTCCGATTCCGGCGTTTCCATCTGGCTGGACGACCTGTCCCGCACCCGTATCGAGTCCGGCAACCTGCAGGAGCTCATCGCCGACAAGAACGTCGTCGGTGTGACCACCAACCCGTCCATCTTCCAGAAGGCCCTCAGCCAGGTCGGTCCGTACGACGCCCAGCTCAAGGAGCTCGGCAAGGTCGATGTGGAGACCGCCATCCGCGAGCTCACCACCACCGACGTGCGCAACGCCACCGATATCTTCCGCGAGGTCGCCGAGAAGACCGATTTCGTTGATGGTCGCGTCTCCATCGAGGTCGATCCCCGTCTGGCCCATGACACCGAGAACACCGAGAAGCAGGCCGTGGAGCTGTGGGAGAAGGTCAACCGCCCCAACGCCATGATCAAGATCCCGGCCACCCTCGAAGGTCTGCCGGCCATCACCGCCACGCTGGCCAAGGGCATCTCCGTGAACGTTACCCTGATCTTCTCGCTGGAGCGCTACGAGCAGGTCATCGACGCCTTCATCGAGGGCATTGCCCAGGCCGACGCGAACGGCCACGACCTGAAGCATATCGGCTCCGTCGGCTCCTTCTTCGTGTCCCGCGTGGACACCGCCGTCGACAAGCTGCTGGAAGCCAACGGCTCCGACGAGGCCAAGGCTCTCGAAGGCAAGGCCGCCGTGGCCAACGCCCGTCTGGCTTACGAGCTGTTCGAGAAGAAGTTCGCCGAGGATCCCCGCTGGGCCGCCCTCGAAGCCAAGGGCGCCAAGAAGCAGCGTCCGCTGTGGGCCTCCACCGGCACCAAGAACCCGGCCTACTCCGATTGCAAGTACGTCGATGAGCTGGTCGCCCCGCACATCGTCAACACCATGCCGGAGAAGACCCTGAACGCTCTCGCCGACCACGGCAACGGCGCTCCGACCATCGCCGGCACCTACGAGGAGAGCCACGCCATCATGGCCAAGCTCGCCGATCTGGGTATCGACTTCAAGGCCGTCACCGACAAGCTTGAGGCTGACGGTGTCGCCGCCTTCATCAAGTCCTGGGATTCCGTGCTGTCCGACGTTCAGGCCGGCATCGACCGCGTGAACGCCTGAGGTACCACCCCATTGGATGATCCCGCACTATAACGGCATACCTCGTGCATGATCCGTGTGCGGATCCGCCTCTCCGGCGTTAGCCGTGGGGTATCCGACCGTCTTCCGGCCAGGATATCCCACGGCTTTTTCATGCCAATCGGTTCAGCCATGTCCTCATGCGTCTGAGTCCTTCGGCGGTATCCTCCGGAGTGCCGACATAGGACAGTCTCACATATCCCCTGCCGCGGGAGCCGAATCCTGAAGCCGGCGTGACCACCACCTTGGCCTCATGCAGCAGTCGTACGGCAAACTCATGATCGTCCATCCCTGTGGCGGACACATTGATGAGAATATAGAACGCACCATCCGGAACATTGCAGGTCACCATCGGCATGTCCGCCACGGCCCGGACCACCATATCGCGATTTCTCCTGTAAGCGTTCTTCATCGTGACAAGGATGTTCGACGCCCCGTCGAGAGCGGTGACAGCACCGGTCTGCAATGCGCCGGGCACGCATGAAACGACGTTTTCCTGCATCACCGACATACGGTCGACGATTGGTTTCGGGCCAAACGCGCATCCTATGCGCCATCCGGTCATGGCGAAGGTCTTGGAGAAGGAGTCCACGACGATGGTTCGATTCCTCATGCCCGGCATCGATGCGATGGACAGGCATCGGACATCGTCGTCGTAGACGAATGCCCGATACACCTCGTCGCTGATCACCCATAGATCATGCCGCACCGCGACTTCCGCGATGTCCGCCAGCTCATTGGGATCGATGATCGCTCCCGTGGGATTCGATGGAGAGTTCAGCAGCAGGGCACGGGTTTTCGGCGTCACCGCCGCCTCCACATCCCTCGCCTGCATACGGAATCCGTGACTTTCGAACAACGGTACCGGCACCACGTTCGCCTGAACCATCTGCGCCTGACCGAAATAGTTCGCATATCCCGGATCGGGAACCAGAATGTCATCCCCCATGTCCAGCGTGGCGATCAACGCTAGATATATGGCTTCCATTCCGCCTGTGGTGATGATGATCTCGGTTGCCGGATCATAGTCGGTTCCGTCCTGCGCCAGACGATATTCGCACCACGCCTTTCGAAGAGACGACGTACCGCGATTGGGCGTGTAATGGGTGTCTCCATGAACGGCGGCCCGGTATGCGGCGTCGATCATCGTACGCGGAGTGTCGAAGCCAGGCTCTCCTATGGCGAATGAAATCGCCTCCGGCTCCCCCGCCGCAAGCTCGAACATCTCCCGAACACTGGGATACAGCGCCTTCAGGGCACGATGCGAAACAGATGGCATGACAAACCTCTTTCCCAAACTTCCTCGCACGCTCCGCAGACGGATTATGCGATGCTGTTTTCCCCTTATTATCGGCAGCATTACAGTGTTGCCAATCATTGTAGGTTCTCTTGAGGAACGAGCCGAAACCCCTTCGGATGACCACGGTTTAGATCGGTCGGCATACAACCTCATATGATCCGACTGGTACGTGCCGTGGCGAGTCGTCAAGGTGCCCATATGTCCGGCATGGAATTGTCTATGGGCGATGAGTGATAGTAATAAGCCGCAAGCGTTCTTGCGATTGCTTGCGGCTCCAATTCAACTACAGGGAGATATTATCATGAAACCACGTAAGCGGCAACATGTACTGATAGGTCTCCAGTTCAAGGGTGCGTGCGGCAACGTGCATACTCTTGAGATACGACTCGTTGGGCGTCGTGTCGTCGTACTGTTCGACGGACAACCCCGCCTGTTCGTAGGCTGACCATCACGGCTAGGCACTTCGGTGTCCAGCCGCTCCTTGTTAGTACAATCGGACCCACTGAACATTTTTTAGTGAGAGGTGGGAAAAATTATGAGTCTTAGGGATTTAAGGCTTAAGCGTGGGCTAACGCAACAGCAGTTAGCCAATAAAATCGCTAATCCGGGAATATCGATGTAGCTGCCTGATTCTGTTATCGGCGTGCCGTGTGGTATTGTTCCACCCTTTCACGACACGGATTTACCCAACCATGATGACGCTATGGTCCCGACACCTGATCAATGACGATGATGACCGGCTCTCCGCCTTGCTACAGTAGGGAGGTCATTCACGGAAGAGAGGTCCACCAGTGAGGAAATTCAAGGCACGTCAGCGTCTGGTCATGACATTCACATTCTTTTCGATGTTCTTCGGCGCCGGCAACCTGATCTTTCCACCGTTCGTAGGAGCTCAGGCCGGCGGTAGCACCATGCCCGCGGCCATCGGCTTCATCGTATCGGCGGTGGGCCTACCGATACTGGGCGTGATGGCGGTCACCTTTTCAGGCGGATTCGATGGTCTCACCAAACGGGTCTCCCCCGGATTCGCATTGCTGTTGGGCATGGCCATCATCCTCACCATCGGTCCCTGTTTCGCGATCCCCCGCACGGCGACCACATCGTTCGAAATGATGGTCGTCCCCCTGATACCGACGGATACGGTACGATTCTCACAGCTGCTCTATTCCCTGATCTTCTTCTCCCTGTCGTTTCTGTTCGCCCAGCATCCCGAGAAGCTCTCGAAGGTACTGGGCCGGTTCATGGGTCCGCTGCTGCTCATATTCATCGCCGTACTGTTCATCGTGTGTCTCGTTCATGGTGTCGGCACACCATCCACTCCAATGGGAGACTATGAAACGGATCAAATGGCGCGTGGTTTTCTCGACGGATACCAGACAATGGATCTGCTCGCCGCACTGTATTTCGGCATCGTGATCTCCGCGAACATCCGCGAGCAGAACATCGATGACGAACGTCAGGTCCAAATGGAAACCGCATATGCAGGTCTGGGAACCGGCGTGCTGCTGATCGTCATCTACGGTGCTTTAAGCTACGTGGGCATGGTGTCCGGTTCGATCAGCCGGATAGATCCGAAGACGGATACCGGAGCCACGGTGCTCACCAATCTGACGACGGCGATGTTCGGTACGGAAGGCACCATATTCCTCGGTCTGGTGTTCGTCATCGCATGCCTGAACGTCTGCACCGGATTGATCTGCACCTGTGCCTCGTATTTCCATATGAAATTCCCGGTCGTTGCGGGGCGTAGGATCGGTTATCGTACATGGCAGATGCTGTTCACCGTGTTCAGCTTCATCGTGTCGAATGCCGGGCTGAGCTTGATCATCAAGGTGTCGGTACCGGTACTGTCGGCATTGTATCCGATAGCGATCGTGCTGGTGTTGCTCGCACTCACCCACCGCATACTCGGCTCAAGGTTCTCCCGCATATATGTTTGGACGGTAACGCTTGTGGCGATTCCGTCGTTTACCGGCTGCATTTCCTCGCTAGTCGTCGTGTTCGGAGGATCGATACCATGGTTGGATGCACTGTTGAATCTGCTGCCGTTGCAAAACTACCAGCTTGGATGGATGACACCAGCCATGATGGGTATGGTCTGCGGCGTAGCCGATTCACTGATACGTAGATCGACGGGGACGCCGGCCGTCAGATAGCCGACGAACCACGAACCCAAGTCACGGAGGAGTGATCATGACCGAACCATTGATCAGACATGCGACCATCGAGGACGTTGCAGAGTTGTCGGATATCGAGCGGCTTTGCTTCCCCAAGGCGGAAGCGGCGGGAGTCGAGACGATCAGAGAGCGTATCGACTCCTATCCGGAGTGCTTCTGGCTGCTTTGCGTGCCGACTCTGACCGACGGCAACATCACGAACGATGGCCGATACGACATCGCCGCGTTCATCAACGGATTCGCCACCGATCGGCGCGATCTCACCGACGACATGTACGAGGATGCCTCTCAGCATGATCCCCACGGAGCCTGGCAGATGATCTTCGGCGTCGACACGGCCCCCGACTTCCAGCATCAAGGGTACGCAAGCCGTCTGATGCGACGGGTGATCGACGACACCCGAGTAGCCGGACGCCGTGGACTTGTGCTTACGTGCAAGAACAGGCTCGTCGGATTCTACTCCCGATTCGGATACGTGGATGAAGGCATCTCCTCCTCAACGCACGGCAATGCGGTCTGGCATCAGATGCGTCTTACGTTCTGAGCGATCCGAACCATCACAGATCGAACGCAGCCTCGCATCGATGCCGACGTCCGCGATCAGTTCTGGTGATAGTAGCTCAGGAAATCGGTGAGCTTGGCCGTCGCGTCCTTAAGCACCTCGATACGGGGTAGGTAAACGACACGGAAATGATCGGGGAACGGCCAATTGAACCCTCCGCCCCGCACGATCAGGATCTTCTTGTCGTGCAGCAGGTCCAGCGCGAACTTCTCATCGTCCTCGATGTTGAACTTCTTGACATCAATCTTCGGGAAGATGTAGAACGCGGCTTTCGGCTTCACCACACTGATACCGGGAATGTCCTTCAGCGCGTTGTAGATGAACTCCCGCTGCTCGTAGATGCGGCCACCGGGAACAATATAGTCGTTGACGCTCTGATGACCGCCAAGGGCCGTCTGCACGACCGACTGCCCCGGCACGTTCGAGCACATACGCATGTTCGACAGCATGTTGATGCCCTCGATGTAGTCCTTGGCGATGCTTTTGTTGCCGCTAAGCACCATCCATCCGATGCGGTATCCGGCGATCATATGGGATTTCGACAGACCGCTGTAGGTCACGCAGAACAGGTCGGGCGCCAAGGACGCGATGGAGATGTGCTGTTCGCCATCCATGACCAGACGATCGTAGATCTCATCGGAGAAGATGATGAGCTGATGCTCGCGCGCAATCTCGACGATCTGTTCCAGCACTTCTCGAGGGTAAAGAGCACCGGTGGGGTTGTTCGGATTGATGATGACGATGGCTTTGGTGCGGTCAGTGATCTTGCTGCGGATGTCGTCCATATCCGGGTACCAGTCGGACTGCTCGTCGCACAGATAGTGTACGGCGGTGCCTCCGGCCAGATTCACGCAGGCCGTCCACAGCGGGTAGTCGGGAGCGGGGACCAGAACCTCGTCGCCGTTGTCAAGCAGGGCGGACATGCTCAGATTGATCAGCTCGCTGACACCGTTGCCGGTGTAGATGTCTCCGATGGAGACGTTGGGGATGTTCTTTAGCTGGGCGTACTGCATAATCGCCTTACGCGCGGAGAACAGGCCCTTGGATGGCGAATATCCCTCGCAATCGGTGAGCTGCTGACGCATATCGTAGATGACCTCGTCCGGGGTACGGAATCCGAACGGCGCTGGATTGCCGATGTTCAGTTTAAGAACATGGATGCCGGCATCCTCCATACGAAGAGCCTCGTCGACCACCGGCCCCCTGACATCGTAGAGGACATTGTCGAGTTTCGTGGATTTCGCGAATGTGCGCATTGTGGTTACCTTCGGTTTCTGTGCTGGATTCTGACGGGGCATGGTGGGGATGGAAGTGCTGGAGGATGTGGAGGCGGGACCGCCCTCCGACGATGTCGAGGAAACGTCTGCGGAAGCGTTCATAGGAGCGTCTTCGCCCATCAGCCACTGAGGATCGACGTTCAACGTTGATGCCAGAAAGTTCAGAAGATCGGTTCTGGGCATCGTCTTCCCACTGACGTATTGACTGATATGACTTTTGCCGAGCTTCACACCATGAACCGCGGCGGCGTGAACGAAATCGACCTGTTTCATGCGGCGAAGGGCCATGGCTTGGTTCAATCTCGCAGCGAATATTTCCGTACTCATCGTCGGCTCCCCTGACTTTTCCGAGTTCAATTTCACAGCCGATACAGATCATACTACAAAGTTCACAGTAAACCCTGATACGTAGTTCAATTCCGTAAGAACGAAGTTCAGCGTTGTTTCTTAAGCTCATTCGATGAATAGAAATTCTTACCGAATCCAACCGATCGACAATGACGTCATAGCACCGATCAACAACAGATAGCCTATCCAAAATTGACTGGTTGCGTTGTGATCAATAAATGATAGCTTTAGATTACATCAAAGCTGCGGAATATTGCGATACAGCATAAAAAGACCTCTGCTGATCCAGTCCCCAGCACCGGATCAGCAGAGGTTCAAAACCTTATTCCTTGAGGATTCAAACTACGATAGATACGCGTTGAACCATTTGGCCACACCATCATCGTTGTTGGCAGGACAGATTTCATCGGCCACATCGATGACTTTCGGATTGGCATTTGCCACGGCCACTCCCCGACCGGCCGCCTGCAACATGGCAATGTCGATGAGATCATCACCGAACGCCGCGGTTCGATTCAACGGTATCCGCATGTGTTCAGCCAACAGGTTCAACGCATGTTCCTTGTTGGCCAGAGGATTCATCAGCATCCACATCACACCTTCGCTGATGCTGACGTCGAAATCCGGAGGAATCAGCTCACGAAGCCGCCGACATTGTCCAGGCTCCGGAAAGATGATGATCTTGTCAGCCACGCCCATTGGTACATCATGGAAATCCGTCATCCTCCATGTCTGAGTTCGCCAGAACACGCTGACGTCGAAATTGGTGTATCGAACGTCGTTCATGACTATGCCAAGCCGTAGATCAGGGAACTCGTCCAGCAGCAGACGGCAGATCTCACATGCACGCTGCGAGGAGAACCCGATTCTCAGCAAGTGACCGTCATCGGGCACCCTGCCGCTGGTCAGCAACGCGTAATCGGATTTTCGAGGAGCGAAATCTATGAGCGCGCCGTTGAGATAAACGCAGGCGTCCACCGGAAGACGATCGATCAAAGGTTTTGCCGTGCTGACCGGTCGGGCAGTGGAAACCGCGAAACGCACGCCCGCATCACGCAGCCGGTTTGCCGCATCAATGGAATACTGCGTCAGGTAGCGTTGCTCGAACGTTTCGCCATCATGCAGCAGCGTGCCGTCAAGATCGACGACCACCAGATCGAGTGCACCGGCGGCGCTACCAGCCATATGATTCATGAACATGCTCCGATTTCTGATTCACAGTTGTTCCGTTCGCAAAACAAAACCCGCGGGTGGCGAACATCCGCGGGTTCAAATCCTATATCGTACGGCGACGGGAAAAATCATCCAATGCCGTACTTGGTCATCAGACCGAGGGCGATGATGATGGCCACCCAGATCAGCGCCACGATCACCGTAAGCCGGTTGAGGTTCTTCTCCGCCACGCCGGAGGTGCCGGCATTCGCCGTCAGACCACCGCCAAACATGTCGGAAAGACCGCCACCCTTGCCTTTGTGCATCAGGATGAGCAGTGTGAGCAACACACTGGCAATCACCACGATGATTTCAAGAATGATCTTGACGATAGTCACTTGTTACCTCCGAAAATCGATCTTGAGTAAGATTACCTCATAGCCCGGAAAACCGAGCGACTTCACCGTCGCGCCGAAGCCGCCTTGTCGGTGAGTCTGGCAATGGTGGCGAACTCGTCGGCGTCCAACGACGCTCCCCCCACCAGGAATCCGTCGATATCCAGCCCCTCCTGCATAAGCTGCGTGGCATTGGACGCATTCACCGATCCTCCGTACAGGATCCGAACCCTCTGCGCCACATCGTCGCCATAGACCTCACCGAGATGGGTGCGGATAGCCGCGGCCGCCTCCTGGGCGGACTGCGGCGTGGCGACCATTCCGGTACCGATCGCCCACACCGGTTCGTAGGCTATCACCATCTGCTCGGCTTCCTTGTCGTTAAGATCCCGGATCACATCCTGAACCTGACCGACGGCGTATTCCAGCTCGATGCCCTGACGACGCTCCTCAAAACTCTCCCCCACGCACAATATGGGCTTCATCCCCGCGGCAAGCACGGCACGGACCTGATCGACGATATTCGCATCGTCCTCCGGATGATACTTACGACGTTCGGAATGTCCGACCAACACATAGGTACATCCCAGCCGGGCCAGCATGTCCGCGGAAACGTCTCCGGTGAACGCACCCTGATTGGTGACGGAAACAGCCTGAGCCCCATAGGTGATCTTCAAACGATCCGCTTCGATGAGCACCTGCACGCTGCGAATCGACGTGAACGGCGGCATCAGCGTAACCTCGCAGCGCCGAAACCCGAAATGCGCGTCCCGAAGGATCCACGCGAGCTTCTGCACAAAATACGTGGCTTCCAGATGATCGAAGTTCATCTTCCAGTTGCCGGCGACGATGGGAATGCGTCTCGATGCCAAGATCCGTCCTTCCACAAGCAATCGAATCGAAAAACAGGGGCTCCCGTCCGTAGCGAACCGTTGTGACGCGGTTGAGCCATGGGCGGGAGCCTTTGAGAATATTCGTTACTCGAGCACGCTCAGACCGGGCAGGGTCTTGCCCTCAAGGAACTCGAGGGAGGCGCCGCCGCCGGTGGAGATGTGCGAGAAGCCATCCTCCGGGAAGCCGAGGTTGCGCACGGCGGAAGCGGAATCACCGCCACCGACGATGGTGAAGGCGCCGGCGTGGGTGGCGTCGACCAGAGCCTCGGCCACGGCCTTGGTGCCATTCGCGAAGGTCGGAACCTCGAACACGCCCATCGGGCCGTTCCACACGACGGTCTTGGAATCGACGATCTTATCGTGGAAGAGCTGGCGGGTCTTCGGACCGATGTCCAGACCCTCTTCGTCGGACGGGATGGCGTCGGCGTCCACGACCTTCGGGTCGATGACGGCGTCGTCACCGGCGGGGAAGCCGGGGTTGACGACGATGTCGACGGGGAGCAGGAGCTCGACGCCGTTCTTCTTGGCGGTCTCCATGTAGCCCTTGACGGTTTCGATGTTGCTTTCGTCAAGCAGGGAGTTGCCGACCTCATAGCCGAGTGCCTTGAGGAAGGTGTAGGCCATACCGCCGCCGATGATCAGTCGATCGACCTTGCCCAGAAGGTTGGAGATGACGCCGAGCTTGTCGGCGACCTTGGCACCGCCGAGCACTGCGGTGAGAGGACGATCCGGGTTCTCGGTGGCCTTGGACAGAGCGGTGACTTCCTTCTCCACCAGCAGACCGGCGGCGGACGGCAGATCAGCGGCAACATCGTAGTTGGAACCCTGCGCACGGTGGACGACGCCGAAGCCGTCGGAGACGAAGACCTCACCCAGCTCGGCGATCTTCTTGGCGTATGCGGCACGCTCTTCAGCGTTCTTGCTGGTCTCCTCCGGGTTGAAGCGCACGTTCTCCAGCAGCACCACATCACCGTCGTTCATGGCGGCGACCTTGGCGTGAGCGTCCTCGCCATAGGTGTCTGCGGCCAGCGGAACCTCGATGCCGAGCAGTTCGCCCAGTCGCTTGGCGACCGGAGCCAGACTCAGCTCGGGGACGACCTTGCCCTTCGGGCGGCCGAGGTGGGCCATCAGAATGACCTTGGCACCCTGTTCGCGCAGAGCCTTGATGGTCGGCAGAGCGGCCTTGATGCGACCATCGTCGGTAATGGTCGTACCGTCCAGCGGGACGTTGAAATCAGCGCGGACCAGCACGCGCTTACCCTGAAGATTTCCGAGGTCCTTGAGAGTTTTCATTGATATCCTTTCCAGCTGCGGCGCAGCGTTTGAAGGCCATGGAAACGGCTCCCACGGCTTCCGCGTCCTGTGCGCCATGTGAAATCTTACCTTGCCAACGGGATAAAGCCCGGTAACAACCCGAGGCAAATGCCGAAGACAAACGATGCCTTCCGATCACGCATCCATGATCGGAAGGCATCGAAGCAAACGAGGAAGCGGATGACGTCGGCCGCGTCAGTTTTCGTTTTCCGCGGCTCGCTGCTTTTCGACTTTGTTGGCCAGCTGCAGCAGACGGCGGATACGGCCGGCGATGGCGTCCTTGGTAACGGGAGGATCAGCGAGACGACCCAGCTCCTCCAGACTCGCATCGCGATGATCGAGTCTCAGCTGACCGGCCGCACGCAGGTTCTCGGGAATATCGTCACCGAGAATCTTGAACGCCTTCTGCACCTTCTCGCTGGCTTCGACGGCGGCCTTGGCGCTGCGACGCATATTCGCATCGTCGAAATTGGCGAGACGATTCGCCTTGCCTCGCGACTCACCGTCATTGCGCTTGCCGCTCCACTCGCGGGCGGTGCGGGTGGCGCCCATGAGCGTCAGCATGCGTTCGATGACATCGGGATCACGCAGGGTCACCCGTTCGGAACTGCGAACCTGCCGGGCCTTGGCGGTGATGCCAAGACGGCGTGCGGCACCCACCAACGCCAAGGCGGCCTCCGAACCGGGGCAGACGATTTCGAGGTAACTGGCCTTTCCCGGGTCCGACAACTCGCCATGAGCGAGGAACGCGCCTCGCCAAGCCGCCTTGATCTGGGCGATATTGCCGGAGACGATCTCCGCCGGCAGACCGCGTACGGGCCGCTTACGCCGATCAAGCAGTCCGGATTGCAGCGCCAACGCACCACCGGCCTTCAGCACGCGCACCGAATAGCGTTCCACAGTACCTGCGGGGGTCTTGCGCGCCACTTTGATCAGATCGGCCTCATGCCCGTAGACCTCCTGAATGGTGCGCTGAAGCCACTGAGCTGCATCAAGGGAGTCGAATTGGCTTTCGACGACAATATGACGTTGGATCAGATGAAGACCTCCGCCGAAGCGGATCATAGAAGCCGCCTGTGCCTTCTTGGCGGCAGGCAACTCATCATCGATAGCGGCGAGTTCGCTTTTGACCTCATCAACCAGAGCCAAGAGCTATCCTCCTTTAAATTGTACAGCTTCATGTCGGCGCGGAAAGGGTGATCGGCGGTAGGTCGACAGACTTTCGCACCGAACTTCTGTGTTACCCAATCAGCTGGACAAAAACGGCGGTTTTTTCATTGATTCAACCTATTGTTTCGAGATTCGAGACGAATCGTCTAAGCCGCATGCATGATGATCCGCTCAATGCTGCTTCGACAGCTCTCTGGCCGAAACGCTGACATTGAGCCCGTGGGATCGCAGTCTATCGGCCAACGCATGACTCATGGCCACGGAACGGTGCTGACCGCCGGTGCATCCGATGGCGATGGTGACGAAATGCTTGTCCTCACGGGAGTATCCCTTGATCGCGGTGAGAATCGCCTCGGAATATGAATCAAGAAAGCTGCTCGCCCCGTCGCTCGACAATACGTAATCGGCCACCGGCTTGTCGTTTCCGTTGAGATCCCGCAACTGCGGCACCCAGAACGGATTCGGCAGGAACCGCACATCGGCCACGAAATCGGCATCGAGGGGAACCCCGTACTTGAACCCGAAACTGAAAATGTGCACGGCGACGGTGGTGGGTCCCGTGCCCAGCAGAGCGTCGTAGAGCTTGGTGGACAGCTCGTGGATGCTCAGGCTGGAGGTGTCGATGACGAAGTCGGCCCGCTCCTTGAGCCCGCCAAGCAGAGCCCGCTCCTCGTTGATGCCGTCGATCAGACGACGCCCATGCTGCAGCGGATGCGGACGCCGAACCGATTCGTATCGCTTGATCAGCACGTCGTCGGTGGCGTCGAGGAACAGGATGCGGTACTTGACTCCCAGATCGTCGAGATGACTGAACACCTGGGCCAGATCGTCGAAGTATCCGCGGGACCGAACGTCGATGACCGCGGCGAGCTTATGCACCTTGGACCCGGAGGAGGTCATCATGTCGACCAGCGGCACCAACAGAATGGGAGGCAGATTATCGACCACGTACCAGCCCATGTCCTCGACGCTGTCCGCGGCACGCGACCGGCCCGCACCGGACATGCCCGTGATCAGCAGGACCTCGAACTCATTCGCCGGCTGCGGCTCGTCGACGTTCGAATCGATGGTTTGCGGATTCATCACAGCACCTCCTCCAAAGCCTGACGGATAGTGGTATCGAGATGGGACGGCAATGCGTCGAAATCGGTGCCGGTCATATACGCCAGCTGCGGAATGGCCTGATACAGCAGCATCTCCTCGCCGCCGATCGCCGTTCCCCCGCGACTGCGGTACGCCTGCATAAGCAGAGTGGGGCGTGGGTCGTAGATCACGTCAAGCAGCAGACCGCCGACGGGACCATCGTCATTCGCCAGCAGCGACGAAGCCGTGGAGTCCGCGGCATGGGACGGCAACGTACTGATCACGATCCTTTCGCCAGCGATGATCTCGGGAATCTGCTTCATCGAGATCACGTCGACGCTCATGCCGAATGTCTGAGCGAAGGGGGCTATGGCATGGGCCTTGTCCGCATGACGGGCGGCGATGGTCACATGCTCGATCTGCATGGTGGAGCATGCGGCGATGGCCGACGTCGCGGTATTGCCCGATCCTATGATCAGTGCCTTGGCGGGCAACGTCGCATAGGTGGCGTCATCGTTCCTGCCGTATTTCCTCACGGCGTTGGTGATCGCCAGATTGATGCCCGCCACATCGGTGTTGTACAGGTGGATGGCGGGTCCGGATGCGCCCGGCCTCCACTCGAAGATCGCGGTGTTGGCCACGCCGAGTTTTTCGGCCCAGCGGTTGGACGTCCTTCCCATGGGCATGATGGCCTTCTTCAACGGCATGGTCAGGCTCAGCCCATGCCATCGAGGATCGAGTTCACCGATGAAATCCGCGAGAGAGTGTTCGTCCACCTCATGGCTGTCATAGAACCAGTCGCTCAGCCCCATGGCCTTGTAGGCGGTGTTATGGATCAGCGGCGACAGTGAGTGCGAGATGGGTTTGCCCAATACGGCGGCCCGGTGCCTGATTTCTGTCATGAGGTGCATCTCCTTCGTCTCTTTGCCTTATGCTACCGCTCACATCCTGACAATCAAATCGGCATCAGGCTCCAGGCCGCACGGTCAGGCGCGTTCACGCAAGGAATCATGGATCGTTCGGGCTTTCTTCTCTCCGATGCCGGGAATCTTGAGGAACTCCTCCATCGGGGCCTCCCGCATGGCCTTGACCGATCCGAAGTGTTTCAGCAGTTTCTTCTGGTAGGTCAATCCGACGCCGGGAATGTCGTCCAACGCGGAGCGCAACGATCCCTTGGAACGGGTTTCACGATGGTAGGTGATCGCGAATCGGTGGGATTCGTCGCGCACCCGCTGCAGGAGGTACATGCCTTCGGACTGTCGCCTGAGGATGACCGGATAGTCGTCATCGGGAAGCCATACCTCTTCAAGACGCTTGGAGAGGCCGCACAATGCCACGTCGTCCACACCGCAGTCCGCCAGCGCCTTGGCGGCCGCAGCGACCTGAGGCCGTCCGCCGTCCACCACGATGAGGTTCGGCTTGTAGGCGAAATGCCGTCGATCCGTGTTCTGCTGAACGATCGGCTCCCCGTCATGACCACCTCCCCCGTCGCGGGCGGCGCGCTCCTCCCGCCGTTCGTTGTCGATGCTCTCGCCCGAATCCCCGGCGATGTTGCCGTGGCGGAATCGGCGGGTCAGCGTTTCGTACAGTGCGGTGACGTCGTCCACTGCGCCTTTGCCGTCCTTGCCGCGGATGGCGAAGCGGCGGTATTCGCTTTTCTTGGCCACGCCGTCTTCGAACACCACCATCGAGGCCACCTGGAAGATGCCTCCCACGGTGTTCGAGATGTCGTAGCATTCGATGCGCAGAGGCGCCTGTTTCAGCCCCAGGGCCTTCGCCACGTCGTTCATGGCCTTGGTACGCAGCCCCACATCCTTGATGCGGCTCATTTTGCTGCGTTGCAGCGCCTGTCGGGCGTTCTCCCCGGCTCGGTCCATCAGAGTCCGCTTATCGCCTCGGATCGCAACGCGGATGGTGACCGCTCCCCCACGCAGTCCGGTGAGCCACCGTTCGAGCTCCTCCCGGCGGCTTGGTTCGACAGGCACCAGCACCTCACGCGGGACCGGGGCGATCGGGGCGAGCAGATCGGCCCTACCGGTCTGCTCCCTCCTCATGTTGCGCGCACGCGTGGCTTGGGCTCTGGTCCGCGCGTCCGTGGCGGTGACGGTCTGCGTGCTGCCGAGAGCATCCCGACTGGTCGAGATCACCATCTGATCATTGACCGTCTGATCATCGACGCCGGGGTTCTCTCCGGCGTTCTCCGCATACACCTGGGTGATCAGATCGGCGATCAGATCGGCATCCGAGATATCCTCCACACGTTCGACGGTCCAATTGCGTTCGCCTCGAATCGCTCCGGCCCGGACGAAGAACGCATGGACCGACGCTTCGAGCTCGTCGGCGGCGAAGCCGAAGACGTCGGCGTCCACCTGATCGTCGAACACCACGGAATTCTGCTGCAGCACCGTGCCTAGCATCTGGATCTGATCGCGCAGACGCGCGGCCTTTTCGAACTCCAGATCGGCGCTGGCCGCCTTCATGTCGGCGGTGAGCTGCGCGATGTATGATTTCCCAAGCCGTCCGGTCATCACGCCGACCAGCTGCTCGCACAGGCGGCGATGCTCCTTCGCGTCGATGCGGCCGACGCAGGGGGCCGAGCATTTGCCGATGCTGGCGAGCAGGCATGGACGGTCGGTGAGCCCGGCCTTGCGGAAGGCGCTTGCCGAGCAGGTGCGCACGGGAAAGCTCGCCAGCAGCCTGTCGAGCGACTGCCGTACATCCCACACCTTGGCGTACGGTCCGAAATATCGGGTGCCGTGATGCCAGCGGCTTCGGGTGATCCACACGCGTGGATACTCCTCGCCTACGGAGACCGCGAGATACGGATAGGTCTTGTCGTCGCGGAACACCACGTTGAACCTCGGATCGAACTCCTTGATCCACGTGTATTCCAGCGTCAGCGCTTCCAGCTCGGTGCCGACGACGGTCCATTCGAGGCTACGAGCGGTAAGCACCATCGTCTGGGTGCGCGGATGCAGCTGATACAGCGGCTGGAAGTAGTTCGTCAGGCGGTTGCGCAGGTTCTTCGCCTTGCCTACGTAGATCACCCGTCCCTCGCCGTCACGCCACTTGTACACGCCGGGCTCGGCGGGAATATCGCCGGTCCTCGGCCGGAACAGGTCGCGGGAGTCGCCGAGCAGCGGGGCGCCGTTGACGTTGACCCGCGGCCGCTCTCCGACGGATGTGGGGACTCCGTCACCGTGCCGGTCAGTCCGCCGTCGGTCCTGCAGCATACGATCCGCGGCATCCTGCCATACGTCGGGCGAATGGCGTTCGATCATGCCTGATGCCATGCAACGTCCTTTCGTTTACTCCTCGTCTATTCCGCCGCTAGCATGGGCTTCAGGAAACGGCCGGTCCATGATTCCCCGCATTCGGACACCTGCTCGGGTGTACCCTGGGCCACGACCGTACCGCCGCCGTCTCCGCCTTCCGGTCCGAGATCGATGATCCAGTCGGCCGACTTGACGACGTCAAGATTATGCTCGATCACGATCACGGTGTTGCCCTTGTCGACCAGGCCCTGCAACACGACGAGCAGTTTGCGTACGTCCTCGAAATGCAGACCGGTGGTCGGTTCGTCGAGAATATAGATGGTCTTGCCGTCGGACCGCTTCTGCAGCTCGGTGGCGAGCTTCACGCGCTGCGATTCACCTCCGGAGAGGGTCGGGGCCGGCTGTCCGAGCCGGATGTAGCCGAGACCCACATCCACCAGCGTGTCGAGGTAACGGGCGATGGAGGGATACGCCTTGAAGAAGTCGGCGGCCTCCTCGATGGGCATGTTCAGCACGTCGGACACGGTCTTGCCGTTGTATTTCACCTCAAGCGTCTCGCGGTTGTACCGCTGCCCGTGGCATACCTCACAGTCCACGTACACGTCGGGAAGGAAGTTCATCTCGATCTTCAGCGTACCGTCGCCGTGGCAGGCCTCGCATCGACCGCCCTTCACGTTGAACGAGAAGCGTCCCGGACCGTATCCGCGCACCTGTGCTTCGGGCGTCTTGGCGAACAGCTGACGGATCTTATCCCATACGCCGGTGTAGGTGGCGGGGTTGGATCGCGGCGTGCGGCCGATGGGATTCTGATCCACATGGATCACCTTGCGCAGCTGGTCGACGCCCTCCACGCGGGTGTGCTTGCCCGGTACGATGCGCGCACCGTTGAGCCGGTCGGCGAGCACCGGGTAGAGGATCGTGTTCACCAGCGTGGATTTGCCGGAGCCCGACACTCCGGTGACGCAGGTGAACACGCCGAGCGGGAAGCTGACGCGGATGTTCTTCAGATTGTTCTCCCGCGCCCCCACCACGGTGAGCGCACGGGTTCTGCGCACCTTCCGGCGTCGGGCCGGCACCTCGATCGCACGGCGGCCGGCGATGTAGTCGCCGGTGACGGATCGGGCTGCGTCGACGAGATGGTTCGCCGGGCCTGAGTAGACGACCTCTCCCCCGTGTTCGCCCGCACCGGGACCGATGTCGACCAGCCAGTCGGCCTTCTCGATGGTCTCCTGATCGTGTTCGACCACGATCAGGGTGTTGCCGAGGTCGCGCAGGTGATGCAGCGTTTCGATGAGGCGTTCGTTGTCGCGCTGGTGCAGGCCGATGGACGGTTCGTCGAGCACGTACATCACGCCCACCAGTCCCGAACCGATCTGCGTGGCGAGACGGATGCGCTGCGCCTCGCCGCCGGACAGCGTGGCGGCGGCGCGCGACAGCGTCAGATAGTCGAGGCCGACGTCGTTGAGGAATCCCAGCCGGGCGCGGATCTCCTTGAGCACCTCACCGGCGATAGCAGCCGCCGATCCTGTCAGATGCAGATCGTTCACCCACGCCAGTGCCTTGCGCACCGGCATGTCGCACACATCGAAGATGGATCTGCCGTCCACGGTGACGGCCAGCACTTCGGGTTTGAGCCTCCTGCCGCCGCACTCCTGACAGGGCACTTCGCGCATATACGACTCGTAGTACTGCTTCATCGAATCGGAGTCGGTCTCGTCATGGCGACGCATCAGCGTGCGCACCACGCCTTCGAAGCCGGTGGAATATTCGCGCAGACGTCCCCAGCGGTTGCGGTAGGAGACGCGTACCTTGAAATCGTGGCCGTACATGATCGCCTGGCGCACGTCTTCGGGAAGATCCTTCCACGGCGTGCCCATGGAGAACCCCATCTCGTCGGCCAGTCCTTCGAGCACATGCCCGTAGTACTGCGAGGTGGTCTTGGTGTTCGACCACGGTTCGATCACGCCGTCCGCCAGCGACTTGTCCGGGTCGGAGATCACCAGTTCGGGGTCGATCTCCAACTTGAATCCGAGTCCGGTGCATACCGGGCAGGCGCCGTAGGGTGCATTGAATGAGAAGGTGCGTGGCTCGATCTCGTCGAGCTCCAGTTGGTGGCCGTTTGGGCAGCTGCGTTTTTCGGAGAAAGGCTGCCGGCGTGCGGGGTCCTTGGCGTCCACGTCCACGAAATCGGCGATCACCACGCCGGAGGCGAGCTTCAATGCGGTCTCCACCGAATCGGTGAGGCGCTGCCGTATGCCGTCCTTGACCACCAGACGGTCCACCACCACTTCGATGGTGTGCTTCTTCTGCTTGGCGAGTTTGATGTCGTCGGAGAGCTGGGTCATTTCACCGTCGATGAGGGCGCGGGCGTAGCCGTCCGAGCGCAGGGTCTCCAGCAGTTCCACGAATTCGCCCTTGCGCCCCTTGACCACGGGCGCGAGGATCTGGAACCGGGTGCGATCGGGCTTCGCCATAAGCGTGTCGACGATCTGCTGCGGGGTCTGAGCGGTGACGAGCTGGCCGCATTCGGGGCAGTGCGGCACGCCGGTGCGGGCGAACAGCAGTCGCAGATAGTCATACACCTCGGTGATGGTGCCGACGGTGGATCGCGGATTGCGGTTCGTGGTCTTCTGGTCGATGGATACCGCGGGGCTCAGGCCTTCGATGAAGTCGACGTCGGGCTTGTCCATCTGGCCGAGGAACTGACGGGCGTAGGCGGACAGCGATTCCACGTACCGGCGCTGCCCCTCCGCGAACAGGGTGTCGAACGCCATGGACGATTTGCCGGAGCCGGAAAGTCCGGTGAACACGACCATGCGGTTGCGAGGGAACGATAGATCGACGTTCTTGAGATTGTGCTCGCGAGCGCCTTGGATGATGATCTTGCGGTCGTTGGGCATGTGTGAGAGGTCGGCGATGAGCGTGCCCGAGGGTTGGTCGTCGCTGGGCAGCCAGGTGATGTGGTCGTCGTCCGTGTTTCGCATGGTGCCGACGGTTGCGGTACTGGTTTCGGCGTTGGTTCCGGAATGCTGTGGTGTGGTCGTGTCGGTCACGATTCCTCTGCTTCGATGGTGGGGTTTCTCCGTTGGTGTATCGCCCTCTAGGATAGCGCGGCTCATCCCGTGTTTCGAACATCAGTTCGATGTTGGCGTAGTGTCGATGTTGGCGTGGTGTGGTCGTCATTGCGCTGTTCGGTGGTTCAGTAGCCGTGGGCGTGGAGGGTTTCGTCGTCGAATCCGAAGTAGTGGCCGATTTCGTGCATGACGGTTTTGCGGATCTGGTCGACCAGTTCGTCGTGGGTGTCGCAGATGCGTTCGTGGGGGCCTTTGAAGATCGTGATGATGTCGGGCATGACGCCGCCGTAGTCGTTGGTGCGTTGCGGGAGCGGTATGCCTTCGTAGAGTCCGAGCAGTTCGTCGTGGGGATTGTGCATGGTAGCGAGCTCGCGTTCGTCGGGTTCGTCGGCCATGGCGATGCCGATGTTGGCGAGCGCGTTGTGGAATCGTGGCGGGATGAGTCGTAGTGCTTCTTCGATGGCGGTTTCGAAGTCGTCGTCGCTGATGTGCATGTTCCACGCATAGCATGGCGTGCGGGTGTTTGTCTAGGCGTATGCGGTTTACTACGCATGGCATGTCATCGTCGTCGTACGGCGGCATGTGTTATTCGGATGAGGCAACGATGGCGCGATGGAGTCGTGCGGGTTCGGGCAGGACGTGTGGCCCTTTGTCGGAGAAGAAGCGGGAAAGGCGGGAATCCGCGATGGATAGCGAACTGTTCGAGAGGGCGTCGGTGCCCCGGGCGTATTTCGCGTTGTCGATGCCTGTGGTGATGAGTATGCTGGTCACGCTGGTCTACAACATGGTGGATACGTATTTCATTGCGCATGCCGGGGATTCGAACATGGTTGCCGGGGTGTCGCTTTCGGCGCCGGTGTTCATGGTGATGATCGCCATCGGCGATATCTTCGGTCTGGGCGGCAGCTCGGTGATTTCGCGGCTGTTCGGTCAGCATCGGTATGCGGATGGACGGCGGCTGAGTGTGTTCTGCTTCTATGGGTCGCTGCTTGTCGGCGTGGTGGTTCTGACGATCGGTCTGGTGTTTCGCGGGCCGATTCTGTCGATGCTTGGTGCGAACGAGGCGACCTGGGTGCATGCGAGCGCCTACTATACGTGGATCATCATTGGTTCCCCGCTGATCATCATGTCGATGACGCCGGTCAATCAGCTGCGTACCGAGGGGCATGCCGTGCCGTCGATGATCGGTCAGATCGCGGGCACCGTGGTCAATATCGTGCTCAATCCGCTGTTCATCCATGTGCTTGGCTGGGGTGCGGCTGGTTCGGCGTTCGCCACGGTTCTGGCGAATGTGTGCACTGATGCGTATCTGGTGTGGTTTCTGGTGTTTCGCAGCAGCAATCTTTCCGTCGATCCCCGTCTTATGGTCGTGCGGCGGTCGGAGGGGAATCGTTCGGCGGCGAAGTCGTATGGGCGTGCGTTCGTGGAGCGTCCGGTGGCGGTGCGGCGTAGGCGTCTGAACATTTCGTCGTTGGAGGTGAGGGATGTTCTTGCGATCGGCATTCCTTCGGCGGTGACGAACATCACGCAGAGTTTCGGCATCGTGATGGTGAATCTGTATCTGCTGGCGTATGGCAATGATCCGGTGGCGGCCATGGGCATTGCGCTGAAGGTGGTGATGATCGCGGTGTCGGTGTTCGTGGGGTTCGCGTTTGGCGCGCAGGCGTTGATCGGCTATAACTACGGGGCGCGCAATATGCGGCGCCTGGGTGCGATTCTGCGGTTCTCGTATGTGTTTCTGTCCGCGTTCGCCGTTGTCATGACCGTGGCGCTCAGTGTGTTCGACCGTCGGCTCATGGGGTTCTTCATCGGCGATCCGCGTATCATCGATCTTGGTGCGGGGATGCTGCGCGTGCAGCTGCTGAGTCTGGTGTGTGTGGGCGTGGTGATGGTGACCACCTGTACGTTCCAGTCGACGGGTAAGGCGCTGGGCGCCTTCATCCTGTCGATCTGCCGTCAGGGTGTGGTACTGGTGGCCGTGCTGGCGGTGGCGTCCCGCGTGGCCGGCTACGAGGGGGTGATCGCCTCGCAGGCCATCGCCGATCTGATCACGATGATCATCGCCGGGGTGCTGTTCTTTGTCATGTTGCCCGAGCTGCGCGGGCCGGGGCGGGATTCCGGTGACGGGCGCCGATGAATGCCTTCGGTATGGCGGGATGAGATCGGAGATGTCAGACGGCCTTGATTGTACCGGTTGTACGGTCGAGGCCGGCTACCCGCCGGATGCCTTCGCGGATGGCTCGGGGGTCCTGCGGCATTCGGCCGAGGGCGCGATGCAGGGTGAGTCCTTCGATCAGGGCGTCGAGCACCATGGCGGTCGACGGGTCGAAGAGCCGTTCGAGTTCGGTTCGGCTGGCGGCCATCCACCGGTCGACGATGTCGCGGTATGCGGGGTTCCGTGCGGCCAGCGTATAGAGTTCGAGGTTGATGTTGAGGGTCTGCTGCGTGTCGAGCAGATCATGCTCGATGTGCCGGGCCACCTGTTCGCAGGCCTCCTCCGCGTTGGACGCGGCGGTCATGCGCCGGGAGAACCGGTCGATGGTCTGGTCGGCGAACCGTTCGAACGCCTGGTGCAGCAGATCGTCGATGCCGTCGAAATGGTAGGTCATGGATCCGAGCGGCACGTCGGCAGCGGATGCCACCACGCGATGCGAAGTGCCGGCCACGCCCCGTTCGGCGATCACATTCAGGCAGGCGTCGATGATCCGTCGTTTGCGTTCCGGGTCGAACCGGCGGGCTGAACGTTCATTCATATCTGGATATCCTACGCGACGGATGTCCTACGCACTCCGGCGCTGGGCACGGAACCGTTATGTACGATCGTACATAACATGCGGTATCATTGCCCCATGGATACGAATCGACACCACTCGGACCGCGAAACGGCCGACCGTCCGGCGATCGACATGACGGGAAGGGGCGGACGATCCGCGCCAAGCATGAAGGAGCTCATGCTCGCCGGCGAGTACTACACCAGCACCGATCCCGAACTCGACGCCGAGCGGGAGCGCGCCAAGGATCTGCTGTTCGACTTCAACATGATGCGTCCGACCAGACGCACCGAACGCGAGGCGATCATCCGCCGACTGTTCGGGCATGCGGGATCCAACTGCTGGATCGAATCCCCGTTCAACTGCGACTACGGATACAACCTCTCCGTCGGCGACAACTTCTACGCCAACGTGGGCTGCTGCATTCTCGACTGCGCACGCGTGACCATCGGCGACAACGTATGGTTCGGCCCCAACGTCGGCATCTACACGCCCGAACATGCGTTCGACGCCGAGGAGAGGACCGCGGGCTGGGAGCGCTCGCTGCCCGTCACCATCGGCGATAACGTATGGGTCTGCGGAGGCGCATCCATCGTCGCCGGAGTGACGGTCGGGTCGAACAGCGTGATCGCGGCCGGCGCCGTGGTCGTGAGGGACGTCCCCGAAGGCACACTCGTCGCCGGCGTCCCGGCCCGGGCGATCCGGCCCATCACCGAAAGGGACCGTCTCGGTCTGATCGGACGATAGCGATCCGTCAGCCGCTTCGGATCACAGGTCGAGATCCGAAGCGGTGCCAGACGGCCATTCAACGTCGGATCACTCCGGACTCTTGAGCGCACCGACCATGTCGATCCGATCGAGGGACTTGTTCGTCGCCCGACTCACCAGCAGCGTGAACAGGAGCGCCAGAACCGCGGCCGCGGCATAGCAGTACCAGGCCACGTTCGGCACGATGTTCATGCCGGGCAGATCGAGCTGTGCGAGCAGGAAGCCCAGCAGCGCACGCCCACTGGGCAGACCGACGGCGATGCCGAGGACGCTGAGCAGCAGGATCTCCTTGTTCACGTAGCCGTGCACCTCCTTGCGCCGGAATCCCAGCACCTTGATGGTGGCGAGTTCGCGCTCTCGCTCGGAGATGTTCGTGCTGGCGAGCGTGTAGAGCACCACCACGGCCAGGATGGCGGCCATGACCACGATGAACCCGATCATCACGAAGAAGATCATGAAGCTCCTGGAGAAGTCGCGCTGCTGTCTGGCGACGCTCGTCACCGACAGGTATTCGTCCTGCCCGGCCAGATCGTCCGCGAATCCGATCTGGGCGTCGTCATCGCCGTCGACCCTGATGAGATCCGCGTTGAGGGACAGTCCGTCGCCGTCGGAGGAACCGTCGCCGAACGCCTTCTCATAGGCGTGTTCGGTCATCACGACGATGTTGCCGGTGTAGTACTGCGCCACCCCGGTGACGGCGATGCCGGCTTCGTCCATCAGGGAATCCGTCAGATCCACGGAGTCGCCGTTCCGCACGGACAGGGTCTGCGCGGCGTTGACGGTCACGATGGCCGCGGGTTCGCCCGAGTCACCCGAATCCTTCGGACTGAGCGATTCGCCGTCCGCGGTGTGCAGGTCGAGGTAGCCGTCGAGCGATTCGCCGTCCGGCACGACCATGAGCTGCACGGTGAGCTTCTCGTTGGAGGCACCGTTTTGGGAGGACATCGTGGCGCTTTCCACATGCAGCGGCAGGGTGGATCGCACCCGGGAGTCCTCGTCGAGGCGCTTCTGCACCGTGTCATGGTCCGCGGGTTTCGTCACGGCCATGACGTCGTAGGTGGCCACTTCGCTGAACTGCCGCGGCATGAGCGTGAGCGCGGAGTTGCCCATGCCGAAGCCGGCGGTCATCAGTGCGGTGCAGCCGAGCACGCCGATGATCACCATGAACGCGCGGCTCTTGTAGCGGAACAGGTTGCGGGCGGTGACCTTGCCGAGGAACGACAGGTGGTTCCATACGAAGCCGATGCGTTGGAGCATGATGGTCCGGCCGGCCTTCGGCGCCTTCGGACGCATGAGTTCGGCGGGCTCGAGCCGCAGGGAGCCCGTGCATACGATCATCGCGCTGCCGGTGACGAGCACGAGGAACAGCAGGATGCCGCCGATGCCGATGGTCCAGTCGATGATGAGCGGATAGGTCGGTATGACGTACAGCAGGTGCAGCATGCGTTTCGTGAACACGAACGGCAGACCGAGCAGACCGATGAGATCGCCGAGCACGCCGCCGGCGAGCACCGCGGACGCCGAATAGACGAGGTATTTGAGCATCGTTTCATGGCGCGTGTAGCCGAGGGCCTTGTAGGTGCCGATGAGCTGACGGTCCTCCTCCACCATGCGGGTGACGGCGGTGAGGCTCACCAGCAGTGCGATGACGAGGAACAGGATCGGGAACAGTTTGCCGAGACGACTGATCATCTCGCTTTCCGTCTTCACGTCGGCGTAGCTGGTCAGCGCGCCGCGGTCGCGGATGATCCATTTCGCGCTCGGCATGTCGGCGAGCTTCTCGTCGAGTTTCTTCTGCGCTTCGGCGAGCTTGCCTTCGGCCTGCGCCTTCATCGGCAGGCCGTCCGGCATCGTCTCGACGAGTCTGCGCTGCTCGGCGAGCTTCTCCTCCGCCGGCTTGCGCACGGAATCCTTCACCTCATCGGTGCGCGACCGCTCACGATCGGCGCGGATGGTCTCGATGTTCCGCTGGGCGTCGGCGACGAGCGTCAGATAGTCGTCGTCGTAGGTGTTCAATGCGGCCGCGCCCTTCACGGTGACGACGGCCGATGTGTAGGGCGCGTCGGTATCGGAGACCGCGTCGCCGTCTACGAACAGCGGGTATACGGTCTTGGCGCCGGAGACCAGGGCGAGCGGTCCGGAGGGGTTCACGATGTCGTTCGGGTCGATGACCGTGCCGACGATCGTGTAGTCGCCGTCTTCGAACACGTCGGCATCGGATGACGTCGAACCGTCGGGAGAGAACGACAGGGCGTCTCCGAGATGCTTGCCGCTGGCGGTCAGGTACTGCTTCGTGACCGCGACCTCATGCGATCCGGACGGCAGGCGACCGTCGGTCAGATACGGCTCGTCGATATGGCGGCCGTCCAGCGTGGTGACGGTCGCGGACGCGCGATGCCCGTCGATTTTGGTGGTCACGCTCTGCGAGCGCAGTCCGGCCGCGTCGGCCACACCGTCCACGGTTCGCAGGGCGTTGATGTCGTCGTCGTCGAATCCGAGCGTGGAGACGATGCTGATGTCGTGCATCGACGTGTCGTCGAAGAAATCGTCGAGTCCCGCTCGCAGGTCGTTGCCGATGGACGACAGGGCGCCCATCATCATCACGCCGACGGCGCAGATCACGGCGATTGCGGCGAACCGTTTGCCGTTGCCCGCGATCGCGCGCCATGCGTCCTTCCAGAGGGCGTCGTGGCCGCCTGTGCGGCGGGTGCGGGAGTGGGATTGCGTCATTGTCGTCCGTCACCTACCATTCGATGTCGGCGATGGGCGTCGGATTCGGGTTGACGCTGATTTCCGTGACCTTGCCGGAGCGGAAACGGATCAGTCGGTCTCCCATCGGGGCGAGCGCGGAGTTGTGCGTGACCAAGGCCACGGTGATGCCGCGCTGGCGGCAGGAGTCCTGCAGCAGTTGGAGGATCTGCTTGCCGGTGTTGTAGTCGAGGGCGCCGGTGGGTTCGTCGCATAGGAGCAGCTTCGGGTTTTTGGCGAGCGCGCGTGCGATGGATACGCGCTGCTGTTCGCCGCCGGAGAGCTGTGCGGGGAAGTTGCCGAGCCGCTCCCCCAGTCCGACCTTCTCCAGGGTCTCGCGGGCGTCGAGGGCGTTGGGGCAGATCTGGCTGGCGAGTTCCACGTTTTCGAGGGCGGTGAGGTTCGGGACGAGGTTGTAGAACTGGAACACGAATCCCACGTCGAATCGGCGGTAGTCGGTGAGTTGGGCTTCGGTGGCCCGGGTGAGGTCGGTGCCGTCGAGCGTGACGCTGCCGGATGTGGCGCGGTCCATGCCTCCGAGGATGTTCAGCGCCGTGGATTTGCCGGCTCCTGATGCGCCGAGGATGACGGCGAGCTCGCCCTTCTCGATGTCGAAGGTGGCGTGGTCGAGCGCGCGGACGGCGGATTCGCCTTCGCCGTATTGGCGTACCACGTCGTGGAATTGCAGGAATGACATGTGGATCCCCTTTCGGTCGCCGCCGGTTCAGGGCGGCGTCGTGATGCATGGCTTCGTCTGTCCGCCATACCGAAGTACATTTTATTAAACATTATGTCGAATAAAATCGACACTATCGTGCGGTGCGTGCGGTTTTGCGGACCGTAGGTTCGCTGTCCGCGCCCCTGGGCCCGCCGCGCCGATCGGCTGAGCCGGGATGCGTGATGCACGGGAGCGGCGGAGTAGATTGGTCTGTACGTCAACGTCATACCGAACGGAGGAGGGGCCATGTCATCGGTTATCGTCATGTTCTCGCGCGCCGACGAGAACTACGAGGTCGGCTACGTCTACGAGGGCAACACGGCGAAGGTGGCGGACGCCATCGCCGAAACCACCGGCGCGCCCATCATCGAGATCCGGCCGGAGATCCCCTATCCGCCGACCTACAGCGACACCGTGGACCGGGTCAAGGAGGAGATGGCCGAAGGCGCGAAGGCGAAGATCGTCGTCGGATTCGCCGGCGGGAACGTCGAGGACGGACATCAGGATGGTTCGACCTCCGGCGCCGCTGCGGAATCGGACGTCGACGCCGCGTTCGACGCCGCGGACACGGTGTATCTCGGCTACCCCATCTGGTGCGGCGAGATGCCGTTGGAGGTCGAGACGTTCATCACCGGCCACGACTGGCACGGCAAGACCATCCTGCCGTTCATCACCCACGGCGGCAGCGGTTTCGCGGAGACGCCGGCACGCCTCGTCATGCTGACCGGAGCGACCGTGCTGCCGGGCCTGGCGATCCTCGGCACCGACGCGCAATGCCGCCCCGACGCCGTCGAACGCGCCGTGGCCGACTGGCTGGGTCAAGCGCGCTAGACGCGCCGGCAACCGATCGGCGGCCTCTCCGCCAAAGCATCGTGCCGTCACCGTGGATGCGACTTGTAATTCGTCGCCTGCGCCATCACCCTGTCGAACACTTCCTCATTCCATTCCGGCGGATAACCGTTTTTGTAGAGCAAAACGGTCAAATCCATGTCCAGTTCGCTTTTGATGTCGTCACGTACCTTGACCAGGATGTCGTAGAACGCTTTTTCCTCATAGGTAAGACCAAGCGACTCGAACGACTGCCTGTCCTTGTCGAGATCCTTCAACAGATCAAGCGGCTGATCGGACAAATCGTTGACGAAGTCGGAAACCGTGTCGCTGACGAACTGCAGATTGTCGCGAGTGTTATAGGCATCCACGATCTTCTGGAGGCGTTCGTCAAACTCCACGGCCTTGACATTATTGGTCCGCTTGTAGTCGCGTATGCTCCGCTGCGACAGTTTGAGCAGGGCGTTGAACTTAGTGATAGGCAGTTTGATCTTCGCGAGGTTCTGGGCGAATTCCTCGCTGAAGATATTGCCGCCATCGGGCAACTGTTGGGCAATCACCACGTTTTCGACTCCGGTACAGGAGATCACCTGTCTGACCATGTCCTCGACCACGGCGTTCATGGTGCCGGCGTCAGGCGCATCACCGATTGTCTGCTTGTGGGTGACGGAGCGAATTGCAAGATGGAACTGTACGGTCGCCGTTTCCGTATCCGTCAGTTCACCGGACGGCGCGCAGTTCACTTCCTAGCCATGCTCCCCCATATTTTTCCTGTCCGTCTTCTTGTGCGTCCGATTTGGGCCAACAGATAATTCTAAAAGACGCCGACGATATGGCACCCGGAACCGGAAGGGAATACGCCGTCGGCCGTACCGCACATCGTTTCAGGACAAGTGACGGGGCAGATCGCGTCTCGCGTAGACGACCCTCGCAACGGTAACGGTTGCGGCCTGCTCGTCAACCCAATAGAAGACCCCGTAATTGCCGACCATGACCCGGCGATACTCATGACGAAGAGGACGAATCGGCATGTAGGAGGGATGCGAATACGGGAATTCGGCCAGATTCTCGATTGCCGCATTCAGTCCCGACATGAGATCTTCGGCCGCATGAGGACTATGCAGTTCGCCTGCGATATATGAAACCGCACCGCTCATGTCACCCACGGCCTTGGGGAGAATCTCGACCTTATATGCGGCCCTACGCACGCGACGCACCATCGATCGCGGCACGCATGGCGGCCAATGCCTCCTTCGGGCTGAACCGGGTTCCCGTGGCCTCGGCCTCACGCTCCCCCTCCAGCAGCATGTCGTACACATGACTGTCGAGACGAAGACTCTCGTACGCCTCCATGCTAAGCACCACCATGTCTCCGAACCCGTTCTTCGTAAGGAATACAGGTTCGCCCGTCTCATGCACGATGCGGGACACATCCGCGAAATTGTTGCGAAGATCCGACACAGGACGAATTGTTGTATTGGCCACGATAACCACCTCCAATCCAGAATTTAGCATGATTATGCTAAATTCTGGAATCACAATCATCGATGCCGTCGTCTCGCCTGATATGACCGATCACCCGATATCACCGCCTCGCCGCCTGCGGCAGAAGAGCACGGACATGACGAAGCCGACGGCCGCAAGCGCGATCATCGCCGTCCGGAACAGGCTCGTTTCTCAGTGCGGATTGTAGTATGAGACCCATTCACGCCGCAGGCCGCGTTTCCCGCCGTGACAGCATGCCCACGTACCAGGCTGCGGGCAGCGTGAGCAGGCCGCCGGCGATGAACACCCATGAGATCGGGATCACGTCGGCGAGCGGCGCGAACACCAGCATGCCGAGCGGCATCGCGAACGTGGCGAACGTGGTGTCGAGGCCGAACACGCGGCCGGTCATCAATTCGTCGGATTCGGATTGCATGATCGTGCGCATCGGGCCGACACACGCCGCGGCGGCCACGCCGGTCAGCAGGTCGGCGACGAGATACGCGAGCAGATTCGGCGCGACGCCCAGTCCGACGACCGTGACGCCGACCATTGCTATGCCGAACGCCGCCATGCGCATCTGCGCGCGACTGCTTCGCAGAAGCTTCGCCCCGAACACGGACATGAGCGCGCCGCCGAGCAGCATGCCGAAGCTCAGGCCGAGTTCGTTGGCGGCGAGCTTGTCGGACGCGGTGGTGAGGTTCACGAATCCCAGATTCAGGTCGATGCCCTCGTATTCCCGGGTCATGAGCAGCAGTGTCAGGTTCATGGGGGCGACGGCCATGAAGCATACGAGCGCGTCGCCCAGGATCACGCCCCGCAGGTACGGATGCCCCATCGCGTAGACGAATCCGTCCCTCAGGTCGACGAGAGTGCCGCGGATGGAGACCGCGAACGTGCGCGATCCGACGGACTCCTTAGACCGATCGGACACGGCCTGCTTCCGCGCTTTCTCCGGAACGCGGATCAATGCGACGAAGCCGACACCGATGACCGCCGTGGTCACGTCGACGAGCAGAATCGCCCACAGGGGGATTAGGTTGACGAGTACGGCGGCGATCGCCGGGGCGACGATCATGTTCGCCGAGTTGATGACGCCGTAGACCGAGTTGACACGCAGCAGCTTGTCGGACGGCGTCACGTCGGGGATGAACGATTGGACCGCGGGCATCTGCACGCCGCCGCCCGAGGAACGGATGAACAGCACCACGAAGATCACCGTCAGGTTCGCCCAACCGACGGCGAAGCTCACCGACAGCGCGATGGTGACGGCCGCGATGATGAGATCGGGCAGCATGATGAGCGTCTTGCGGTTGTACCGGTCGGCCATGGAACCGCCGAAGATGGAGACGACGCCCTGCGGCATCACGCCGAACAGCGTGGCCAGCAGCATGGCCCATCCTGTCTTCCATTCCAATGCGATCCACCACCATATGGCGTATTGGACGATGCTGGAGCCGAGCAGCGAGAACGCCTGGCCGGCGAGCAGCAGCGCGACGCGGCGCATCCAGTCCTTCTCGTTGGGGTCCGGCGCGACCGTCGTTCGGTTTTCCGGCCGCTCGCAGGCGTTGATGTTCATGGACGTGTTGGTGGTCATACCTGTGTTCTTGCTTTCCTTGATCACAGACGCGGATCCGGTTCCCGCGGGAACAAGGGAACAAGAGAGAACGGGACGGGAGATTCCCTCCCGATACGGACGACGCGACTGTCTGACGGATCGATGAATGACTGCGGTTCGCCCGGAGCGCCTTGGGGATGGTTCGCCCAAGGTCCGGGACCGGGATGCATACGGGTTTCAGTACCCGGATCTCAGCGCCCGAATCTACCCGGCAGACCACCGGTCTGCGGGCACACGGTCATCATGAAAGCACACATGGCGGTTCATACTAGCCGAACACGACGACGCGGTCGATGACGGCACTCGGTAGCGGTAGATTGGATGACGTATCAAGCAGATCAAGGCAGGGAGGCATAGGATGAAGTATTTCACCACCGACACGCATTTCGGACATCCGCTGGTCAGCGTATTGCGCGGCTTCACCACCTTCGATCCCGACCGCACCCACTACGGCGAGATACTCGCCGCCCACGGCCGAAAAGCGGCCGAGGACTGGGCGAAGGGCGTCGTGACCGATGATTCCCGACTCAGCTTCCGCAAGGCTGCGGACACGGACGCGCACGACGAGGCGATCATCGCGAACATCAACCGCATGGTCGACGAGGAGGATGAGCTGTGGATTCTGGGAGACATCGGATTCCGCACGTCCGTCAAGCATCTGAAGGACTGTCTGAGGCGCTTGCGGTGCCGGCACCTGCACGCGATCATCGGCAACCATGACGACTGGTGGCTGGACAACAGGCCGACCCGCAACCTGTTCGAATCGATCGAGCCGAACGGCGAGGTCGCACTCAGGGGTCTTGACTCCTCACGGCCGGACACGACGGAGCCAGTGCATCTTTCGCACTTTCCGTATCGCGAGGATCTCGCCTTCGGCTGGCCGGACGACGCCGTGCGCTTCCACGATCAGGCATTGCCGTTCGACGGATCCCATCGGCTTCTATACGGGCACACGCATCAGCTTTCCCCCGAGGGTGCACGCCCCGAAGCACTCAACGTGGGCCTCGACGCTTGGGATCTCGAACCGGTGAGCGAGGCACGCGTCGCCGCATGGTTCCACGACCATGCACAGGGTTCGGGAGCGGAAAGGGACCGGTGACCCATGGCAAAGCTCATCATTCTTCGTGGACTTCCCGCTTCGGGCAAGTCCACATGGGCGCGAGCCTGGGCCGAAGACCCGTCGAACACGCGGCCGCACTGCGTGGTCTCACTGGATGCGATCCGACTGATGGTAGCCGGCTCGGCAGCGAACCGCGATCGGATGAAGACGCGGAACGGCAAGCGCTTCGAAGCCATGGTCGTCGCGATGGGACGGCATATGATCGCCGACGCGCTGGACGCCGGATGGGACGTCGTGGCGGATGCGCAGCATGCGAATCCCCGGTACGCCGTCGATTTGGCCCGTCTCGCCCGGGAACACTGCGCGATATGGGAGACGAAGGACTTCGACGTGCCATTGGACGAGCTGCTGCGACGCAACGCGGCGCGCTCCGAATCCGACCGCGTTCCGGACGACTACATCCGCGCCTCGTGGGAAAGGTTCCATGGCGTGATGTTCCGTCCGTTGGAGCCGGGAGACCCAAACGGGAACCTGCTGGAGCGCATGCGGGCCGACCCGTACGTGCGCGTCATACCGGTACGCGGCGAAGCGGACGTGTTCGCCTGTAACTTCACGCCGGAGGCGTTCCGCGAGCATCGGTGGACGGATCGCACGATCAACGCGAGAGGATTGTTCGTGGACGGATCCGGCAGGGTCGTGCAACGGGGATTCGAGAAGTTCTTCGCCGTGGACGAGACCGAGGAGACGACGTTCAGCCGAGTGGTCGGGCATGCGCGGGAGCATCCCGAATCACTGCCGGTCCGCGTGGAACGCAAGGAGAACGGGTTCCTCGGACTGGTGGGAGCGGCCGATTCGGCCGGTGTGTTCCGCTTCTGGTCCAAATCCGGAATGACCGACTACTCCCCGCTGATCGAACGGTTGTTCCCCGCCGACGACGATGCGCGCACCTCGTTGTGGCACATGCTGCGCGAATGGAACGTCACTGCGGCGTTCGAGGTGATCGACCGGGAGTCGGACCGGCATATCGTCGGATACGATCGCTCCGAACTTCGACTGCTGCATCTCATCCGCAACGCGGAACGCTTCTCCATCGATTACGACCATGAAGAGGAATTCGCCCGCATCGGAGGGTTCGCACGACCGAAGACGGTGCTTGTCGCGCATACGGCCGACGAGGTCGCACGGGCGATCCTGGATGCGAAGGCAAGCGTCCGCGAAGGCGTGGTGCTGTATTTCGCCGACGGCTGGATGGTGAAGGTGAAGTCGGACCGGTACAAGCTGGTCAAGGCGATACGGCCGATCCTGCAGCGCGTCCTGCTTCGGGGACGACCGTTCAACAGGACCGGCGAGGTCGCCGATCTGGCCCGCAGGATCATATCGTACGCCAGGGAACACGATATCGATCTGACGTATGAGCGGCAGGCGTTCGGCGAGCGCGACGTGGACATGACCAGAGTCAACGCCCTGCTCGATGCGCTGCGGTAGACGGTCATGCCTTGCGCAGCGACTCCAGCAAGCCGTCCTCGAACTGGCCGATGACACCGTCCGCCAGCAGACCATAACAGCGCCGTGAGGGATGAAAGTGGTCGTACGCCCAGAAATCGTCGTCCCGCAATCCGGTGTCGTAATGGGTCATGTCGACGAACTGGACCCGCTTGCCCTCGCATATCGACCGGCTGATTGCGGTCTGCCGGTCGGTCATGGTCAGCACGGCCTTGCGCAGTGTTCTTCCCAACGCCGGGGAGCGGTACACCTGTCCCGAGCTGATGACCACGACGTGGTCACATTTCGTACGGGCCTCGTCGATTGCTGCGCCGAGGTCCTCCCGCCATTCCGCCTCGCTGCGTCGTGCCATAAGATCGTTCGATCCGGCGCACAGAACCAGTAGGTCGGGTTGACCCTCCACCTGCGGCAGCAGACGGAATCGCACACGGCGCATGGTGGCACCAAGACGGCCGTAGGCGCGCCAATGCACCGGTCGGTCGATGACATCGGCGAGAGATCGGGCCATGTCGGGCACCAGCCCGTCGGACTGTCGTTCGACGCCGCATCCGACCGTCAGCGAGTCTCCGACAACGGCCATGTCGAGCGGTCTCGTGGGTTCCGACGCCATCGTCGCAGTGGAGTCCGACGGCCGTATGGTCCCCCAGCGCTCCCCCTCGGGTTCCGACGCCAGATGTACGGTGCGGCGGGCCGCCACGGCTTCGATGAGCGCCACGGATCTTTCCCACCATGCCAGCCTCGATGATCCGAACGTCTCCGACAATGCAATCCCCTCCCGCGCACGGTATTCCGGTGTTCCGGATGTGCCGAATAGGACATGGAACACACTGTCACCGACTATATCGGCGGGCGCTCCGGCAGGCAATGCACAAACTGCATCCATTCGTCGTTTCTTCCGGTCTGCGGTATGCCGACGCTATTCGCCTGTTTGAAGATCATGCGAAGACCGGAAGAATGGAACGGTCAGTCGAACACCACGGTCCAGTCGGGGTCACGCCGGGCGTCGAAGCACATGGCGATCTGTTCGGCCGTGTTCTTCTGCCTGGCGAGCTCAGGAATCCCGTCCAGCGGGAAGTATCCGGATCGGATCGTTTCGATGTTCGGTTCGAACCGTCCGCCGACCGCCGTGCACAGTACGAAGATCTTGCAGATGCCGTACGCGTAGGGCGGCACGTTGTGCTTGTTGCGGTCCTGTATGGCGATGATACGGTCGGCGGTCACGTCGAGGCCGGACTCCTCCCTGGCCTCCTTGACGGTGTTCTCGCGCACCGACTGGTTGACGTCCACCCATCCGCCCGGCAGCGACCATGTGCCGTCGTTCTCCTGAACGAGGAGTATGCGGTCGTCCCTGAAGATTGCGGCGCGCGTATCGATCTTGGGCGTCTGGTAGCCGGTTTCGTTGCAGAACAGGTCCTTCACCTTGCGCAACGGCAGGTCGGCCTGCGCGGCGAGCATCTCGGCGGCGATGTCGCGGATTCGCTGGTAGCGTTCCCTGTCGTACATGTTCTCGCCGTAGGTCAGCCCGGCCTGTGCGAGGCTCTGCAGTTCCACGGCCCAGTCCAGCATCGGGCCGTACGGCCGCCCGTCGTCGGCGCTGGCCTCCTCGTTCCCTTCGTGGTTCATGATGCTCCTTTCCGTATTGCTCTGTGTGATTGCTCTGTGGAGTCATTGCTCCGCGGGGTTCGCGGATGTTCGGCATGTCTTCGGGAAGGCTATCGCACCGATGTGAAGAAGAATCGAGGGAACGGGAAGATGATGCTGCCGTCGGACTGCGTGGGATACTCCTCGCGAACGCGTTCGTACACCTGACGTTCGAAGGCCTGCCGCTCGGCGTCATCGGCGAGCGCCTGAAGATATGGCCGCAGCCCGGTGCCCCGATACCAGTCCATGATCGCCTGATGCGAGGGTAGCACATGTAGGTAGGTGGTCTTCCACATGCGGAACTCCGATACGAGTTCGCAGGCGTGCAGCAGCTCCCAGTATTCGGGCGGGGTGAGGTTGAAGAACTCGCGCCGCTGAGGCAGGCGGTCGACGTATCGCGGCGAGTGGACGATGTCGGCGATGATGCGGTGGATCGGCTCCTCGTAGTTCATCGGCGTCTGCACGGCGAGCATGCCGCCTTCGTGCAGCAGGCCCATCATGGCGGGGATGAGCCGTCGGTGGTCCGGAACCCATTGGATGCAGGCGTTGGAGAACACGACGTCGAAGTCGTGCGGCAGCGCGTCGAGCTGTTCGCTGCGCGAGACGTCGCACAATGCGAATGCGATGTCCGGGTGGGCGGCGCGCGCGGCTTCGATCATCTCGGGAGAGCTATCGACGCCGAGGATGTATGCGTACGGGTACCGTTCGCGCAGCACGGCGGTGCTGTTGCCGGGCCCGCAGCCGATGTCGAGCACGCGACGGACCGTGCCGTCGTCGGCCGGCAGCTGCATCGCCAGATCGCGTGACGGCTGCGTGCGTTCGGTCCTGAAGCGCAGATACTGTTCCGAATCCCATGTGACCATGCAATCCACGATAACCATGAGATGCGGTAGGTCATTGGCGTGCATTCGTATGTCGGTATGCCGGCATTCCATTTGCTTGACTGCCCATCATTGACGTATCTATAGTTGATAGCAAGATGATTGATAGGAGTTTGATGATGACTACGGCAACTGTTTCGGCAAGCGTCGACATCAATACGAAGACCATAGCCAATGCCTACATCAAAGAGGCCGGCCTGACCCCCAACGAACTCATCCGGCGACTGTGGGAAAGCATCGCCAACACCGGAGTGGTGCCTGAATTCACCGACTCGGACAACATGCGCCGACAGGCGCGGCTGCAAGCCTACGAGAAGACGCAGCACCTGATCGCCGAACTGCCGCACGGCACGGCACTCGACACCATGAGCTACGAGGAGATGCGTAAGGAGCTAGAGAACCGTGCCATCTAGACTGCTGCTCGATACAAACGTGCTCATCGACTACGCGGTCGAGGGACGCCCGGAACACGCTTCAGCCGATCGTTTGATGAGGAAAATCGCCGTTTCCGACGTGCTCGGGTATACGACGTCCGGCTCACTGAAGGACTTCTACTACTTATGCCGCAAACCATTGGGGGAACCGGGATGCCGGGAACTCATCAAACAGTTCCTCATTCTTCTGACGGTACTTCCAGTAGGACAGGAGGAATGCAGGGATTCAGCCTATTCGAACGAACCGGACTTTGAAGACGGTCTGATCCGTGCTGCCGCGGAAAAGAACGACATGGGTTTCATCATCACCCGTGATTCCGGAGCGTTCTCGCGCTCCCCCATAAAATCCTTGACCGCTGCACGATACCTGCATCTGTTCGGCTAGATTCCGCTCATCTTTACAGGCAGTCGCAAATCCACTTGTTCTCCTATTGCTATTCGTTCAGGAACGACCCCGCCTTCGCCTCGTCGCTGCGGTAGGCCTTGCCGTATTCGTCGATGAGGCCGTGGAACTCCTTGAGATCGGCGACGGTCAGGGATGTGGCGAGCACGATCGGATTGACCGCCTTGTGGAATGCGGGGTAGCCGGCAGGCACCCGGTAGCCGAGAAACGCGAACAGTCGGCGTGCGTAGGTGTCGGCGATGAACGCGCGACGGTCGAACACGTAGAGCAGCAGGTCGTCGGCGGTCTCGCCGCCGATGCCGAACGGTCGCAGCAGCTCCTTGCGCAACGTATCGTCGTCGATACCGGCCGCCCCCTCGGGTCGCGCACCGCACCGTTCGACATACCATCGGCTCACCTCGCGCAGCGCGCGTGACTTGTTGCGGTAGAAGCCGGACGGGCGGATCAGCTCCTGCAACAGTTCGCCGTCCGCTCCGGCAATCGCGTGCGGGTCGAGCATTCCGGCGGCCTTCAACGCGTCGATGGATCGGGCGGCGTTGGCCCATGCCGCGTTCTGCGTAAGCACCGCGCCGACCATGATCTCGTACACGTTGTCGGCGGGCCACCAGCCGGTCGGCCCCATCTCCTGCAGCATCGTGCGGTACAGTGCCTCGATCGTCTCCGACTTGGGCAGGCCGTCATGCCTCGTCATGTCAGGCAATGCCGAGCTCCCGTTCCAGCCATCGGCGTTCCGCCGCGATCTCCGCGTCGTGGATCTCGGTGATGGCGATGCGGTACCGGTCGGTCAGGTCGGCGTTATCGATCGGCCCCTCACCGTCACTGTACATGCGATACACGTCCGAGTTCAACAGGTCGAGACGCCGGCGCAGCACGGCATTGCGATCGGCCTCGTCCGGCACGACGGACAGGAACGACATGACGACCGACCATTTGGTGATGTCGGACACCATGTAGCCGTCGGCGTTTTTCAGTTCCTCGATCAACGCCTCGCGGCCTGCGGGTTCGAGACGGAACTCCCGCAGACGGCGGCCGTTGACGACGCTGAACGACTCCCCCAGAAGCCCAAGCCTGACGAATTTGCCGGTGACGGAATGCAGTGTGCCGTCACTGAACGGGCGCGCGTAGCCGAACAGCCGTTCCATCTTCTTCTTCAGACGATAGCCGCACAGTGGCTCTTCGGCCAGAAAGCCCAATGTCATGATCTCCACGATGTTCATATCCACCACTATAGCTCAGTTTGAAATATCTCAAGACGACACGCCGCAGGGTCGCGCCATCGAAAGTCACACAAAACCCAAGCGCCCCAACGGTTCGACTCCAGTCACACAACCCGTGTTGAGATATTTCAAGTTGAAATATCTCAGTGGGAAATGTAGGTTTGTCGTCAACGCGGAAGCGGCGGGACGAAAGGCGACAGCCCGAAGAACCGAAGCGACGCGGTAACAGACATGACATCAACCATCAGGAGGAACCATCATGAGCAACATCACCATCTTCGGCGCAGGCAACATCGGATCCGCAGTCGCAGGACTGGCCGTCAAGTCCGGCGCGAACGTGCAGGTCATCGATCGCAACCCCGACAAGGCCGCCGCCGCGGCCGAAGGCGTCACCGGAAGCAAGTTCGGCGAGCCCATCACCGGCGACATCGTCGTCCTGGCCCTGCCGTTCCCCGCCTACGAGGACGTGCTCGCCACCTACGCCGGCCAGCTCGCCGGCAGGACCGTGGTCGACCCGTCCAACCCGATCGACTTCACCACCTTCAACCTCGCCCTGCCGGAAGGATCCCAGTCCGCCGCCGAATACCTCGCCGCCAAGCTGCCGGACAGCACGATCGTCAAGGCGTTCAATACCACGTTCGCCGCCACGCTCGCCTCCGGCGAGACCGACGGCGCCCCCACCGTGGTCCAGCTCGCCGCCGATGACGCGGACGCCAAGAACGCCGTCAAGACGTTCATCGAGGACGCCGGCCTCAAGACCGTGGACGCCGGCGCGCTCAAGCGCGCCCAGTACCTCGAAGGCTACGGCGCACTGCAGATCATCCTCGGCGTCACCGAACAGACCCCGTGGACCGCAGGCTTCAAGGTCGTCAAGTAATCGTCAGCCAACATAGGAAGACCCGTCGTGACGTCTCGCAAGAAACAATCGCGCGGATGCCACGACGGGCCTTCCGCATTCGTCCGACTCCGGCATCAGCGCGACAAGAGCGATGAATGGATGATAATGGAAGCGGCATCGGATGAACCACTCGATGACGACGCCGGAGAAGGCCTCCGAAAACGATTCACGAAACCGAAAGGACGACGATCATGAAGAAGACACTGGTACTGGTGTTCCACCCGGACCTCGACGGCCAGTCGCACGCCAACAAGGCGCTCGCACAGGCCGCCGCCGAACTGCCCGACGTCACCGTGCGCGACGAGTACGCGATCTATCCCGGCGGCGCGATCGACGCGGCCGCCGAGCAGCGGCTCGTCGAGGAGCATGACCGCATCGTACTGCAGTTCCCGCTGTATTGGTACTCATCCCCCGCACTGCTCAAGGAATGGGAGGACAAGGTCCTCGCCTACGGCTGGGCGTACGGCCCCAACGGAGAGGCGCTGAACGGCAAGGAGATCATGGTCGCCACCACCGCAGGCGGCGCCACAAGCGAATATCGAACGGAGAACGGCGGCGCCACCATGGATGAGGTGCTCTCTCCATACCGGATGACGGCACGGTACACGAACGCCGTCTGGCATCAACCGTTCGTCCTCTTCAACGCCATGGAACTCGACGACGCCGCGCTCGCCGAAGCCGCCGCCCGCTACCGCGAAGCACTGCTCGCCTAACGGCAAGATCGCCGATACCGGTCGCCGGGCGTACCCGAATCAGCCGTCCCCCGCAGAGCGCAGAAGCCTCATGCAGCATGAGGTATGGCATGCTGCTTCAAAGTAGTCAAAGGTAGTCAATTTCATCGATCATTCCAGCGCAGCAGTTCGAACGCAAGCACGTAGGCCAGCAGCACGGCGGAGGCGAGGAACACAGCACGCAGGGCGAGCATGAGATTCGGCAGGAACGTGGCGACGACGCCGAACACGGCCACGCCGATCGCACCGCCAACCTGACGGAACGTGTTGAACATGGCTGACGCGATGCCGGCCTGCGCGGGATCCACGCTTTTGAGCACTACACCGGCGGCGGCCGGCGTAGTGATGGCGGCTCCGAAACCGACGACGCTCAGCCCCGCGGCCACGACCCATACGGGAATCGGAGCAGGTGCGAGGAATTCGACCACGAAACCGGCGATCATGATCGACACGCCTAGGGTGATGGAGAACTTCGAGCCGCGCGCGGTGATGATGCGTCCACCGGCGATATTGCCAATGATGGTCACGAACGCGGACGGTACGAACACGAGGCCGGCGGTAAACGCTCCCATGTGCAGCTGGTTCTGCAGGAACATCGTGCAGATGAACACCATGCCGTACCAGTTGAAGATCATGATGAAGCCGATCTGCAACGCCACCTGCATGCCCCGGATACGGAACAGGTTCAGCGGCATCATCGGTACGGGGACCCTGCTCTGCGAAAACAGGAACCCGGCAAGCGACATGATGCCGACGACGAGCAGCACAAGCGTGGTCGGTCGGAAAAGACCGAGCGAACCGATCTGGATGATGCCGGCGACGAGCGCGGTCAGCCCGATAAGCGCCAGCATCTGGCCGAGCCCGTCGAATCGGATGGGTCGGGACGGAGAGACGGTGATCTTCGTCGAGACGACCAGAATCATCAGGCAGAACGGCACGTTGATGGCGAAGACGAGACTCCAGTGGATCGGCGTGAGCAGGCCGCCAAGCAGTGGGCCGACGGCGGATGCGGACGCGCCGCCAGCACCCCACAGAGCCAGCGCCCATGCACGTCGCCTCGGATTCGGATTGGCCTCATTGATGAGCGCCATCGACGCCGGCAGCAGCAAAGCAGAAGCAACGCCGAGAACGCAACGACCGGCGACGAGCGCGGTCATCGACCATGAAATGGAGCAGAACAGCGAGGCCGCGGCAAACAACCAGGTCCCAATGACGAACACATGTCTGGCGCCGAACCGGTCGGCCAGACTGCCCGAGAGGAGCAGCAATGCCGCGAACAGCAACGTGTAGCCGTCGACGACCCATTGCCGTACGACCATGTCGCCGCCGAGATCAGCGGCGATGGTCGGCAGCGCCACGTTGACGACGAGCACGTCCATGCCGGCAAGAAACGAGGCGATCGCCGAAGCGAGCGTGGTGAGAGTGGATGACAGGCGGCTCGCACGGTCGCTTCGGTGCGTATGGTCGACGTCGGTGCGGCTCACCCGTCCTTCTCCCGATCCTGCGCCCGTATCCGCATCATCGGTCATTCTGGCGAAATCAGTCATGATTCCCTGAGATCAATCCTTGTTCCGTATATCCATTTGGTTATCGCAGTAGCCATGATATTCTCAAGAGCAGCCGGAATACGAGAGCTTATGAATGATTAAGGTTCATAATGCATGATCTAAAAGTTCACAGCAATATCGCCGATTTCATCGGTGGGAGCCAAACGAGGATGAGAAGCCCCGATTCATGACCGGAAAATCACCGTCGCATCATGACCACGCAACGCAAAACGAAAGGAGCACCGATGTACGACAGGCGTCTCGACGCGATTCTCGCGGCGGCGGAGCTGGGCAGTTTCAGCCAGGCGGCGGCACGTCTGCATCTTTCCACGCCGGCGCTCATCAAGCAGGTCACCGGATTCGAACGAGAACACCGGATCACGCTGTTCCACCGAAGCCGCGGCGGCGTCAGCCTCACCACGGCCGGTGTGGCGCTGGTCTCCGACGCCTACGACATCATCGAGGAGTCGAAACATGCACTGCGGCATGCTCGCCGTCTTGCGGAAGATGGAGCGAGCATCCGCATCGGAGTCTCCCTGCTGCGCCCGGCCACAGCTCTGCTGAATCTGTGGCCGCGGCTGGCACCGGCCATGGCCGCGCATCACCCGCCGATCCGCCTCGAACTGGTGCCGCTGTCGGACGCACCGGACGGCTTCCTCCACGCAATCGACCATCTGGGGGACAGCGTGGATGCCGTGGTCACCGGCTTCTCCCGCGGCAGCTGGCATCATCCCTGTCAGACGCTGCAATTGGCCGAGTACCAGCTATGCATGGGGGTTCCGCTGTCCAATCCGATGGCGCACCGGACCCGTCTCACCATCGGCGATCTTGCGGGCCAGCGGGTGCATCTGCCGCCGATCGGCGAAGGAGACGCCATGGATGAGGCCCGCGCTCGTCTCGCCAAGCAAGGAGACGTCACGCTCATCGATATGAAACGATACGAGTTCGATGTATTCAACGAATGCGCGCAATCCGGCGACCTGATACTGGCGAAGAGCATCTGGAGCAACCTTCACCCATCGATCCGCCTGATTCCGATGGATTGGGACATCACGGTGCCATACGGGTTGTTGTATGCGCGGCGACCGACACCTATCGTCCGCGATTTCGTGTCCTCCCTCGCCAATCTCACGACCGGGGCATAAGACGTCGACGGCAACAGGCATCGATCGACGTCCGTATCTAGTCGGCCGTCACGGAACCGTCGTGCAGATAGGATTCGCATGCCTGTTCGCAGTAATCCCAGATCCTGCGCTCCCCCTCCTCGGAAACCCATTTGGTGTCGATGCGCTTGGGTCTGCGATTGCCCCAGAATTCGCCGGATACCCCCTCCACAGTCGGTGATGCGGCCATGAGCACGCTGGTTCGCGCACCGTGGCGTGCGGTGCGCATGAACGGCAGCCATAGGATGAGCAGCGGCAGCATGAACGGCGTCTTTGTCAGGGAGTCGCGCTGCAGCGCGGTGAGGGCGGCCCCGGGCTCCACGGTGTTCACGGTGACATTGGTGATGCCCGAGGCCTTGAGTCGGGCGTCGAACCGACGCATGAGCCACCAGACGTACAGTTTCGAAAACGCATAGGCGCGAACCATCGTGTAGTGATGTTCGAGCTCGATGTCGTCGAGCATCGGCAGACCTGCCTGACGGTATGATTCGCTGGAAACGGTGACGATGCGCGCCGAAGGACTGCGTTCGAGCAGCGGCAGCAGCAGGCTCGTCAGCAGGAAGGGCTGCAGCGTATTGATGGCGAACGTCCGCTCGTGGCCTTCCTCCGTTACTTCGCGGTCGCCACCGAACTGTCCGCCGGCGTTGTTGACGAGCACGTCGAGCCTGTCGTAGCGGGATCGCATCTCGGCTGCGAACCGCGAGACCTCGCTCATCAGCGACAGGTCGGCGACGTGAGCGTGGACGTCGTGGTTGCCGGATCGTTCGACCACCCATTCCCGGGCCTGCCGGGTTTTGCCGGGGTTTCTGCCGTGCATGATGACGACATGCCCTTGTTCGGCGAGCGCAAGTGCGGTCTGCTTGCCGATGCCGCCGGACGCGCCGGTGATGAGAATTGTTCTGCGATTCGGATCGCCCATGCCGATCCTTCCGAATATCAATGAAAAAAAAACACCGTTCGGTGTAACATGTGTGACATCATTGACGATAACGGGTTCCGTTGGATCTCGGCAAGGCGCGGGACCTCGGACATGACAGAAGCGGGAGGATTGTGACATGGCACTCGACGATCGGCGTTTGGCCACCCTGCATCGCAACAACGAGGAGTCCAACGCCTTCGTGCGCGAATGCATCGAAGGCGCGCTTGTTCAGCTTATGGAGACCCGCTCATTCGAGTCGATCACCGTTTCCGACATCGCCCGCCGCGCCGGGGTCTCGCGCAACGCCTACTACCGCAACTACGGATCCAAGGAGGCGATTCTCGACGACTATCTGCGTGGTCTGATCGAGACGATCGACGAGACGATGGTCGTCTACGACCCACTGACGCAGACCCGTGAATCCTGGATCGCGCTGCTCGGCGCGGTTCGTCGCATCGCCGCAAAGTACCGCCTGCTGTTGGATGCCGGGCATGGGGAGCGCATCGTCGACGCCATGCATGCGAACATGAACCGCGGGGCGACGGACGACCGGCCGGGACCGAGGTACGCCAGCCGCTTCTGGGCCGGCGCGATCTGCTCGGTACTGGAACAGTGGGTCCGGGACGGCATGGTCCTGCCGGAGGAGGAGCTGGCCGACGTCATGACCGATCTCATGCATCGAGGGGTCGCCGCCATCCCCGACTACGGCACGGGCTGCGCAGCGGATCGATCCTCGTGACGCCGGGTGCCGGGGAACGATCCGTCTCCGGCAGCATCAGGCATCCTCCGGCGGACCGACAGACGGATCAATCCCGCAGTCCGAGTTCCGCCACCCAATCGGCGAGTTCACGCTCCCCCACGTTCGCGGAGAGACGACGGCCGGGAATCCAGTTCGCGCTCGGCGCGGAATCATGCAGCTGCACGCCGTCGGCGCCGCGCACACTCGACCCGGAGGTTGCGAATGTGACAACGGTCCTGCCTGTCCAGTCCACGCTTTCGAGGAAGGTACGGACCACCCGCGGAGCGGTCTCCCACCACAGCGGGTAGCCGACGAACACGACGTCGTAGGGCGTCACGTCGATCGGTTCGGCGAGCGCGGGCCGGATGGATCGGTCACGATGCTCGACGCTTGATCTGCTGGATTGATCGCGCCAGTCGATGTCGGCGGCGGTATACGGTTCCGCAGGCATGATCCGTTTCAGCTCCGCATCGGCGGCCTTCGCGAGCCGTTCGGCCACTTGGCGTGTGGTGCACGTCGCCGAGAAATACGTGACAAGGATTCGCTTGGTCATATGAGACGTCCTTTCGTTTGCGGTATGCATCGTCATTCATCGGATGGCATTGCCACCGGTCTGCAGATGCTTGACCTTGGTGACGATGTCGGCGTTCTCCTCGAGCAACCGTCTCGCGTCGTCCTCGCGCCCTTCGGCCACTGCGCGCCAGTAGAGCGTTTTGAACGAAACGTAGGCCTGTTGCATGCGGATGGCTTCGGCCCTGGCTGCGAGCCGCAGCGCCTGGGCGTCGAGCAGCTCCATCTGGCGGACGGCGCCCTCCTCGCCATCGGCTGCGTTGGCGAGGTATTCACGCATCGCGTCCAACGGCATGCCCGTGGCGGAAAGGCACGCGATGGTGTCGAGCCGTTCGAGGTCTGCGTCCGAGTAGGCGCGGTGCCCGGAGCTCGGATCGCGTGCGATCGGGGGGATGATGCCGATCTGCTCGTAGTATCGCAAGGTGGATTCCGGCAGTCCGGAGGCCAGGGAGGCCTCGCGGATGGTGTGCCATGCGGTTGCGGTGTTCATATCGCTCATATTTCCATGAATCTAGGAACTTCAAGCGCTTGAAGTCAAGAACGCCGGTCGGATTCCATGAACCGGCGCATGTCATCTCGCGCCTGCGCCCAGAAGCATGGAGAGATCCTCCCAATCGAGGCCGATGTCCCTGGCACGCCCGTAGAACAGTCGAAGCAGTCCCGGGAAGTCGGGATGATACCCTTTCGGTCCGAATATGCCGGCGAGCGCGTTTCGCGTGCGCTTGGTGTCCGGACGTCGGGCCTCGTAGATCGCGATCGCGCACGGCCGCCACGCTCCTCGAACCCTGGCGATGCGGTTGACGATCACTCCGCCATGCGCGCCATCGTATTTGGCCGCATCCGGTGCGGAGAGCAGCTCGTATTCCCCGCCGTGCATCAGGTCCTCCACCTTCATGCGGGACCGTACCGCTTCGGCGTCGGTGATCCAGAACACGGAGACGAAATTGGTGGAGTCCATTTCACGCATGTCGTCCAGCTGCGCGGCATTGATGCGATCGCAGTCATACAGTCGTTTCGCGGTCGCCAGATACGGGGATTCGCCGGGCTCCTTCCCGCGACGCATCCGGAACCGAGGAGCCCCATCAACGTCATCGGCGTCGGTTGACGAAGGATCAACGGCGCAGTCGAATGCCAGCCAGTCGCAGAACGACCATTCGATCATGCGCAGCATCGCCTCGGGATGCTTCTTGAACGGGTTCATGTTCACCGCCCGGTAGAATCGCCGTCTTGCGTCGGCGTATCCATCCGGATCGCAGCGGCGGAACAGGTCGGCCACGTCGAAGGTGTCCAGCATCGTTCCGCCGGAGTTCTCCGCACTCTCCATCGTCGTCACCATGATTCACTCCCAACTTCCTTGTGGTTCGCGCGGCACCGATGCGCCGCACCTCCCGCGGGCCCCGATGGCCGCGGGTGAGCCACACTCTAGAAGCCGTGATCCCGCACGGCAACCGATCGGTTCGGAAATGTGGATAACAGGGCGCCGGCCACGTTCGACCATCGGAAATGTGGATAAGTCGGGTCTCGATACGGCGTTGTGGACGGTTTCATGCATATCCACATCCTCATGGCCATCCGTCCGATATGGGATGTCGGCCGAACTGCGGATCAGTGAAGATACCGGCCGGTGATGCTGGCCGGGCAGGCCGCGAGATCGGCGGGCGTACCGACGGCGACGATGCGGCCGCCGGATTCCCCTCCTCCCGGCCCCATGTCGATGATGTGATCGGCGTTGGCGATGACGTCGAGATCATGCTCGATGACGACGACCGTGGCTCCGGCCTCGATCAGACGGTCGAATACGCCGAGCAGCACGCGAACGTCGAGCGGGTGCAGTCCGATGGTGGGCTCGTCGAACACGAACACCGCGTCGGACTGCGCCCGCCCCATTTCGCTGGCCAGTTTGAGACGCTGGGCCTCTCCGCCGGACAATGCCGGCGTTGGTTCACCGAGCGTCAGATATCCAAGACCCAGATCGTGCAGGGTTTCGAGCCGCGTGTGAATCCGTTTCAGATCGACGGTTTCCACGAGCGCCTCATCCACGCTCATCGCCATGAACTGCGGTAGGGTCAGCGGTCGGCCGGATCCGTCGCGCCCCGAACGACGATGGATGCGACCGGCCTCCGGCGAATACCGGCTGCCATGGCAGTCGGGGCATTCGATCTCCACGTCGGGCAGGAACTGCACGTCGAGCGATATCGATCCCGTGCCGTCGCAGGTGGGGCAGCGCAGCCGACCGGTGTTGTAGGAGAAATCACCCGCCTTGAATCCGGCCTTGTTGGCTTCCTCTCCGCGAGCGAACGCGCGCCGCAGTTCGTCGTGGATGCCGGCGTAGGTGGCGACGGTCGATCGTACGTTCGCGCCGATCGGAGTGGCGTCGATGAGGTTCGTCCGGCGGATGCCGTCGGTTTCGATGTGACGCACATGCCGCGGCGGCGTCTCCCCCGCGGCCGCGGCATGCAGGGCGGGGATCAGCGATTCCAGCACCATCGTCGTCTTTCCGGAGCCCGAGACGCCGGTTACGACGGTGAGCCGGCCCTTCGGGATCTCCACGGTCAGCGGTTTGACGGTATGCAACGCGTCGGTCGTCATGCGGATCCGGCCATGCTCGAACACGTCGGCGTTCCCGATGGCCGGACGCACACGCGACGGCGCGGTCTCCTTCAGGAACGGCGCGATGCGGCTGCCGACCGTCCGCTCGACGTCGTCCACCGTGCCCTGCGCGATCACATGACCGCCGTCCGCGCCTGCGACCGGCCCCATCTCGACGAGATGGTCGGCCGCCTTGAGCACGCGCACGTCATGGTCGACCACCACCACGGAATTGCCGTCGGAGACCAGATCGCGCATCACGCCGAGCAGCCCGTCCACGTTCGCCGGATGCAGGCCGATCGACGGCTCGTCAAGCACGTACAGCACGCCGGTCGTACGGTTGCGAACGGCGCGGGCGAGCTGCACGCGCTGACGTTCGCCGGTCGAAAGCGTGGCGCCGGCACGGTCGAGCGCGAGATATCCGAGGCCGAGCTCGAGCAGTCGTCCGGCCACGTCGAGGAACGATTCGCCGATGTTCGTGGCCATCGGCCGCATGTCCGGGGGCAGGGTCCCCGGCACGGACCGCACCCAGTCCACGGCGTCGTCCAAGGTCATGGCGGTCGCCTGCGCAAGGTTCAGCCCATCGACCATCGGGGCACGCGCTGCCGCGGACAGTCGTGTGCCGCCGCAATCGGAGCACGGCCGCTCCACAAGAAACCGTGCCACGCGTTTGAGGCCCTTCTCGTCCTTGGCCTTGGCGAGCGCGTTCTCCACCGTGTAGACGGCGTTGTAGTAGGTGAAGTCGAGTTCGGCGAAGTCGTCGCCCTTCTTCGGCCTGTAGAGGATGTGCTTCTTGACGGCCGGCCCGTTGAACACGATGTCGCGTTCCCGATCGGTCAGCTCGCGGAACGGCACGCTGGTACGCACGCCCATCGCGCCGCACACCTGCTTCATGAGATCCCACATGAGTGATCCCCATGGCAGCACGGCGCCGTCGTCGATGGATTTCGATTCGTCGGGCACCAGAGCCGCGCGGTTCACCTCACGCATGATGCCCGTACCGGAGCAGGTGGGGCATGCGCCGGCCGAGTTGAAGGCGAGGCTTTCGGCTCCGGGACCGTGGAACTCCCGCCCGCAGGCGGAGCAGACGATGGGAAGCTCCGCGGCGACGTTGAGGCTGGGCACGTTTCTGGCCCCGCAATGCGGACAGACATGCGAGCCGACGCGGGAAAACAGCAGGCGAAGGCTGTTGAGCAGCTCGCTCATCGTACCGAACGTGGATCGCACGCCGGGCACGTTCGGCCGCTGATGCAGGGCGAGCGCGGCCGGTATGTGCAGCACCTCGTCCACCTGTGCCCGACCCTCCTGAGTGAGTCGCCGACGCGTGTACGTGGAGAGTGCCTCCAGATACCGGCGCGAGCCTTCCGCATAGAGCACGCCCAGCGCCAGCGAGGATTTCCCGGAGCCGGAGACGCCGGCGACGCCGACCATCCTACCCAGTGGAATGTTGATGTCGATGTTCTTGAGATTGTGCACGCGAGCACCGCGCACCTCGATCGCGTCGAGCGCGTCCGTCCTCCCTCCGTCCTTCCCCTCGATCATCGGGTGTCGTCCTCCCGGTTCGGACCCTCACCGATCTTGCCGCCAAGCAGGGCCTTGTAGTCTTCTCCCCACTGCCACATGGCGTCGATCACGGTTTCGAGGCTGTGGCCGGTTTCGGTGAGCGTGTATTCGACCCGGGGAGGCACTTCGGCGTACACCTTACGGTTCACCAGTCCGTCCGCCTCCATGTCGCGCAGATTCGACGTAAGCACCTTCTGAGAGATGTTGCCCACCGATCTTCTCAGCTCTCCGAACCTCTTGGTGCCGTCCAGCAGATCACGCACGATGAGGATCTTCCACTTGTCATTGATCAGCATCAGCGTCGTCTCGACCGGACACGCCGGCAGTTCACTCAGTTTCGGCATTCACGACTCCTGTTTTTCGTTGAAAACGCACAATGGTTCCGTTTTGGTAACTATGGCACTTCTAGGTGCCTTCTTCCATTTCGGGATGTACTTCAATATCGTACTGTCATACCGATGCGGACACAACCCCGGCATCGGCATGACCGAAACGACCATGAAGGAGAGCCAACCATGACATCAATCGCAGTGATCGCCGCCAACGGCAAGGCCGGCAGCCGGATCGTCGAGGAGGCCGCGAACCGGGGCCTCGACGTCACCGCCGTGGTGCGCGGTGAGAACCGGACGAAGGCGAAGCGCGTGATTTCCAAGGATCTGTTCGATCTGACCGGTGAGGATCTTTCCGGATTCGACGTCGTCGTCGACGCCTTCGGCGCATGGACCGAAGAAACCCTGCCTCAGCACTCCACCACGCTGAAGCATCTGGCGGACGTGCTGTCCGGCACCGAAACCAGACTGCTGGTCGTCGGCGGCGCGGGCAGCCTGTACGTGAACCCCGAGCACACGGTTCAGCTCAACCAGACCGAAGGATTCCCCGACGCCTATCAGCCCGTCGCCACCGCCATGGGACGATCCCTAGCCGAACTACGTGAGCGCAGCGACGTGAATTGGACGTACATCTCCCCCGCGGCCGATTTCCGGCCGGACGGCGAGCGCACCGGCAGCTATGTGCTCGCCGGCGAGGAGTTCACCACCGACGAGCACGGCATCAGTGCGATCAGCTACGCGGACTACGCCATCGCCGTGGTCGATGTGGCCACCGGCGCGAACGGAACCGGCTCCCACAATCGCGAGCGCATCTCCGTTCGCTGGTAGGAACGCCGAAGTCGGCCGCGCCGCGCCGGCTACGCGACACGGCCCATCGTCAGAAGCGGATGAGCGACTTGATGACCTTGCGCCGGTCCATGGCCTCGTAGGCGTCCTGAATGTGGTCGAGATCGTATTCGGCGGTGAACACGCGGCCGGGGTTGATCTCGTGGTTCAGCACGGCGTCGAGCAGACCGGAGTCGATGTCGTAGTGTCGTACCGGAGCCGGGCCGCCCTTGATGCCGACGTTGGCGTAGAACGTGCCTTCGGCGCTGATCTCCACGTCATGCGGCAGACCGACGCGACCGATGACGCCGCCACGGCGAACCAGTCCGATGGCGGTGTCGAACGACTGCCTGGAGCCCACGCATTCGAGCACGGCGTCGGCGCCGTAGCCGTCGGTCATGGCGAGCACCTTGTCGACGGCGGCCTGATCGCGTTCGGGGACGATGTCGGTGGCACCGAATTCGCGGGCGAGCGCGGCACGGTCGTCGTGGCGGCTCATGGCGATGATGCGACTGGCGCCGAGCATCTTCGCGGAGATCACGCCGCACAGGCCGACGGCGCCGTCTCCCATCACCACGGCGGTGCCGCCGGGCCTGACCTCGGCGGACACGGCTGCGTGGTAGCCGGTGGACATCACGTCGGCGATGGTCAGCAGCGAGGCGAGCGTGGCGTCGTCGTAGTCTTCGGGAGCGCCGGGCACCAACACGCATGTGCCGTCGGCCTCGGGCACGCGCACGTATTCGGACTGGCTGGCGCCGAAGTAGCCACCGTGGGGGCATACCGATTCGAAACCGGCCTTGCATACCGGGCAGGTGCCGCAGCTGTACGGGAACGGCAGCACCACGAAATCACCGGGCTTCACGGATTCGACGGCCGGGCCGACCTCTTCGACCACGCCTATGGCTTCGTGGCCGATCTGACTGTTCGCGGCGTGCGGGGAGAGCCCGCGGAAATACCATAGGTCGGAACCGCAGACGCAGGCGCGCACCACACGCACCACGGCATCGTCATCGGCTTCGAGCCGGGCCTTCGGCAGCTCCCTGACGGCCATCACACCGGGCTGTTCGAACACGGCGGCCTTCATCGTTTCGGTCATGGGTTCCTCCTTCATCGGATGGTTGCAGCATGATTTGCGGTTGACCGTTATCACGGTAGATGCTTCGAGCGCTCGAAGTACAACGACGACACTCCGGCGTCGGGGTCCTAGGCTTCCGACGCGTTCCGGGCCGCTACCGCATCGTCGATGCAGCGCAGCGCGTTGAGCGAACGCGGATAGCCGATGTACGGCAGACATGCGGAGACCACGGCGATGAGGAAATCCCTGTCGTTGCCGACGTGGAGGTTGGCTCCCACATGGGCGACGAGCTGCGGTTCGACCCCGCCCTGGGCGGCCAGATAGCAGAACGTGATCATCTCGCGCTGCGCGTCGTCCAACCCCCTGCGCGTGTAGTAGTCGCCGAAGCAGTTCGCGGCGAGCCAGCGGTTGATGTGCCGGCGGTCGGCCGGACCGGAATCCGGAAAGTCCCGCATATGCTCGCCGAAGATCGCCACCTGTCTGTCGGTGCCGCCGGCGAGTCTCGATTCCTCGGTCGGCTCGGTCGTGGCCTGCGACGGCAACGGCAGTTCCACTCCCCTTGATGCGAGCACTTCGTTGACCACGTCGAAGAACGACCGCGCCCGTCCCATGCCGAGATAATCCACCGCCTGATACACGATCTCCTTGGCCTCTACGGCGGAGACCCCCATGTTCAGCGCCGCAGGCAGCGTCTCGCGAAACTCGGCCACCCCCTGGCATCCGAGCAGCGTAGCGAGGATCGCCATGAATCTGGTGCGGTCGTCCAGTCGCCCGGAACCGCCCGTACGTTCGATCACCTCGTCGAAGGCGAAATTGCAGTACCGTTCCATGAATTCCGGATCGGTCCGTTCGAGCGAGGCTCCGAAGGGTTCCGCCCCGCCGGACATCCGTTCGCGATATCGGCGGGCGGGTTCGGTGATCCGCGGCCGGTACGGCGATTCCTCGTATGACTGTTCCATGATGCCTGCTCCCATCTTCCGTTTCGCGGGACGATCTCGACGCCCCTACGATAGGAGCACGGCGAGGAGACGGCAAATGTCGAGACGGCCGACGATTCCATGCGGATCATGCATGATCAGATCCGGCGATCCTCCTCCTGCTCCACTACGCCCTTCAGCGTTTCGAGGAACGCGGCGGCCGCAGGGGGCAATGGCAGCCCGTTCCTCCACGCGATGCTCAGCTTGGCCCTCATCGGCGGATCGAGCGGCCGGAAGCACAGATCGTTACCCTCCGACTCGTCCACCATGCCGCCGAATCCCAGCGCACACCCATATCCCTCCTGGACGAAGCAGCTGGCGTTGTAGGAAAGGTTCATCGTCCCCACGATGTCGAGATGGACGCCTTCGGAGCCGAACCATCCCGAGAGGTCCCTCCGCTCCAAGGCCCCCTGAGGCATGATGATCGGCACGCCGCGCAGATCCTCCGCACGGACGGCGCTGTTCGACGCCAGCGGATCATCGGGGCGCATCAGCACGCCCATCTCATCGCCGCCCGGCAGCGGCAGATGGTCGAAACGACCCATGTCGATGGGCTGCACCAGCACGCCGAAGTCGGCAAGCCCGTTGTTCAGCCGCTCCACGATGTTCGCACCGTAATCGTCATGCAAACGGACTCGGATGCCCGGATACCGTCGTCGAACCCGAACCGCAGCCCTTCCCACGATGCGCATGACCGCGCTCTGCGCGGCGGCGATGTGCACGTCCCCGCCGATCCCGTCCGTGGAGGAGATCTCGACCTTGGCGCGGTCCGCGAGCTCCACGATCTCCCCCGCACGGCGGTATAGCAGCCGTCCTTCGTCGGTGAGCCCGAACGCACGGCCGCGATTGCCCCGCACGAACAGCGTGGCGCCCATCTCCCGTTCAAGATCCTTCATCTGACGGGAAAGCGTCGGCTGGCTGATCCTCAGCATCTCGGCCGCCGCGGTGACCCCCGACTCACGCACCACCATGATGAAATTGCGCAGCACCCGAATATCCACGACGCACGCCTCCTGATTCACGGAACGATGCCGCTGATCGATTCCCTATGCCGTCCATACGGTTTTGCTATGCGATTCTATTCGATCTCGACATTTGCGACGCCGGCCAGCGGTTTCTACGCTGATCACCAGTCGCACGGCGCCCCTCCCGCGGATGCCGGTTCACATCCATCGTTCGGAAAGGAACATCATGGTCATCGACAATCCGAGCTTCTTCCCCATGGGCGAAACGAACGACGCCTACGCAAGGTACTTCATCGGCCAAAGCTATCTCGCCCCACTGGTGGCGGGCAGGGAGATCAACGTCTCCAACGTGACGTTCGAGGCCGGCTGCCGGAACAACTGGCATATCCATCACCAGGCATGCCAGATCCTCATCGCCGTGGGCGGCCGCGGCTACTACCAGGAATGGGGCCGGGAGCCGATCGAGCTCAATCCCGGTGACGTGGTGTATGTGGCCCCCGAAACCAAGCACTGGCATGGCGCGGCCCCCGACTCCGATTTCGCGCATATCGCGATCATGAACGTCGTCGAGGGCGCATCGAACGAATGGCTCGAACCGGTGGAGGACGAATACAGGAGCCTCGGATGAACGACGGTCAGCCGACGTGGCGTTCGAAACGACGGAAGCCAGTGATCTCGTCGATCTCGGCCATCGCATCGTCGGGAATCTCGAAGCCGGAGGCCTTGAGATTGTTCTCCAGCTGGCTCGGCTTGCTGGCGCCTGCGATCACGCAGCTGATCTCGGGATGCTGCAGGATCCATGCAAGCGACAGGATCGCCAGATTCGTGCCGAGCTCGTCGGCGACCTTCGACAGACGTTCGACCATGTTCAGGTTCTCGTCGGTGAGCAGATCGTTGATCTGGTGATCCGCCTGCCAAGTGGCGCGGGAGCCGGCCGGCAGGGACTGACCCTTGCGGTACTTGCCGGTGAGCAGACCCTGCGCGAGCGGCGAGAACGTGGTGATGCCGATGCCGTGACGGCGGCATTCGCCCATGATCTCATGTTCGATGTAGCGGTCGGCGATGTTGTACTGCGGCTGCACCACGGTGATCGGATACAGATCGTAGCGGTCGATGATGCGCTGCGCCTCCTCCAGTCGGGCGCCGCCCCACTCCTCGGAGACGCCATAGTACAGCACCTTGCCCTGTGCGACGAGATCGCTCATGGCGCGCAGCGTCTCGGTCAGATCGGTGGTCTCGTCGAACCGATGGCAGAAGTACATGTCGACGTAGTCGGTCTGCAGGTTCCGCAGCGTCTGGTCGATGCTTTCGAAGATGTGCTTGCGGGAAAGACCACGATCGTTGACGCCGTCGCCGGTCGGGAAGAACACCTTGCTGGAGATGACCAGCTCCCGCCGCGGATACTGCTTGAGGGTCTCACCGAGGAAGCGCTCCGCGTCGCCTCCCGAATAGGCGTCGGCGCAGTCGAAGAAGTTGACGCCGGAATCATAGGCCAGACGGACCACATCGCGGGCGACGTCCACCTGTGCGGTGTCGGTCAGCCGGGTTACCCAGCTGCCCAGCGCGATCTCGCTGATCTTGAGTCCGGACTTTCCCACTCGACGGTATTGCATGGTGTTCTCCTTAGCTGTATGGGTCTGTATGACGTCCCGGTTGTTCCCGTTCACGGACACGCGATTGTGCGCGCTCACATCAAGTTCCATACAAGCGGTTCAACCTGACTTCAATGCAACCTCGACACGCGGAGGCACTCCCGATCCCTCGCGCCGGTCGCTCAGGCTCGAAAGGCGGACCAGCGTCCCCCGTCATGATGCACGCGGATCGGGAATCCGAACATCGCCGTGAGCCGTTCGGAGGTGAACCCATCATCAAGACCGCCGGTGTAGACGATCGTGCCCGGCATGGGATTGCCCTCGTCGGGCGCATAGATGCTGGGATGCGCATCGAGATAGTCGCGATACCGATCCTCGGGCATATGGTCCATCAGAGCGAGATGGTCGAACCCGGCGGGAATCTCCTCCAGCTGATGGGTGACCAGCACCACGGCCCGTTCACAGGCGGCGTCGGGACCGCTCGCCCCTCTTCCGACGCCGTTCTCATCCAGCCTTCCCAGCTGTCCGACGACAAGCTCCCGCCCGCCGATGTCCATGCCGGTCGTCGGCTCGTCGAAGATCATCAGATCAGCGTCCGACATGAGATTGCGGCAGATCAGCACCCGGGTGCGTTCCCCTTCGGAAAGTCCCGCCATGCGTTTGCCGGCAAGGTATTCGATGCCGAAGCGCTCCATCAGAGCGCGTGCGCGATCATAGACGGCGGTGTCCCGCCTCCGACGTTCATGCAGGGCAGTGAGCTCGATCACGTCTGCGGAATCGCCGAGATCCTCGGGCACGGACCGGATGGGTGCGGCGTCCACGATCACGTCGACGGGATCCGCCGGCGGGGCGAGCTCCCTGCCCACCGCGGACGAGGCGAGCGCGATCCGTCCCGAGGCCGAGAACCGGTCGAGGCCTCCCTGTCCTCTGCCGAGCAGCGACAGCCGCCCGACGTTGGGGAACTGACGCAGGCTCATCATCGAGATCAACGTGGATTTGCCGATCCCGTTCGGCCCGAACAGGATCCACTTCTCCCCCGGTCGAATGGTGAGGTTCACGTCGGCGAGGATCAGCCGTCGGTCCCGCCAGAACCCCACGGATTCGGCATGCACGACGGTCTGGTTCACGGTTTCCCGGTTTTCGGAGGCGGCATCATTCATGCGTTCGAACATACACGATGGTCGGCATGACTCCTTGACATCCCGTGAGTCTCCGTATTTCGGGAAGATTCCGTCGAGGGACGGGCGCCATCGTCCGTCCGCGCGAAGAGGATTCCGCTTCGGCATGCCGTTCGGTATCATGGTCCGTTGGACTTTACGTGAGGAAGACATCGATATTCGATCGCATACGGTAGGTGAGGCATGGCTATTGAGGCTCAGGGACTGGAGATTCGCATCGGAGCGCGAACGCTGCTCAATCCCACGGATTTTCACGTATCGAAGGGGGATCGCATCGGTCTGGTCGGACGAAACGGCGCCGGCAAGACCACGCTGACCCGCGTGATCACCGGGGACATGCTGCCAACGGCCGGCAAGGTGCGCGTCACCGGCAAGCTGGGCTATCTTCCGCAGGACACCCATACCGGCGATCAGGAGCAGACCGCGCTCGACCGCATCATGAGCGCCCGTGACATCAACACGATCCTCACTCGCATCCGCAAGGCGGAGAAGGAGATGACCGACCCCGACCCGGACGTCATGACCCGCGCCATGAAGCGGTACGACAAGGCGCAGCAGGATTTCGAGAATGCGGGCGGATACGCCGTGCAGTCCGAGGCGATCGTCATGGCCGAAAGCCTGGGGCTTGATCAGGAGGTGCTCAAACGCGAGCTCGGCACGCTTTCCGGCGGCCAGCGACGCCGTATCGAACTGGCCCGAATCCTGTTCTCCGACGCCGACACGATGATCCTCGACGAGCCCACCAATCATCTGGACGCCGATTCCATCGAATGGCTGCGCGGGTATCTCAAGAAGTTCAACGGCGGGTTCCTGGTGATCTCCCACTCCACCGAGCTGCTTGACGAGGTGGTGAACAAGGTGTGGCATCTCGATGCCCAGCTCGGCCAGATCGACATGTACTCCCTCGGCTGGAAGGCGTATCTGCATCAGCGCGCCGTGGACGAGGAGCGACGCCGTCGCGAACGCGAGGTGGCGGAGAAGAAGGCCGAACGCCTGATGAAGCAGGGCATCCGACTGCATGCCAAGGCCACCAAGGCCGTGGCCGCGCAGAACATGATGCGCCGCGCCGAGCGTCTGCTTTCGGAGACCTCCACGGCGCAGAAGGCCGAAAAGGTGGCGGACATCCGCTTCCCCGAGCCCGCCCCCTGCGGCCGCACGCCGATCATGGCCAAGGACATCTCCAAGGCCTTCGGCTCCAACATCGTATTCGCCGGCGTCAACCTCGCCGTCGACAAGGGCTCCCGGGTGGTGATCCTCGGCTACAACGGCGCCGGCAAAACCACCACCCTGCGTCTGCTCGCCGGCATCGACAAGCCCGACACCGGCGAGGTGATCTTCGGTCACGGCGCGAAGATCGGCTATTTCGCCCAGGAGCACGACACCCTCGACAACGACGTGACCGTTCTGGAGAACCTCACCCATGTGGCTCCCGAGCTCAACGACACCCAGGCCCGCAGCATCCTCGGATCGTTCCTGTTCTCCGGCGACGACGCACTCAAACCCACCCGCGTGCTTTCCGGCGGCGAAAAAACACGACTCGCCCTGGCCACCCTCGTCACCTCCCGAGCCAACGTGCTGCTCCTCGACGAGCCCACCAACAATCTCGATCCCGCATCCCGCGATGAGATCCTCAAGGCCATCGGCAAATACGAAGGCGCCATCGTGCTCGTCACCCACGACGAAGGCGCCGTCCAGGCCCTGAATCCCGAGCGCGTGCTGCTCATGCCGGACGGGGACGAGGATCTGTGGAGCGACGACTACCTCGATCTCGTCGCCGAGGAATAACGGAGCGTCGGCCACGTTGCTCCTCGGTCGACGTACCTTCGTACGCCTTCGTCTCCCGCGCCTTGCCGACGCATGAGACGATTCCCGACACTTCACGCCCCCGAGACCCAGCATCGACCTATAGTGTGTTTCGTCATACAGGCCGTGAATGGAGGAGCGTGAGCCGCTGATGAGTGGATCAGCCGGTGTGCAGGCAATGGATTCGATACCGTCGAAGAACGTGGTGGCCGCCAAGGAACCCGAACACAAGGGGGCGGCCGTCAAGGCCGCTCTGGCCGCGAACATCGGGGTCGCCGTCTGCAAGGTCGCGGCGGCCATATTCACCGGATCGTCCGCCATGCTTTCGGAAAGCGTGCATTCGGCCGCCGACTGCTCCAACGAAATCGTGCTGATCATCGGAGAGAAGGCCTCCCACCACAAAACCGACGGCGATCACCCGTTCGGACTGTACCGCGCGAAGTATCTTGCCTCGTTCGTCGTAGCCACCTTGCTGTTCTTCGTCGGCGGCTTCTATTCGACCTCCGAGGCCATCAAGAAGATGCAGCTTGTGCTTTCCGACCCCGCCGCGCACACGGCGAACCGGTTCGAGCTGGCCGTGGCGCTGGCCGTATGCGTGGTCAGCGCATGCTTCGAAGGCATGGGATTGCACAAAAGCGTTCTCGAAGCCCGCGAGCGCATGGACCGCATCGGCATGAAGCGCATCGGTTTCCTTCGGTTCTGGCGTCGCACCAAGTCGGCCGAACTGGCTTCGGTCATCATGGAGGATACGCTTGCGCTCATCGGTCTGGCCTTCGCCGCCACCGGCATCGGCATCGCCATTCTCACCGGCGACGAGCTATGGGATGCGGTCGGCGGTCTGATGGTCGGCTCCGTGCTGCTGGCCACCAAGTCCGGCTCCCTGCTCTTGGGCGAAACCGTGGATTCCGAGACCCGCACCAAAATCGTTCATGCGGTCACCTCCACGCCGGGTGTGGAGCGTCTGCTCAACATGCAGACGATCCACATGTCCGAAGACGACATCCTGCTGTGCGTCAAGGTGCAGACCTCGAAGCTTGACCGTGACTACGACGTGCAAACCGTCGACAAGATCGAAAACGCCGTGCGCACCGCACTGCCGTGGTATCGGTTCGAGATCTATGTGGAACCTGACATCTACCGTCGGGACCACGACAGAATGCTTGAGCCCGGTGAATAGGGACGCGTAAGCACATAAAAGGAGGCTCCGGAGCTGGTGTTTCAAGCCCCGGAGCCTCAATACCGATTCTCTGCATCCACATCATCCGCGGATCGTAAGGCAGGATTCCGGCTTGGCATCGCCGCCAAAGCCCTTCGGATACCTCAAAACGAACATATCCTGCCTTCATCTCCAGTATACCCTGCCCGCTCTTCGGAACACACCGAATCGTTGGAAAATCAACGTTCCACAGTCTTGGCCATCTCATGGGCACAGCATACGACGGCACCGCGGTTCGGCCCGCATCGACAGCACCGAAAGATCGCCGTATACGAATCCGTGACAGAACGTGCGCACGAGGATAGCATGAAGGAGTCGGCAATCGTCATCGCCCGGATTCAATTTGTAAGTGCAACACTCGTCTCTGGGTGGCTTGTCTTTGACATTACCTTGCCGAGCTCGCGGTACCAAACCTCGTTGGGCGTTTCCCAGCCCAGGACCTTCAACGGGGTGTCGTTGATCTCGTCGACGATGGCCTGCAGGTCCGCATCCGACAGGTCGTCGAAGCTGGTCCCCTTGGGCAGGTAGCGCCGGATCCTGCCGTTGCGGTTCTCGTTCGTGCCCCGCTGCCACGAGGAGTACGGGTCCGCATAGTAGGTGAGCATGCCCAGCGCCTCGTCCACGAGCAGGTGGCAGGAGGACTCCGTGCCGTTGTCCCACGTGCGGTCGATGCGCGCGGGCGCGGGGATCCGGCTGTAGATGTCGGATT
>NZ_NMWU01000022.1 GCF_002860355.1 Bifidobacterium margollesii
GCAGACCGCCGTTCGCATTGGGGTTCTCGCCGATGCGCAGCTCGCCCTGCGGCATGAACTTGGTGACCTCGGGACGGATGGCGCCGTTGTCGTCGAACAGCTCCTCCGGCTTGTAGGAGGAGAGCCACTTCTTGAGCACGTTGAAGTGCTCCTCGGTGTCGCGGGCGGAGGCCAGCGGCACCTGGTGGGAACGCCAGGAGCCCTCGGTCTTCTTGCCGTCGATGAACTTCGGGCAGGTCCAGCCCTTCGGGGTGCGGAAGATGATCATCGGGTAGAACGGACGGTGCACGTCGTCGGTGTTGGCCGTGGCCTTGATGTCGCAGATCTCGTCGAAGACGGTCTCGAACAGCTCGGCGAAGCGGCGGTGGATCGACAGGTGGTCCTCGTCGTCGAAGCCGGCGACGAACTCGTACGGCTCGTAGCCCATGCCGTGGAAGAACTCGTGCAGCTCCTCGTCGCTGATGCGGGAGAGGATCGTCGGGTTGGCGATCTTGTAGCCGTTGAGGTGCAGGATCGGCAGCACGATGCCATCGGTGCGCGGGTTGACGAGCTTGTTGGACTGCCACGATGTTGCCAGCGGGCCGGTTTCGGCTTCTCCGTCACCGACGATCGTCGGAACAAACAAACTGGGATTGTTCATCGCCGCGCCGAATGCATGGCTTAGTGCATAGCCCAGCTCGCCTCCTTCATGGATGGAGCCAGGGGTTTCCGGGGAGAAGTGGGAGGGAATGCCGCCGGGGTAGGAGAACTGGCGGAAGAACTTTTGCAGACCGGCCTCGTCGCGGGTGATGTCCGGATATGTTTCCGTGTATGTGCCGTCGAGATATGACTGGGCGACGGTTCCGGGGCCGCTGTGACCGGGGCCGACGACGATCAGCGTATTCTGCTGGTGGTCGGCGATCAGACGGTTGATGTGGCCGATGAGAAAGTTCACGCCCGGGGTGGTGCCCCAGTGGCCGACCAAGCGGTGCTTCACATCCTCACGGGTGAAGGGCTCCCTCATCAGCGGGTTGCTGCGGAGGTAGATCTGGCCGATGGAAAGGTAGTTGGCGACTCGCCAGTATTTGCTGACGCCTTCGATAGCCTCCTCAGAAACGGGAGCGTTGAGCTTTTTCCAAGGGGTGCCGATGACGGGGTTTGCCATGATGGTGTGTTCTTTCTGTGATGTGGGGTGCCGTAATGCGGCACCCCGGTTTGGTTGAAAAGGAGATGGATGGATGTCGGGGCTAGATCTCCTCCAGCTCCTTCTTTGCGGTTTCCTTGGCGAACATGTAGGTGATCGCCCCGAGGAACAGCAGCCCGGCGAAGACGCAGAACGGCATGAACACCACTTCCGCGGTGGGGGAGCCTCCGCCGATGAGCATGCCGACCACGAACGGGCCGAAGATCTTTGCGGTGGCGCCGATGCCGTAGCCGAGGCCAAGGCCAGTGGAACGTGCCTCATTCGGGAACTGCTCGCCACCGAAGGGGTTGAGGACGCCGAACGCGCCGTCGCCGAAGGTCATGACGATGAAGATGCCGACGTAGAACAGCATGCCTGCGGAGTGCAGGGAGGAAGCTCCGGCGGCGTTGTGGGCGGCGAAGGCGGCGATCAGGCAGCCGATGCCGCCGACGACACCGCAGATGAACATGGTCCAGCGGCGGCCGATGCGGTCGGAGATCCAAGCGGAGCCGAGACGTCCGAGCAGATCGCCGAGTGAAACGACCATGAATAGGGTGGAGACGGTGGCTGTGTCGAACTTGAACGATTGTCCGAGGATTGCCTGGCCCCACGACTGCACGGTGAACGAACCGGCGATGAAGCAGAAGGAGCCGATGGTTACGATGGCCAAGGACTTCGGGTACTTCTTCAGGATCAGCGAGTAGGAGGCGTTCTTGGTGTGTTCGACGATCGGCAGTTCGCCGACCTCTTCGACCGGGATCTGCATGGCCCAGGCATAGGCCTTGCGCGCTTCTTCGGTACGGCCCTGGGACTGGAGATAGCGGGGGGATTCTGGGACGAAGTGTGCCCAGATGACCAGAATGATTGGGATGCAGCCGAGTGCCATAAGTCCACGCCATCCGATGGCGCCACCGAGGGTGCGGGTGGCGAGACCACCGAGGAAGATGCCCAGCGGGATGAACACGGCGGTGAGACCGGAGAGCAGACCGCGCTGCTTGGCGGGGACGAATTCCTGCACGAACGGGATACTGGTGATGCTCAGACCGCCGACGCCGATGCCGACGCCGATGCGCATGACCGTAAGGAATAGCCAACCGTCATTCGGTGTGAACAGCGATGCTGCGGTGAATACGATCAGCACGATGATGCACCAAACATAGGCGTGTTTGCGGCCGAATCGATCAGCCAGACGTCCCCAAAGAATCGAACCGATGACAGTGCCTACGCCGGCACCGGCGAGTACGATGCCCGATTGGAATCCGGTAAGCTGCCAGGATTGGTCCTTCATCAGCAATTCGATGACGAAGCCGATGAGGAACATGTCGAAGAACTCCGAGATGTTGCCGACGATGGCGAGACCGATTAGCGATCGCTGATTGCGGGTGAGCGGATGGTTGTCGATTTGTTGGGTGACCGGGATTGAGGTACTCATGTTCTACTCCGTTGTAGATGAAAAAATGAATGATGATTGGGACTGTTTGGGAAGGATCCCGGAAGCTCGTGAGATGTGTTAGGCGCCGGAGCCTACGGGCTTCTGCCCGTATTCCTTGAGATACCAGGTGCGTGCCTCGTCGATGGCAGCGGAGTCGAGCGGCTGAACCGGGCCGAGCACCATGGACAGATATGAAACTTCGGCGGTTTCCTCCACATATGTTGCGGAGCGTACGGCCTGTGCGGCATCTCGTCCGATGGTGAATACACCGTGGTTGCGTAGCAGTACGGCGCTGCCGTTACCGATGTGGCTGACGATCTCCTCGCCGATGGCCTCTCCGCCGATGGTGGCGTATCCGGTTACAGGGATCGGCTTACCGTACAGGTCCGCTGCCAGTGTGGTGAGCACCGGGATGTCTTCACCCCGAATGGCGAAGACGGTAGCGTATCGGGAGTGGGTATGTACGATGCCTCCCACATCTTTTCTGGCGCGATAGACGTAACAGTGGCTTGCGGTATCTACCGAGGGCTTGAGATCTCCTTCGACCAGATTGCCGTTTTCGTCCACGATGACGATGTCTTCGGGGGTGAGATCCTGAAAGCTGACGCCGGAGGGTTTAATGGCGATCAGTCCGGTTTCCGGGTCTCGTTGTGAGGCATTTCCTGATGTTCCGGCGACCAGTCCGGCGGCCGGTAACGCCTTGTTGGCATCACAAACTGTCTTTTTCAGTCGTTCTAGCATATGGAGGGTTCTCCTTCTGTCTCCGATGGTTGATATGGCGGTGGGTGTTGATCGGAATGAGTGATATGACGGGCTGCTGCCGATTGAGCGCCGGCCATTGTCTCCGTACTTCCCTTCGGTGGGATGTAGAACACACTCTAACCCCATAATGTGAATTTGTCCATTTAAAAATGTGAAAAAACCCATTTAGTGAATGGTGAGCCTTCTTTACGGGGAGGTATGAAAGATTGAAAAATCACGCATTGTTGCACTAAATGGAAATTTTTATACGAAAAAACATGCAGTCGTGTGTTGCTATGCGAGCCGTAGAATTACGCGCCTGTTTAAGACAGGGAGTCGGGCGCGTAGCGATGTCCGTCGGGTACGAAGACGTAACGAAGTAGGGCCTATGATCACCGCAATCGATTGGGGAATCGCGCGGATCAGCGCTTGCGTGATGAGGTGTCCGCAAGTACTGCCGCGGCACAACGGGAATCGACGATCAGATAGTTGGTTAACCGGCGTCGTAGAATCGCCCGCAATGTTGGCGCCTTGCTCACCCCTGCGGCCACGCACATGGAGCATGAAGCCGAGGCCAGTGCGGCCAGCGGGATGGAAACCACTCGTTTGTTGAACTCCTCTACTTCGTTGCCGTCCGCATCGATGATGCGTGCGTTGAGGTGTCCCACTCCTCCTTGCGCTTGGTACAAGTGCTGTTCCTGCTCGGAGATGTAGCCGGCCTGATTGAGGGAGGAATGAGGATCGTCGAGCGTACCCACGCCGTAGACCATGGCGTCGGAGGCGGCAGCTTTGTCGAGGACGTCGTGGATCTGCACGGTAGAGATGAGCTGGTCCCTCACGCCGCCGGTGATCACGACCGCAGGCGCGTTGATGTACTCGTATGTGCCATGCAGTGCCTTGGCCATGCGTCGGGCAAGATCGGGGCCGTCGAGCTCCGGCTGCATGCCTCCAATGGCTCCGACCATCGTGGTGACGTGAATGTTCTCCAGATTGTTGTCCGGCATTTCGTTGACGATTTCCGCAATGACTCGCCCCCATGTCATTGACAGCGACATTCCCGGTTGCAGGGTTTCGACGAGTTTGGCCGCTGCTACATGGCCCACTGCCTTAAGTGTGTCGTGCTCGGAATCCATCGAAGGTACGACCGTTACGTGGTCGATGCCGAATGAAGCTTTGATCTCTTCTGCGATTTCGGTTTCCTGAAGTAGCGGAGGATTGACGGTGATGGTGAGAATGCCGTGCTTTTGCGCGTCGGTAAGCATTCGGGAGATGGAAGTGCGCGATACACCGAGCCTACGGGCGATCTCATTCTGATTGAGGTGATCCTCGTAGTACATTTTCGCCACGGAATACAGACGATTCAGTTGTGCGCTCTTCATTCGAGCAAGTATATCAGTGGCGGGTTGTCTGTTTGGTATGAATGCGTTGGTTTTCGCGGGTTTTGGCCGTGCTGT
>NZ_NMWU01000023.1 GCF_002860355.1 Bifidobacterium margollesii
GCACGTCATCTCGGCGTGCGGGCCATTATCGTATTCACATACGTCGAACCGGCCAACGTGCCGTGACTCCCAATCCGAATCGGCAGGTAATGCGTGCGGCATCGGTGCGATGGACGGCGAAGGCGTATTCACATACGTCNANCCGGCCAACGTGCCGATNACNCCAANCCGAATCGGCAGGTAATGCGTGCGGCATCGGTGCGATGGACGGCGAAGGCGTATTCACATACGTCNANCCGGCCAACNTGCCGATCACACCAACCCGAATCGGCAGGTAATGCGTGCGGCATCGGTGCGATGGACGGCGAAGGCGTATTCACATACGTCGAACCAGCCAACATGCCGTGACTCCCAATCCGAATCGACAGGTAATGCGTGCGGCATCGGTGCGATGGACGGCGAAGGCGTATTCACATACGTCGAGCCGGCCAACGTGCCGATGACGCTCCATTACCTGTCGATTCCGTACTCGGCGACGATGACGTGCCACAGCTCCTCCGCCGCCCGTTCGACGGTGTCGTTGACGATGACGACGTCGAATTCGGATTCGGCGGCGAGTTCGGTTTTGGCGGTTTCGAGGCGGCGGGCGCGCTGTTCGGCGGTTTCGGTGCCGCGGGAGGCGAGGCGGCGGGCGAGGTCGTCGAAGGTGGGGGGAGCGATGAAGACGTAGAGAACGTCGAGGCCGAGTTCGGCGGCGCGCTGGCGGACGCGGCGGGCTCCTTGGAGGTCGATTTCAAGGATGGTGGGAACGCCTTGGGCGAGATGGTCCTGAACGGGTTGCAGGGGGGTGCCGTAGTGGGCCATGCCGTGGACGACGGCGGTTTCGAGGAATTCACCGGAGCGCTCTTTGGCTTCGAATTCATCGTCGGTCATGAACCAGTAGTTGACGCCGTTGATTTCACCGGGGCGGGGGTGACGGGTGGTGGCGGAGACGGAGATCCATACTTGGGGGTGGGCGGCGAGCAGCTGCTTTTCGACGGTGCCTTTGCCGACGGCGGTGGGGCCGGAGAGGACGATGAGACGGCGGGCGGCGGGGGTGACGGTGGATTGTGCGGTTGGTTCGACGGTCATGGGTGGCACCTCGTATTGGAAAGGCCGATCGTCGAGCGATCGGCCTGGTGTGCGGTCAGGGTTGATTGGGGTCAGATGCTCATGTGGGGTCGCCCGTCGGCAAGGTTGGCGGCGGACAGGGCCGGGTCTGAGCCACTGGAGTCGGGAACATGGTGGGCGGCGTTTTCACGGTCGTCTTCATCCATGGCGTTGGTGAGCGCTTCGCGCACGTCGAGGGCGATTTGCTCGGTGGCGGTTGCGAGATCCGCGATTTCGGGGCCTTTGGTGGAGATGGATCGGGAGACGGTGACGAGCACGTTGCCTTTGGTGCCCTTGAATACGGTTTGCAGGTCCTTGGATTCGGCACCCTGCCAGCCGTATCCCGGGGAGAGGATCGGGCCGGTGAACACGGAGGGGTCGACGCCGCTGGTTTTCATCCATTGGCCGATGGTGGCACCGATGATCAGGCCGACGGATCCCATGCCGTCGACGCCTTCATTGAAGTTCTGGGCGGCGTGGGCGATGCCGTAGGCCACGGTCTGGCCGGGGAAGTCGCCGCGCTGTCGGATGGCGGATTGCAGGGAGATGCCTTCGGTGTTGGATGTGACGGAGGCGATGAATACGCCTCTGCCGTTCTCCAGTGCCTCACCTACCAGATTCGTCAGCGAGCGGAATCCGTAGTACGGCAGGAGGGTGATGGCGTCGGCCAGCATGGGGGAATCCGATTTGAGGTAGGCGTCGGCCAGTGCGGAAACCGTGGTGGGGAGGCCACCGCGAAGGCAGTCGACGATGGTGATGACGCCCATTTGGCGGGCGGCGTACAGTGCCCGTTCGAGCGCGGCGAATCCTTTGGATCCGTAACGCTCGAACATGGGCATCTGGAATTTCACGGCTGCCGCGCGGCCTTGGGCGGCCTGCAGCATGCGCATGGCGAATAGCTCGGCACCTTTGGCATCGACGTTGTACCCCCAGTTGGCAAGGATCTTGCGATGGGGGTCGATGCCTACGCACAGAGGCCCGTACTGATCCATTGACGCCTTGAGTCGTTTTCCGAATTCCGAACGCTGGATATTGTTGTTTTGGACCTCTGTACTGGTGATCATTGCAATTCACGCCTTTCCAGTTCGAACAGCTGCTGAGCATGCTCCTGAATGCTCAGAATCTGATAATCCTGTTTCTTTACGGCTTCAATGGCCAGCAGCACCGCGGAGAACTCGGTCATCGTGGTGAACTGCGGCAGATCGGCCGCAATGGCGGCCGCACGGATGGAGTATCCGTCCGAACGGGAGCCACGGGAATTCGGGGTGTTGAGCACCATGTCGATCTGCCCTTCTTCGATGAGCTGAACGACGTTCTTGCCGATGCTGCCTTCGGCATGGCGCACTTCCGCCTGGGCGTCATCGACATCGATACGGCCGGTGATCTTGTCCACCACGGTGGATTCGATGCCGTAGCGGCGTAGCACGGAGGCGGTGCCTTCGGTGGCCCAGATCTTGAATCCGAGCTCCTCAAGACGAACCGCCATCAGCGGCAGCTGTCGCTTATCGGTGTCGTTGACGGAAATGAACACGTTACCGCTGGTCGGCAGACCGCCTTCGTAGGCGGCGAGCTGACTCTTGGCGAATGCGTGCGGGAAGTCACGGTCAAAGCCCATGACTTCGCCGGTGGATCGCATTTCGGGTCCGAGAAGAATGTCGACCGTCTTGCCGACAGGCGTGCGGAAGCGCTTGAACGGCAGCACGGATTCCTTGACCGCCACCGGTTGCCCGCGGCGCACGTCGCCGCCGTCGCCGTGGGGAAGCAGCAGTCCGTTGGCACGCTGATCGGCGATGGTCTCCCCCGCCATGATGCGGGCCGCGGCCTTGGCCAGCGGAGTGCCGGTGGCCTTGGATGCGAACGGCACGGTACGGGAGGCACGAGGGTTGGCTTCGATCACGTACAGCGTGTTCGACATGAACGCGTACTGCACGTTGATCAGGCCCCGCACATCGCAGCCTTGGGCGATGGCTTCGGTGGCCTCGCGCAGACGTCGGATCTGATCGTCGGAAAGGGTGCTCGGAGGCAGGGTGCATGCGGCATCACCGGAGTGAACGCCGGCTTCCTCCACATGTTCCATGATGCCGCCGATGTACAGCTCCTTGCCGTCGAACAGGGCGTCGACGTCGATTTCGATGGCGTCGGAAAGGAACTTGTCGATCAGCAGCGGGGACGGCAGACGGCCGGAGACGACCATGTCGGCCTTGGCCTCGTCGAGGGCGCGGCCCACGTACTTTTCGAGCTGGGCGTCGTCGTACACGATTTCCATGCCGCGGCCGCCGAGCACGTACGAGGGACGCACGAGCACGGGGTATCCGATGCGGTGGGCGGCCTCCTGGGCCTCCTCCAACGACAGCGCGGTGCCGTAGCGCGGAGCGTTGAGCTTCTCCTTGCGCAGCACTTCGCCGAACAGTTCGCGGTTTTCGGCCAGATCGATGGCCTCGGGGGTGGTGCCGAGAATCGGTACGCCGGCGGCCTTCAGTCGCGCGGCAAGGGACAGCGGGGTCTGGCCGCCGAGCTGCACGATGACGCCCTTGACCGGACCCATCTCCTTCTCGGCCTCGTAGATCTCCAGCACGTCCTCGAAGGTGAGCGGCTCGAAGTACAGACGATCGGACATGTCGTAGTCGGTGGAGACGGTTTCGGGATTGCAGTTCACCATGATGGTGTCGTAATCCTTACCGAGCTCCTGCACGGCATGCACGCAGGTGTAGTCGAATTCGATGCCCTGACCGATGCGGTTCGGGCCGGAACCGAGGATGATCACGGCTTCGCGTTCGCGCGGGCGCAGCTCCGACTCGTCGGCGTAGCAGCTGTAGTAGTACGGGGTGACCGCGTCGAACTCCGCGGCGCAGGTATCGACGGTCTTGTACACCGGTCGAAGACCGTACGTCCAGCGCAGCTCGCGGATCGTGTTCTCGCCTTCGTCTCCCAGACCACGCAGATGGGCGATCTGCACGTCGGAAAGACCGGCCTTCTTGGCCTTCTTCAGCAGTTTCGGAGTGAGGGTCTTGGCGGCCTTCACTTCGAGCGCGGTCTTGTCGATGAGCAGCAGCTGCTCGATGAACCACGGGTCGATCTTCGTGGCTTCGAAGATCTGCTCGGCGGTGGCCCCGCCCCAGATGGCACGCTGGATCTGCTGGTAGCGGTGCTCGGTGGGCACCTTGATCCGCTTGAGCAGTTCGGCCACCTCATCGGCATCGGGCTTGTCGCCATCCCAGCTGAATCCCATGTGACGCTTGTCGATGGAACGCATGGCCTTGCCCAGCGACTCCTGGAAGTTGCCGCCGAGGGCCATGGCCTCGCCCACGGACTTCATGGAGGTGGTGAGCGTGTGGTCGGCACCGGGGAACTTCTCGAAAGCGAAGCGCGGCACCTTCGTCACCACGTAGTCGATGGTTGGCTCGAAGCTGGCCGGCGTGGACTGGGTGATGTCGTTGCGAATCTCGTCGAGCGTGTAGCCGAGAGCGAGCTTCGTGGCGATCTTGGCGATCGGGAAACCGGTGGCCTTGGATGCCAGAGCGGAGGAACGGCTCACGCGCGGGTTCATTTCGATGACGATGATACGACCGGTTTCGGGGTGTACGGCGAACTGGATGTTGCAGCCGCCGGTGTCGACTCCCACGCCGCGGATGATGGCGATGCCGATGTCGCGCAGCTTCTGGTATTCACGGTCGGTGAGCGTGAAGCAGGGCGCCACGGTGATGGAGTCGCCGGTGTGCACGCCGACCGGATCGACGTTCTCGATCGGGCAGACGACGACCACGTTGTCCTTGCGGTCGCGCATGAGTTCGAGCTCGAACTCCTTCCAGCCCTCGATGCCTTCTTCGAGCAGCACTTCGTCGGTGGGCGAATAGTGGATTCCCGCGCCGGCGATGCGGTGCAGCTCCTCCTTGTTGTGCGCGATGCCGGAGCCGAGGCCGCCCATCGTGAAGCTCGGGCGCACGACCAGCGGATAGCCGATCTCCTCTACGACCTTATCGACCTCCTCGATGGAATGGGCGATGAAGGAGCGGGCGGATTCCGCACCGGCCTCGTCGACGACCTTCTTGAACAGCTCGCGGTCCTCGCCGCGGTCGATGGCTTCCAGCGAGGCGCCGATGAGCTCGACGTCGTACTTCTTGAGCACTCCGGCCTCACCCAGCGCCATGGCCGCGTTCAGTGCGGTCTGTCCGCCCAGCGTGGGCAGCAGGGCGTCGGGACGTTCCTTGGCGATGATCTTTTCGAGGATCGGCACGGAAATCGGCTCGATGTAGGTGGCGTCGGCCATTTCCGGGTCGGTCATGATCGTGGCCGGGTTGGAATTGACGAGAATGACCCGGATCCCCTCTTCGCGAAGCACTCGGCATGCCTGCGTTCCGGAATAATCGAACTCCGCGGCCTGGCCGATGACGATCGGGCCGGAACCGATGACCATAACGGAGTGAATATCGGTGCGCTTAGGCATTGACACTACCTTCCTTGGAATCCTTGTGGTTGAGCATGAGATCGACGAAACGGTCGAACAAATAGGAAGCGTCGTGCGGACCTGCCGCGGCTTCCGGATGATATTGCACGGAGAAGGCCGGGATATCGAGGCATTCGAGGCCTTCGACCACATCGTCGTTGAGATCGACGTGGCTGACTCGGGCCTTGCCGTATCGGCCGTTCGCGTACGGGGTTTCGATGGTCTGGCCGATGGGCGCGTCCACGGCGAAACCATGGTTGTGGGCGGTGACCTCCACCTTTCCGGTGGTCAGGTCCTTCACCGGCTGATTGATGCCGCGGTGACCGAACTTCAGCTTGTAGGTGCCGAAACCGAGCGCGCGGCCCAGAATCTGATTGCCGAAGCAGATGCCGAAGAACGGGAATCCGGCGTCGAGCACGCGACGCAGCAGCGCCACGGTGTCGTCGGCGGTGCCCGGGTCTCCCGGACCGTTGGAGAAGAACACGCCGGTGGGGTTGATCTTCTCGATTTCCTCGAAGGAGATCGTCATCGGCACCACGTAGACGCGGCAGCCGCGTTCGGCGAGACGATGCGGGGTCATGGCCTTGATGCCCAGATCGACGGCCACGACGGTGGCGATCGGCTCCTTGCCTTCGAATTCGCCGCACGGTTCGACGACGTAGGTTTCCTTGGTGCTGACCTCGGGGCCAAGGTTCGATCCGCTCATCTTCGGACTGGCCTCGATCTTGGCGAGCAACTCGCTCACGCTCACCAGCGAACCGTCATCATGCGTCAGGGCGTCACCGGAGAAGATACCGGCACGCATCACGCCGGCGGATCGCAGATGGCGAACCAGCTTTCGAGTGTCGATGTCGCTGATGCCGACGATGGACTGTCCCTCCAGCTCCTCATCAAGGCTGCCGGTGGCACGCCAGTTGCTCACCACCGGGCTGGGGTCACGCACCACGTATCCGGCGACCCAAATGCGGGAGGATTCGGGATCCTCGCGGTTCACACCGGTATCGCCGATGTGCGGAAAGGTCTGAACGACGATCTGCCGATCATAGCTCGGGTCGGTCAGCGTTTCCTGGTAACCGGTCATGCCGGTGGCGAATACGATCTCTCCGAATGTCTCACCCAGAGCGCCGTACGGCTCACCCACATAGACCTGACCGTCCTCCAATACGAGAACTGCATCATTGACGGAATAGCTGCCCACCGCAGTGGACTCGGACTCGTTCAGGCTCACTCAATCCCCCTTAACAGCGGATCATCTTTCTGTCACCATACCTACCGGCTTGGATAACAGACTGCGATTAATCAATGGTTTTTTCAGTGTTTTCAGTACCGTCGGCGGTGTTTTCCGACTCATGGTCAGGCTGCTGTGCGGTTTCGGCGGCGTCGCCGGCATCAGCGCCTTCGTCATCGGTTTCGGCGGAGGTCCGCGCCTGTTCGGCAGCCTCGGCAGCCTCGGCCTGTCGGGCCTCATACCGTTCGGCCACACCGGTCAGCAGACCATGAATGAAGCTCGGCGATTCGGCGTCGCACAACGTCTTCGCCTGAGCCAGCGCTTCGTCAATGGCCACCGGGGTGGGAACGTCGTCGTTGTAGACGATCTCCCATACGGCGATGCGCATGATGTTGCGATCGACCACCGGCATGCGGGAGACCGCCCAGCTGGTGGAGCTCTCGCCGATCATACGATCGATGTCCCTGTGGTGTTCGGCCACGCCGCGGACGATGTCGATGGCGTAGTCGGGCAACGGGGTCTGGGCACCGGGATGCTCGATTCGCTCAGCGAGAAGGGACAGGATGTCCTGCCCCTTCTCGTCGGCTTCATACAGCGTATTCAGAGCCCTTTTACGGGCGGTGGATCGTGCCATAGTGAAGTTCTCTCGCGATTCTCTCAGTTCTCACGGCCGAGGTAGGAGCCGTCGCGGGTGTCGACCTTGACCTTCTCGCCTTCGTTGATGAAGAGCGGCACCTGAATCTCGGCGCCGGTCTCCACGGTGGCGGGCTTGGTTCCGGCGTTGGAGCGGTTGCCCTGCAGGCCGGGCTCGGTGTGGGTGACCGTCAGGATCACGGAAGCCGGCAGTTCGACGGACAGCGGAGTGCCGTCGTGGAAGGACACGATGCAGTCGGTGCCTTCCAGCAGGAACTTGGCCTGATCGCCGACCAGCGTCTTCGGGATGTAGATCTGATCGTAGGTGGTCATGTCCATGAAGACGAAGTTGTCGCCGTCCTCGTAGGAGTACTGCAGAGTACGGTTGTCGACGGTCTCGAACTCGATCTTCATACCCGCGTTGAAGGTCTTGTCCACGATCTTGCCGGACAGCACGTTCTTGATGGTGGTGCGCACGAAAGCGGGACCCTTGCCCGGCTTGACGTGCTGGAACTTGATGACGGTCCAGAGCTGGCCGTCAAGATTCAAAACGGAACCGTTCTTAATATCGTTGGTAGTCTGTGCCACGATTACTCACCTTTTCATATATCAAAATAGGCAGGGCTCAAAATTAGCCTTGAATATTATGCCACCACCTCTATACCTCGGCACGCCAACGGGCGACGGTATCGCTTCACCTTAGAAACCCCGGCCGTTTCCTCACCGTTCCCTTACCATTTCCGCAATGTTTTCCAGTCGTTCCTTGCTGATTCACCGGCTCTTGAAGTATCGAAGCAGGCGGCTCTCCCGGGTAAGCAGCACGGCCGCGGCCGCACCGGACAAGGCGCCGATCACCGCGGCCACGAACACACGCAGCAGCACGCCGATGACGACGGTGGCCTCGGCCACGGAATTGTCGAGCCATATCCATGCCGGCAGAGGGCTCGCCAACAGCGCGCCCGACAGACTCCAGACCAACGTCTCCACCATGAGCTGCGCGAGCAACGCCGTTTTGGGCACGCCGCAATGCAATGCCGAGGCCATCTCCAGTCTGCGCATGCGCGTGGCGACGAATCCCAGCGACGCCGACATGACGAGTGCGACCCACGGTGCGACCGCCGTCAGCCGCGAGGAGAACAGGGCGGCGCTATCCAATGTGGCGCCCTTGCTGATGTTGAGTCTGGACACCGTCGGAGGAGCCTGCGTCGAGTCCGTCGCCCGATTGTCGGTGGCCAATCGCAGCAGCGCTTCGATGTCCTTGGTCTGCGGCCACGCACGCACCCAGCATTGGCTGAACGCCTCCTCGGATCCTGCCGGCACCGGTGCCAGAGCAGCATAGGAGAATCCGGCCTTGCGACCGTCTTCCGGCCAGTCGAAGATGCCGGACACGTCCACATGGCGTCCGTCCTTCAGCGCGAGCCGTTGCCCGGCCTGAGCATGGAACGGCGCCGCGGCATCCGTGGAGAGCATCACGCCCTGGGTGGGTGGATCCGATGAGAGTTCTCCGACGCCATACTCCGATTGCGTGCCGGTGGTGCCGAGCGCGAATACCGCGAGCGCCCCGGGCGTGGTCTCGTAGATGGGCACGCCCGTGGATGGCAGGGTGGCGAGGACGAGACGCTCATCGGTTTGCCTCACCGCTCCGGAAGCCTGGACGCCATCCAGTGATGCGAGTCTGTCGCATGCCGCGCCGTCGATGTGATCGTTGTACTCGAGCACCCAGGTGGAACCGCCGGAGGCAACGTATTCGTTGGTTTGCCGTTGGATGCCGGCGATGGTCATCCAGTCCGCGCCGGTCAGCAGCGCGATCATGCAGGCGAGGGATATGACCAGTGCGCATGCGTGCGTGGTTCCGGTGACGAGATTCCGCCCCGCCTCCCCCAGCATTCCCGCCAATCTCATGTAGGGTTTGCGGTCACGAGGATTGCCGTCACGAGGATTGCCGTCACGGGGTTTGCCGCTCATCGTCGCGCACCTCCTTGTTGACGGATGTGTTGGCGGATGTCTCGTCCTGCCAGTCGCGCAGATCGATGAGGTCGGTGCAGGCGTCGCGCGTGCGTGGATCATGGGTGGCGACCACGACGATGGAACCGCTCATGGAAAGGCTGTGCAGATGCTCGTTGACCGTGGCGGCCGTGTTGAGATCAAGCTGTGCGGTCGGCTCGTCCACGAGCAGCAGTCCCGCACGGGATGCCACTCCGCGGGCCAGCATCAAACGCTGGGCCTCACCTCCGGACAGGTCTCGGAACGGCTTGAACGCCAATGATTCCAGACCGAACGCCCGCAGCAGTTCCATTGCCCGGCTCTGGGCGTCACGACGTCGTTCACCGCGGGCGATGAACGGCAAGGCCACATGGTCCACGGCCGAGCGGCGGGCAACGCCGTGCGGGTTCTGCAGCACCCAGCACACGCGACCGCAGTCAAAACGTTCGACCACTCCGGCCACGGGTTTCGTCCATCCGGCGATGATCGACAGCAGCGTGGACTTGCCGGAGCCGGATGGTCCGGTCAGTGCGTATACGTGTTTCGGCCGCAAGGTCACCGTCAGATGTCGGAACAGCATGTCCCTGCCGGTCGCATCGAAGCTATGACCGACATCCGTGAGCGTCACCCTGCGGGCTGCATGGTCGTTCATGTCACTCACCCGCCTTGGACGGAGCAGTGTTCGGCGGTGCGGGGGATGACGTCCACATGATCGAACGTCATCGTCTCGCCGTCAACGGCCACCATGGTCTTGCCCAGTTGGGAGGCGATGATGCTCACCGGCGTGGGTGTGCCGTCCACACTCACGCAGCCCTTTCCCGGAGAGGCATCGTAGATCGCGGAAGGCGGTACGGTCAATGCGGTCAATGGCCGAGCAAGCCTCCAACTGTAGGACACGCTCACCGTCCCTCCCCCGTCCGATCCGTCTCCTCCGGACGTACTGCCGGTTCCTGCCGTCATGGCGGAATCGCCGCCGAGCGAGGCCATGCGGAAGGCGGTGCTGCCGTCGATCGCCGCAAGAATCGCCGGATCGGTCAGTTCGACGGTCCCGTCGGGCACGTCGAATTCCCGCTTGTCGATGGTCAGTTTGCGGTTGCCTGCCACGATGTCGGCCACGGATTTCGGCAACGTGGCCTTCACTGTGGTGGCGGAGGTGGTGAACAGGTCCTGTCCGGCGTCGATCCGCCGACCGACTGCGACGGCGACCTGCTTGACGGTCACCGAATCGGCGGGAAGCCATACGAACCAACCGGGATCGATGGCCCATCCAGAATCCCTGCTCAGCTGTCGAGCGCCCACGGATCGGGCGAGCGCATTGTAGGCGGTGATGGTGTCCCAGGTCATCCAGTCGGAATCCGGCGCACCTTGTCCGAGCCGACGAAGCGCTGCGTTGAGCGCGGCGGCGTCCGTTCCCCGCATGCCGCTGGTCAGCGAACGGTACGGCGGCACGCTGGTATGGAGCGCAAGCATTGGTTGGGCGTTCACGTCGAAGGCCGCCTGCCCGGATTTGAGAACGCCGCCGGCACGGATGGCGATCCGCGTCACCGTACCGGAAACCGGTGATGTGATGGTGGCGGATTGTCCCAATGTCACGTTCAGCGTTACCGACCGGGAGTCGTCGAACGGTGCCGAGGCGACCTTCACCGTGGTCGCTGCCGTACTGGAGACCAGTGATGGCGGGATTTTCGACCGGGTCAGCAGGAATCCGCCGCCCACCCCGATCACGACCATCACCAGTGCCAGCAGCACGACGATGGACGCCGCCACGCCATTGCGAACGGTTCGACTTCCCTTGCGGGCCGTTGTCCTGCGTCGCCACCCCATATCGGCCTCCTTGCCGTATTGCCGCGCGAGTCGATCGTCACTTCACCGGTACGGTCGTCATTTCATTGATGCAGCTCATTGATGCAGCGGATCCTGATTACAGGCCCAGAATTGGCGTCCCTTCTCGGATTCGCCGTCGTATCTGTAGTTCGGATTGGGCTTGCCGTCATACGTGGTGCTCATGTATTCGCCGAAGAACTCGTGCCAACGTCGTTGGTTGGCTTCGAACCGGCTGTTGTCGGTCAGGTTCACGGTGTTCATCGTGCTCATGTATTCGTCTTCGCTGATGGTACTCGGCAGCAGATCGTATTTGGCGTAGCACTGGTAGGTTTTGCGGGCCAGAGTCTCCTGATCGATGTTGTCGGGATTCCTGTTCATGGTCGCGTACAGGCTGGAGACGATGCCCGCATAGGTTTTGGTGTGGCAGTCATCCATGATCTTGAGCTCTTTCTCGTCGGATAACGCTCCGCGATACTGACCGACCGTCTCCCCTTGGTCCATCGACCATGAGGCCTGCAGCCCATAGGGTTCCAGACAGGTGTTGTACGCATCGTAGATCTCCTGCACTTCGGCCTGCGTGATCCTGCCGTCCTTGAGAATGTTCCGTGCCAGATCCGTGGGGGCCTGCTCATAGGTTCGCTTGAATTCCGCGGCATATGGACCCGAAAAGGCGGGCTCGCCGCCATCGGCCGACTGTCCGTCGCCTGTCGATGTCTGCCCGCAGGCTGCCAATCCCAGAAATAATCCCAGGAATACCGGCAGCAGCATCGCCGTCGTCACGATTCTTCTCCATCCGGCGCCGGCCGATGCTCCTGTATCTTCGTTGATCATCGGCAACCTCCTTGTTCACGTTCACCATAACCGTCTTATGACTGAATCCGAAGCCGCCGCGTAATCCCATGGACGACTCCATCATTCGGACCACAGGCGATGCGGCCGTATGCTGGTCGCATCGGCAACGTCGCCGTCATACGAAGGAGGCGCATCATGGCACGCCCGTCGACGAATCTTTTCGCTTCCGCAACGCTTGTCACCATGCTGTTGACCGGCGGATGCGGCCAATCCTCTTCCACGGCATCGGCCGAACCGTCATTCTCCGGCACATATGCCGAGGAATACCAGCAGGAATACGAGCAGGCGAAGAGCAATGGCAACACCTTTGCGATGGACGCGCTACGAGACGGCACCCTCACCGAGCAGGAAGTCACGGAAGCCAGCGACCGGTATACTCAATGCATGGCAGACCGCGGATACACCGTCGCCAAGCACCCGGGAGGAGGAAGCGACATCAATGTCAGGGAAGACCGGACTCCCGAACAGCAGAGCAAGGATGATGACTGGTGCGGCAAGGATTCCGGCACGTACTATCTGGATGGTCTGTGGACACGGCAGCATAATGATCCGGACAAACGCAACAGTCCCGAGATGATCGTCGACTGCCTGCGACGTCATCAGGTCATCGACGATGACGTCAACGATGAGCAGGCCCTGGCCAAGGTGCGTAATTGGGATTTCCCCGAGGTCCCGTTCGATGCCTCCGACCCGGAGTATTCCGCGGAGAGATCCAACTGGCTGCTCGGCTGCATGAATAATCCACGCGAATTCTGACTCGTGGCGTATCATCCCGATGGTCGGGTTCAGGATGCGGGTTGCGTCCGGTAATACCACGCCGACAATGCATCGTAATCCGTATTCATGCCGCATTCGCCGGAAACCTTCGACCGTTGGGTCTCCGTCAACGAACCGCGTACCTGCACCTCGTTCCGCCCGGCACCGCCGTCAATGACCCGGCTCTGCAACCCGTATACGGACAGGCAGGCGTTGTACGCCTTGGTGACGCCATCCATCTCCTCACTGGTGATCGACCCGTCCCGCAGCACGTCGCGGCCCCTGCTGGTGTGCAGGCTGCCCCAAAGTTCGTTCAGGGCGATACGGTCCGGCCCGGTGAAATCCGGTTGGTGAACCGTCGCGGATGGGGATGGTTGTGTTCCGCTCGTCGGTTCCGCCTCCGCATTCCGCCATGGGCTCGCCGGCACGCATAAGATCGCTGCGACGATCATAACGGCAATCGCGATGCACACGAATGCCACGCCGATCCGATACCTGATCATCACGCCTCACCCGTAGAGCCAGCACGACGAAGGGGGATTCGCGCGTAGACGACCCAGTCGCCGTCCTCGGCACTGGTGTTGAGTTCGCCGCCGAGGTCGGTGATGATGCGACGATGCAGCGCAAGCCCTCTGCCATGCGGCCTAAGGTTCGCCGTCTTCCCCGTTGTGTCAGGCATCAACGACACCGTTGATTCCGACGATTCCGACGACTCCGACGACTCCGACGACGGCAATGGATTGGTTTCCATCAGTTCGATGGACTTTGGCCCCAAGGTGACCATCAGACAATAGTCGCCGGACTCCGGAGTGAGATGCCGGGTGATGTTGGCGGCGATCTCACCGATAAGATTCGCGGCCGCACGCACCGATTCCGTCGCGCAATCGTCCGGCAGATCGCCGCGCACGTCGATCCGACCATGAAAGCCAAGCCGGTCAAGACTGGTTCCGGCGTTTCGGACGGCGGTATCGATCATCTCGATCATCGTCCGCCGCGGGGGTGTCTCTGCGACGTTCGGCATCGACTGACGTGCCGGTGCCGTCCGACACGCCGATGCCGTCCGACTCGCATCTCCCGGGCTCACGGAATCCTTGCCTGCATCGGCTCGCCGCCGTTGCGGTTGTTCGAGCAAATCGATGACATGGTGAATCTCGGCAAGCACGGCAAGGGCCTGTTCGTTGACGAACCGCCAATCCCGACGTTCGTCGGCCCGTTCGGCGTCATCGCCAATACGGCGCAGCTGCCGTTGCGCGGTCAACGCGATGTAGGAGAGCCCACCGCTGGCGGAATCGTGAATGCGCGACCCCAGGCGTATGTTGCGTTTCAGCATGTCCATCTCCCATTGACGTCGTTCCAACGCCATGGCCTGTTCTCGAATCTCGTCACGCTGTCGTCGCCAACGCAGGGCCATGCCGATCATCGTGGCGAACACGAACATCGCGATGTAATTCACCAATCCCAGCCATGTGGCGGACAGCGCATTGAAGGAATCGACGGCCACCGGCACGCATTCGGCGAACGAAATGACGAGCAGGGCGGCGATGGCGATGGGAATCGAACTGTCGTAGCCGATGATCGCCAAGGCCAGATAGGCAGCCCACAATGGGTTCGGCCCCGACAGGTCAAGGACGAACAGACGCGCGACGACGGTGCCGATGATCAGCCAGCCACTGACGCGCGGCAGGAACGGCGAAAGAATGATGCAGGCTATCGACACGCCTGAAAGCACTCCATTGAGTGGATATACGGGAGGGATCGCCGCCCATTCAATCACCGTCGCAACCAGAACGACGAATGCGATGAGGATGCGGAACCAATGGCCATGCAGCCAACGTTCGGCGGCGTTCATCGTTCGCCTTCCGAGGCGCCTGTCCATAGGGCCACGGCCTGCCCGCGCGAGGTGACGCCGAGTTTGTGGATGGCGCGGGTGATATAGGTTTTGGCGGTGGAGGCGCTCACCTGCATGTCGGTGGCGATCTGCACGGTATCGAGACCGCGGGAGCATAGGTTCATCGCTTCGGCTTCACGGTCGGACAGCAGAAACTGCCGGGGGATTTGTTTTCCGCGCAATCGTTCGTATGCTTCGCCGGCGGTTTGGAATCCTTCGCCCCAAACACCGCCGGCCGCCACGGTACGAATCGCCTTGATGATCGGCGCCTCCACGGATTTTGGAACGATGCCCTGCGCCCCGGATTCGGCGGCTTTGGCTGCATATACGGCCAACGAGAACGACGTGATGGCGAGAATCAGCACCCGAGCGGTTCCGGCGCGAATCGTTCTGCATACCGTCAGGCCGGATACTTCATCCATCGACATGTCGGTGAGCAGTATGTTGGGGCTTTGGCGTGCGTCGAAACAACGGGCTACCGCATCGCGCCCGGAAGTGGTTTTCCATAGGATTCGCGCTTCGGGCATGAGTTCGGTGATGGTGCGTTCAAGGAAGGAAAGCGAAAACTCGTCGTTGTCCAGTAATCCGACGGTCACGATCGGGCGAACCGTTTCAGCCATTCCCCCTCCTTTGCGACCGTTCTCCAATGCCGTTTTCACGGTAGCATCGTCCCGCCTGGATACCGGGATTTCGCTGTCGTCGTCTGGATGACGTGATGGGGTATGGCGCGGCATGTGTTCAGGGAGTGGTGCCACCGAAACGATGCAAGACACGCAACACAAGACGGCACAATGCAAAAAGCCTAGGAATCGCAAAAAGCCTCGGAATCCTTACGGGTTCCGAGGCTTTCAGCTAGAACACTAGTTCAGGCTTGGAAGATTTCGGTTGATGGAAATCAGGCGAGGATCTTGGTGACTCGACCTGAACCGACCGTGTGGCCGCCTTCACGCACAGCGAAGGTCAGGCCTTCCTCCATGGCGACGGGCTGGATCAGCTCGACGGTGAAGGTGGCGTGGTCGCCAGGCTGGACCATCTCGACGCCTTCCGGCAGGGTGATCACGCCGGTGACGTCGGTGGTGCGGAAGTAGAACTGCGGACGGTAGTTGGAGAAGAACGGCGAGTGACGGCCACCTTCATCCTTGGTCAGCACGTAGACCTCACCCTCGAACTTGGTGTGCGGGGTCACGGTGCCGGGAGCGGCCACGACCTGGCCACGCTCGACATCGGTACGACCCAGACCGCGGAGCAGCAGACCGGTGTTGTCGCCGGCCTCGCAGGCGTCCATGGTCTTGTGGAAGGTCTCGATGGAGGTGACGGTGGTGGACTGGGTGTCGCGGATACCGACGATCTCGACCGGGGAGTTCACGGCGAGGGTACCACGCTCGACACGACCGGTGACGACGGTACCACGGCCGGAGATGGTGAAGACGTCCTCGATCGGCATCAGGAACGGCTTGTCGAGGTCGTGGACCGGGGTCGGGATGTACTCGTCGACGGCGTCCATGAGCTTCTTGATCTGCTCAACCCACTTCTCGTGGTCCGGAGCGTCATCGTGCAGAGCGCCGTAGGCGGAAACGCGGATGACCGGGCAGTCACGATCGAAGCCGTTCTCGTCGAGGAGGTCACGGACCTCTTCCTCAACGAGCTCGATGAGCTCTTCGTCGTCGACCATATCGCACTTGTTCAGGGCGACCAGGATCTTCGGGACGCCGACCTGACGGGCGAGCAGCACGTGCTCGCGGGTCTGGGCCATCGGGCCGTCGGTGGCGGCCACAACGAGGATGGCGCCATCCATCTGGGCGGCACCGGTGATCATGTTCTTCACGAAGTCGGCGTGGCCCGGGCAGTCGACGTGAGCGTAGTGACGCTTCGCGGTCTGGTACTCGATGTGGGAGATGTTGATGGTGATACCACGAGCGGCCTCTTCCGGAGCGGAGTCGATCTGGTTGAAGTCGTACTCCGGGTTCACATCCGGGAACTCCTCATGCAGCACCTTGGAGATGGCTGCGGTCAGGGTCGTCTTGCCGTGATCGACGTGGCCGATGGTACCGATGTTAACGTGCGGCTTAGTACGCTCGTACTTTTCCTTTGCCATGTGTTTTGTCCTCCTGGACGTCTCGTAGTTTGCCTGTGCGAACCACGCACAAGACACTCGCTACATTTTACTGGGTATTGTGGATATTCGCCACTTTCGCGCGTGCCCCATCGCCAGCGAACAACAAATGTAGTTGTCACCGACGACACTGCCTGCCGGTCGTGGCGGACCCGCCGGCGGGCAGACGACTGAAGCCGCTGCCCGCCGGCGAATCAAGCGTGGCTCACTCGCCGCGCTGGGCCTTGATGATCTCGTCGGAGACGCTCTTCGGCACCTCGGCGTAGGAATCCATCTGCATGGTGAACATGGCGCGGCCCTGGGTCTTGGAACGCAGGTCGCCGATGTAGCCGAACATTTCGCTCAGCGGCACCTTGGCGTCGATGACCTTGACGCCGGCGGCGTCGGTCATGGACTGGATGTTGCCACGACGCTGGTTCAGATCGCCGATGACGTCGCCCATGTACTCTTCCGGAGTACGGACCTCGACGGCCATGATCGGCTCGAGGATGACCGGCTTCGCCTTGGGGGCGGCCTCCTTGAAGGCCATGGAGCCGGCGATCTTGAAGGCCATTTCCGAGGAGTCGACCGGGTGCATGGCACCGTCGGTGACGGTGGCCTTGACGCCCACGACCGGGAAGCCGGCGAGCACGCCGGATTCCATGGCTTCCTTGACGCCGTCTTCGATCGGCTTGATGAATTCGCCGGAGATGTGGCCGCCGGTGACGGTGTTCTCGAAGGCGAAGGTCTCGCCGGCCTCGGTATCGAGCGGCTCGAAGTTCATCAGGACCTTTGCGAACTGGCCGGAACCACCGGTCTGCTTCTTGTGGGTGTATTCCTGGTTCATGACGGCCTTGCGGATGGTCTCACGGTAGGCCACCTGCGGCTTGCCCTGGTTGCACTCCACCTTGAACTCGCGACGCATACGGTCGACGATGATGTCGAGCTGGAGCTCGCCCATGCCGGAGATCAGGGTCTGGCCGGACTCCTCGTCGGTCTTGACCTGGAAGGTCGGATCCTCTTCGGAGAGCTTGGCGAGGGCGATGCCCATCTTCTCCTGATCGGCCTTGGTCTTCGGCTCCACGGCAACCTCGATCACCGGATCGGGGAAGGTCATGGAATCGAGGGTGATCGGAGCGTCGAGGGCGCACAGGGTGTCGCCGGTGGTGACGTTCTTCAGGCCCACGAAGGTGTAGATGTTGCCGGCGGAAGCGGAATCCATCGGATTCTCCTTGTCGGCGTGCATCTGGAAGATCTTGCCGATGCGCTCCTTCTTCTCGCGGGTGGAGTCGAGCACGGAATCGCCCTGCTTGACCTCACCGGAGTAGACGCGCACGAACACGAGCTTGCCGTAGAACGGGTGGGTGGAGATCTTGAACACCAGCGCGGCGAACGGATCGCTCTTGGTGGGCTTGCGGTCGATCTCAACGGACTCGTCGCCGGGCTTGAAGCCCTTGATGGCCGGCACATCCTCGGGGGACGGCAGGTAGTCGATGACGGCGTCCAGCATCGGCTGCACGCCCTTGTCCTTGAAGGCGGAGCCGCAGAACACCGGGAAGGCCTCGCGGTTGATGGTGAGCTTGCGCACCGCGGCACGGATCTCGTCCTTGCTGATCTCCTCGCCGCCGAAGTACTTCTCCATCAGCGCGTCGTCGGTTTCGGCGACGGCTTCGAGCAGCTGAGTGTGGTACTGCTCGGCCTTCTCCTTGTACTCGTCCGGAATCGGGTCCATGTTGTAGTGGGCACCGAGCTCGTCGCCGGTGTTCCAGTCATAGGCCTTCATCTCAACGAGATCGATGACGCCGGTGAAGTCGTTCTCGGCGCCCATCGGCAGCTGCATCACGAGCGGGTTGGCACCCAGCTTCTCCTTGATGGTGTCGACGGAGTAGTAGAAGTTGGCGCCCAGCTTATCCATCTTGTTGATGAAGCAGATACGCGGGACGGAGTACTTGTCGGCCTGACGCCACACGGTTTCGGACTGCGGCTCCACGCCTTCCTTGCCGTCGAACACGGCAACGGCACCATCGAGCACTCGCAGGGAGCGCTCCACCTCGGCCGTGAAGTCCACGTGGCCGGGGGTATCGATGATGTTGATCTGGAACTTGTCCTCCGTGTCGTGGGTCTGACGGTTCCAGAAGCAGGTGGTGGCGGCGGACTGGATGGTGATGCCTCGTTCCTGCTCCTGCGCCATGAAGTCCATCGTCGCGGCGCCATCGTGCACCTCGCCGATCTTGTAGTTCACGCCGGTGTAGTAGAGGATACGTTCCGTCGTAGTGGTCTTACCGGCATCGATGTGAGCCATGATGCCGATGTTGCGAACCTTGTGCAGGTCCGAAAGCACCTCTTGTGCCATTGGTGTTCCTTAACTCTCTATCCGAACGAAATTACCAGCGGTAATGAGCGAAGGCCTTGTTGGCCTCTGCCATCTTATGAGTATCCTCGCGACGCTTGACAGAAGCGCCGAGGCCGTTGGAGGCGTCGAGGATCTCGTTGGCCAGACGCTCGGCCATGGTCTTCTCGCGGCGGGCGCGGGAGAAGTCGGTCAGCCAGCGCAGCGACAGGGTGTTGGCGCGGTTCGGCTTGACCTCGACCGGCACCTGGTAGGTGGCGCCACCGACACGGCGGGAGCGAACCTCAAGGGACGGACGGATGTTGTCCAGAGCGCGCTTCAGCACGGAAACGGGCTCCTGATCGGTCTTCTCCTTGACGATGTCGAGAGCGGAGTACACGATGTCCTCGGCGATCGACTTCTTGCCGTCGAGCAGAATCTTGTTGATGAGCTGGGCAACCACCGTCGAACCGTAGATCGGATCGGGCAGGAGCTGATGCTTCTTAGCGGGTCCTTTACGTGACATTTCTCTTACTTCGCCTTCTTTGCTCCGTACAGGGAACGACCCTGCTTGCGGTCCTTGACACCCTGGGTATCGAGCGCACCACGCACGATGTGGTAACGCACACCAGGAAGATCCTTCACACGGCCGCCACGCACGAGCACGATGGAGTGCTCCTGCAGGTTGTGGCCCTCACCCGGAATGTAGGCGGTGACTTCGACGCCCGAGGAAAGGCGCACACGGGCGACCTTACGCAGAGCCGAGTTCGGCTTCTTCGGGGTGGTGGTGTAGACACGGGTGCACACGCCGCGGCGCAGCGGGCTGCCCTTCAGAGCCAAAGTCTTCGACTTCTTCGGCTTCGGCTTACGTCCCTTGCGGACGAGCTGCTCAATAGTAGGCAATGGAATTCTCCGATTCACATAGTTGCTGTTCCTCGTGGAGCCGCCACACCGCGGCTTGAGGACGCTGCATCCGAATCGGAAGCGCATCAGCCACAGTCCACCGGCCCGATGGCCCTGCATCCTCACCAAGGTCGTTGCCGACCCGGATCATTGGAATTCGGGATGTCCCATTCAGACGCAGCCGATCACATATGCCGCGCCAATGGCACACACAAGTGACTATGATACAACACAGCCGGTTCTGCGACACGCCATAATTCGACATGGCGTGTCGCAGAACCGGCTCATACGTGGTTCACTTCGATCCCGTATGCCCATTCGCATCGGTTCGATCGAAGCCGGACTCCCGTGCCGCGGCCCTACAGTTCGAATCCCAGCTCCTTGGCCGCGAGGCTCGGCACCGGATCGTCGCACCAGTAGTCTTCGAGATTGTCGTACGTCGTCAGACTGCGGATCTCGGCCTTGTCGATGTACAGCTCCCCGGAAAGATGGTCGGTCTCATGCTGGAAGATGCGCGCCGCCCAGCCGTGCATGCGTTCCTTGTGATGCGCGCCCGACTCGTCGTCCCACTCGGCGTCGATGTCCAGCCAGCGCCTGCGCACCGCCTGATATCCGTCGAAGCTCAGGCAGCCTTCGTAGAAGCTGCGTGTCTCCTGCCCCACCGGCGTGTATACGGGGTTGACGACCACACGGAACGGCAGTTCGGTGGCCTCACGCGGATCATTGGCATCCTCCGCGCCGACGTGATCCTCCATGACGGCGAACGCCAGACCGAGACCGATCTGCGTGGCGGCGAGACCGACGCCCGGGGCCTCGATCATGGTATGGCGCATCACTTCGACGAGCTTTTTGAACGTGCCCTTGGTGAGCTGCCCCTGATACCGGGCCGTCTTATGCCTCAGCACCGGCTCACCGGCCTGCACGATGGGCAGCAGACCGTCGTTCTCGGTACGGGCCTCCTTGAGCATCAGCTCGACCTCGCGGTTGAGCTCCATATTGATCTTCGCGGATTTACCGGTTCCGAACATCATCGTCCTCCTTGATCGCAGCGACTGCCTGTCATCGCAGTCATTACAGTCATCACAATGCCAGCTCGTCGGCGACGACCTTCGCCAGACGCTCGCACACCTCGTCAGCCTGCTCCTGCGTGGCGGCCTCGGCCATCACACGCACCAGCGGCTCGGTGCCCGAAGGACGCAGCAGCACACGGCCGGTATCGCCCAGCAGCTTCTCCTCGCGTTCCACCGCGGCCTGCACCTTGGCGTTCGTGGGAGCGGCCATCTTGTCGACGTTCGGCACATTGATGAGCTGCTGCGGCAGCTGCGGGAAGTCAGCGGCCAGCTCCTTGAGGCTCTTGCCGGACTTCACCACCTCGTTCGCCAGAGTCAGCGCGGTGAGCGTACCGTCGCCGGTGGTGGCGAACTCGCGGTTGATCACATGACCGGACTGTTCGCCGCCGAGCGAGTAGTCGCCGCGCAGCATCTCCTCCAGCACGTAGCGGTCGCCCACATTGGTCTGCACGGTGGTGATGCCCATGTCGCGCAGGGCGAGCTTGAGACCCAGATTGCTCATCACAGTGACGACGAGCGTGTCATGGTTGAGCTTGCCTTCGCGCTTCTTGGCGCGAGCGAGAATGCCCATGATCTGATCGCCATTGACCATGGTGCCGTCCTCGTCCACGGCGAGGCAGCGATCGGCGTCTCCGTCGAAAGCCACGCCCATCACCGCGTCGGAGGCCTTGACCATGGCCTGCAGCTGCTCGGGATGGGTGGAACCGGCACGCTTGTTGATGTTGTAGCCGTCAGGCGAGGCGTTGATCACCACCACGTCGGCGCCCGCGCGGCGCAGGGCTTCGGGGGCCACCACGGAGGTGGCGCCGTTGGCGCAGTCGGCCACGATGCGCAGTCCCTTGAGCGGCTTGGGCTGCGGCTTGCCGGTCTCCACCGGGGCGATCGAGGAGACCAGATGATCGATGTACAGCTTGGTGGCGGTGGCGGTGTCATGCGAAATGCGCCCCACGCCGGCACCGGTGGGATGCTCCCAGTCCTGACCGAGCACGGCCTCGATCTCGTCCTCCTTGGCGTCGGGCAGCTTGAACCCGCCGCGTGCGAAGAACTTGATGCCGTTGTCGGGCATCGGATTGTGCGAGGCGGAGATCACCGCACCCATTTCGACGTTGAGCACGGAGGTCAGGTAGGCGACGCCCGGCGTGGGGATGATGCCCGCGTCGATCACGTCGAACCCGCCGGCGCTCATGCCGGACGACAGCGCCGCGGCCAGAAAATCGCCGGAGACGCGGGTGTCGCGCCCCACCAGCGCACGGCGACGCCCCTCACTCTGATCGTCCCCGAGCACGCGAACCGCGGCATCGCCCAGATCAAGGGCGAGCCTCGCGGTCAGATCCCGGTTTGCCAATCCACGAACACCATCGGTTCCGAACATACGCGGCATGTTCTTCCAACCTCGCTATCTCAAAGACGCCATTACCGTGCACCATCGTACTCATGGCCACCCGCCGCACCGCCGCCCCCGGAAAATTCCCTCCCGTTTTCCCCGCAAATGCGGGAGGGAACGACCCGTCACCTCATCCGACCGACTGCGTCGGCCACCTTCCCTTCCCAGGGGAAGGCAGAGGCTGGTTCATCCCCGAAGCGATTTCACCGGCCCCGCCGGGCTTCCCCCTTGGGGGAAGCTGTCGAACGCAGTGAGACTGATGAGGGGAATAGGCGAATCCTGAATTGTGAACTGCGCACGCTTGGCACCTCATCGACCGACTGCGTCGGCCACCTTCCCTTCCCAGGGGAAGGTCAGCAAAGGCCGGCGAAGGTCGGAGAAGGGCCATCCGCGTCTGCCGAACCGGTCACTCCCTGGCGATGGTGGTGTCGGCCAGCTTGTATTCGCCCAGCGTGGTCACCGTGAAGTCCTTCACCTGATCACGCACCGCGAACAGACCCGGCTTGTACACCAGCGGGATCTCCGGAGCCTCGTCGGCGATGATCTGCTGCACCTCGGCATAGTCCTTCAGACGGTTGGCCTGGTTGCTGTCGGCAGCGGCCCGCTTGATCAGCGCGTCCACTTTTTCGTTCCTGTACCCGGAGTTCACGTTGGCGCTGGACGAGAACATGTACTGCATCCATTCGTCCGGGTCGGAGATGTCGTTGGTCATTTCGAACATCGCCACGTCGAAGTCACCGGCCGTACGGTTCGAATACACGGTGGTGGAGTCGAGCGTCTGCAGCTGCACGTCGATGCCGAGCTCCTTCCATGATTCCTGCAGGATCTGCGCCAGCATCGACTTCTCCGGGTCGCCGGACTGCACCTGCACGGTGAGCGAGAAATGCTTCGGCGCGCTGGACTTGGCCAACTCCTCCTTGGCCTTGGCCATGTCGTATTCAAGATCCTTCACGTCCTTCGAATAGCCCATGAGGTTCTTCGACAGCATGGAGTTGGCCTTTTCCGCCTGCCCGTAGTAGATCGCGCGCACGATGGCCTCCTTGTCGATGGCGTAGGCCATGGCCCGGCGCACATGCACGTCGTTGAGCGGCTTTCTGCGGTTGTTGAGATTCACCCAGATCAGCGATGTGGAGGGGAACGACTCCACATGCACGTTCCGCGTCTTTTTCAGCGAGGAGACCGACACGGCCGTGGGGAACTCGTCGATCTGCGCCTGGCCGGACTGCACCATCTGCGAACGGGTGTTGGCGTCGGAAACGTACTTGAACGTCACCGAGTTGAGCTTCGGCTTGCCCGTCTCCCAGTAGTCGGGGTTCCTCACGAATTTGATGTAGTCGCCCTTCTTCCATTCGCCCAGCTTGTACGGGCCGGTCCCCACCGGGTTGTTGCGGAACTCCGTCTCGGTTTTGCCGCCGAAATCGGCCGGCATGATCGACGAGGCCGACATCGACAGGTCGGAAGGCAGCGGGGCCCACGGCTCGTTCAGATCAAGCCGCACGGTGTAGTCGTCCACGATCTCCACGTTCCTGATCGCGGTGAACAGGAACTGCCACGGCTTGTCGTCGCGGGCGGTGCGCGCGAAATCAAGCGAGAACTTCACGTCCTTGGCGGTCATGGTCCGCCCGTTGTGGAACTTCACGCCCCTGCGCAGATTGAAGGTCCAGGAAAGCCCGTCCTTCGACTGCTTCCAGGAGGTGGCGAGCCCCGGCTCAACCCCCGATCCGTCGGTTTTGTTGCGGGTCAGCGTCTGATACACCTGCTGGATCGCCCAGATGTCACCGTTGCTGAATCCGGTCTGCGGCAGCATATCCGTGGTTTCCAGCGATCTCGCCACCACCAGATCCTGCGTGTCGGCCGCGCTGGACCCGGTATTGCCGCACGCCCCCATCGATATGGTCATCACCGCGGCCACGGCCAGAGCCGCGATCTTCCTGAACGTCGTCATCATGCCTGCTCCTCCGTCTCCTCGTTCTCTCCCGACACGGCCGTGGTCCGCGAACCATCGTCGCCGGCGGCCAGCCGCTCCACATACTTGCTGGAAAGCTTCGGGATCGCGTTGATCAGCCGGCGGGTGTAGTCGTTCGCCGGATGGCTGAACACCTGCTCGGTGGGACCTTCCTCCACCAGATCACCGTGATAGATCACATAGGTGCGCTCGCAGATCGACCGCACGATGTTGAGGTCGTGCGAGATGAACAGGATCGACAGGTCGAGCCGCTTATTGAGATCCATCAGCAGATTGATGATGCCCGCCTGCACGGAGACGTCCAGCGCGGCGGTGGGTTCGTCGGCGATCAGCAGCCACGGACGGACGGCGAGCGCACGGGCGATGGCCACGCGCTGACGCTGGCCGCCGGACATTTCGGCCGGCAGCGCGTCCAGCAGCTCGACCGGCAGCTCCACGAGATTCATCAGGTATTCGCAGTAGTCGTCGGCCTGCGTGACCATGACCACGTTGTGGTACAGGATCACCTCGCGCAGCATCTTGCGCACGGTCAGCCGCGGGTCGAGCGAGGCGTACGGATCCTGGAACACCATCTGGATCTCACGCCACTGCTCGCGGGAACGCTTGCGCCCCAGCTCCTTGCCGTCGAACACGATCCGTCCGGTGTAGTGATCGTTGAGGCCCACCACCGCGCGGGAGATCGTGGATTTGCCGGAGCCGGACTCGCCGACCAGCCCGACGATCTCGGCGAAGTCGACGTGCAGGTTCGCGTCCTTGACGGCCTTGAACTTCGTCTTCCTGCCGTGCACTTTGGTGGTGAATTCGATGTTGAGATCCTGGACATCAAGCAGTCGGGTCTGATGCACCTCGGGTTTGGCGTCGTCTCCGAAGGGGTTGACGATGCGTCCCTCGTTGCCGGTCTCCTCGGCCCTGGCCTCGGCCCGGTCGATCATGTCGCTCCATGTGGCCATGGTTCACTCCCCCTTCGTTTCCGTTGCCGCCGTCGTTTCCGCTGCGGTTTCCGTTGCCGCGGCCTTTTCGGCCGCCTTCATGCTGCCTTTGAGATACGGCGTGGAGCTCAACAGCTGACGGGTGTAGGCGTCCTGCGGGTCGTCGAACACCTGACGCAGCGTGCCCTCCTCCACGATCGCGCCGTGGTAGATCACGCTCAGCGTCTCACACAGTTGGGAGACGACCGCCAGATCGTGCGTGACGTACAGCAGCGCGGTGCCCGACCCGGCGATGGCACGGAAGATATCGAGAATCTGCTCCTGAATGGTCACGTCGAGCGCGGTGGTCGGCTCGTCGCACAGCAGCACCTTGGGCTTGCAGGCGATGGCCGCGGCGATCATCACACGCTGCCGCATGCCGCCGGAAAGCTCGAACGGATAGGCGTCGAACCGGTCCTCGGGGTTCGTGATGCCCACGCTGGCCATCAGTTCGATGGCACGGGCCTTCGCCTCGGCACGGCTGAGATGCTCCTGTTCACGCACCGCGTCCACGATCTGCCAGCCCACCTTCATGATCGGGTTGAGCGCCACGGCCGGCTCTTGGAACACCATCGACACGCCCTTGCCGCGCATCGAGGGATCATAATCGGGCGTATCGGGGCCAAGCACCTCATGCCCGCCGATGCGGATGCAGCCGGAACGATAGTAGGCGCCTTTGGAGAACAGTCCCATCACCGCGCGCAGGGTGAGGCTCTTGCCGGAGCCGGACTCGCCCACCAGACCGTGCGATTCGCCTGCTTTGACGCGGATGGTGAGGTTCTTCACGGCGGGGACGCGCTCGCCGTGCTTGTCGACGTCGATGCACAGGTCCACGATCTCGAGGGCGTATTCGGGGTCGGACGCCGACGCGGCTGCGGTCGCGGTCGTCGTGACTGCGGTCGTCGCGGAGTTTTCGGCGTTTACTGCGGTGGTCATAATTAGCGCCTCACTTTCAGCACATTCGCCAGCCCGTCGCCGATGAACGAGAGGGCCAGGGATATCAGCACGATGACGATGGTGGGGATGACGGTGAGGCTGTAGATGCCTGCGGCCAGGAACTGCTGGCCGTCGTTCATCATCTGCCCCCAGTCGGGTGTGGGCGGCACGATGCCGAGGCCGAAGTAGCTGAGCGTGACGATGATGCCGAGGTTGATCACGATGTCGCTCATCGCGTAGACGATGCCCTGCGAGGCGATGTTCGGGATCACATGGCGGAACAGCACCCAGCCGTCGGAGAAGCCGCTGGTCTTGCAGCTGGCGATGAATTCGCGATCGCGCAGCACCAGGGTCTCACCGCGGGCGATACGGGTGTACGGCACCCAGGAGACCGCGGAGATGGCGATGAAGATGGACGTGCCGCCGTTGCCGAGCACGAACACCAGCACAATCACCAGCACGTAGAACGGGAAGGAGGAGACCAGATCGGCCAGACGCATGATGACCACCGGAACCGGGCCGTCGAAGTATCCGGCGATGGCGCCGAGGATCGTGCCGATGACCAGCGGGGTGAACACGGCCATGACGGCGACGAACAGGTCAATGCGACCGCCGTAGAGCAGTCGGGCCCAGATGTCACGGCCGAACTGGTCGGTGCCGAGCGGATGGTCCGCGGAGAAGCCCAGCATGGCTTCGCGCAGACTCTGATGGGTCGGATCGTACGGGGTAAGCAGAGGGGCCGCAATGATCATCAGGGCGATGATGCCGAGCAGCACGCAGCCGATCACGATTTCGGCGTTGGCGTGACTGCGCTTGCGCGGCTTGGAGCCGGTGAGTTTGATCCTGGCGTAGTCCTTGCTGGCCTGCGCGACGGGGATCTGCTTGCTTTCGGGCATGACGTTCCTTTCTCTCTGGACGGTCCGGCTCATCCGCGCTTCGCCGCACGCGGGTCAAGCGCTCCGTAGGCGAGATCGGTGATCAGGTAGACCAACACGACGATGATGCCGAAGATCACGGTGAGACTCTGCACCACCGGGAAGTCGCGTTTCATCACGGAGTCCATGAGCAGCTGGCCGAGGCCGGGAACGGCGAACACGTTCTCCACGACCAACGTGCCGCCGACGAGGAAGCCGACCTGGATGCCGAGGACGGAGACCGCGGACATCGAGCCGTTGCGCAGGGCGTATCCGAACAGCACCTTGCCGTAGCTCAGGCCTTTGGCCTTGCCGAAATTCACGTATTCGGAGGAGACGGAGTCCTTCAGGGACTGGGTGAGGCTGCGGATCAGGATCGGGGCGATGGCGACGGCCACGGCGATGGACGGCAGGACCAGTGCGGCCACGTCCACGCCACCGGAGACCGAGCCGATGGGGAACCATCCGAGCTGGATGGCGAAGAACTGGAGCAGCAGCGCGCCGAGGAAGAACGTGGGGAAGCCTTGGGCGACAGCATTGAGGATGCGCACGAATTCGCCCACCCATCGCGATCCGCTGGTGGCGACCCAAATGCTCAGCGGCAGGGCGATCAGCACGGCGAACAGTGCGGCCAGAATCATGATGATCAGCGTGACGGGAAGACGGGTGGCGATCAGTTCGGCCACCGGCGCCTTGGCCGAGTACGAGGTGCCGAGGTTGCCGGTGCACAGGTCGCCGAGGAAGCGCAGGTACTGCTGCCACAGCGGATCGTTGAGCCCCCATGATTCGCGCAGCGCGGCGAGCGCCTGCTTGCTGGCCTTCGGGCCGAGCGCCTGCACGGCAGGGTCGCCCGGCGTGAGCTTGAGCAGGAAGAAGGTGAGCGTGGCACACCCCCATACCGTGGGAATCAGCAGCAGCAGCCGCTTTCCGATGTATAGCCATTTCGAACCGCTCATCGCGTCGTTACCTCCCTCTCGTCCGCACTGCGGATCGCCGATCGGAGACTCCGTTTCGGATGTTCTCCGTTTCGCGATCCCTTGCGCATCTACGTAGGGAGTTTTCTCGCAATGCACCCGTCAAACAATGGATATTATGTCCACCGTTTTTGACCGGATATCCAAATCGTCCAATATTGTTGCGGTGTAACGAACTGCCGTGCGACCGGTATTGGAAGGTTCAAGGCCGTTGGAACTTCAACGAATCCTCCATGATCCGGCATAGCCGGAGCCGATGGCTTCGTAACATGCGACATACACAAGCGGTAACAGAACCTAACGCGGAATTTACAAACGGAATTTCGCATTGTGCGCGGAATCGCCTCTGCCGCACGACGATATCGCCGCACGACCCAGTAGCGCCCCCGCGAGCGGGGGCTGGCAGCGCAGCTGACTGGGGGTGGGCAAACGCCATATCAGGCAAAAATCCTCTACCGCAAAGATCTCACCTGCTCCAGCAGCCTGCCGTAGGAGTCGACCTTGTCGTAGCGAACGTCGCCGGCGAGCCTGAATTCATTGAACAGCTTGCGGGCACAGGCGATCTTGCTTCCCTCGACGCCTCGCAGGTCCAGCGTTTCCATGCTGCCTTTGGTTTCCGCCACGAAGAACAGATGCCTCACGCCGCTGCCTTCCCTGAACGCCACGGCCCAGTCGGGCGCATAGTCGCCGACCGGCGTAGGAATACGGAAGCCTCTCGGCAGTTTCGCGTAGACGGCGACCTCATCGGCCGCGTCCAAGTCTTCGGCGAACCGTCGTTCGACGCTGTTTTGTGCGAAACCGTCGGGAAACACCCAGTCCTGCACGCATTTGGCGGCCCGGTAGGCTTCGGACTCATCGCGTCCCGCCCCGGTCATCGTGAAGATGCCGGAATCGTATTCGCCTTCGATTCTGTCGTAGCAGATGTGATCCACGATCATGGTGGCCTTCTGCGAGACGATAATGCGTGACACCTTGGCGATGAACTGTTCGGGATTGTCACGGAACATGAGGAATTTCTCACGCCGAATGTGCTTGAGGATCGCTGCTGTGCAACGGCGGGTGATCGCCGCCCGTCGGGCGATCTCCCCCAGCAGATCATAGGTGACGCCGTCGGTTGCATCGATATTCATATCGACGCGGCGCGCACGCTTGCCGCCGAAATGCTCTCCCGCCGCTATCTCCTCACGGGATGCGTCCTGTTTCTGCATGCCCCGCGTGACGGTGTAGGAGAGTTTGGCGACGACGAGATCGTCGTTGATGGCCTTGACCGCCTTGTTGACGAGCTCGTCGTCATCGAAGCTGACGGTGTAGGCGTACTTGTGGTTGATGCGTTTCCACAACGCCTGGAATTCCTTCCGATCCCAATTATCGTTGAGCGGGTTGGCGGTGATCCGGGTTTTCAACGCGTTGTCGACGAGTATGGCGGTGACGCCTTCGAGTACGTTGTCGAGCACGTATCGGATGGCGTCGGCCTTGGGCCGCAATGGTTCAGGCAGATTTGCCACGTCCTCTTCGGTCAGGCGCTGCTCGCGGTAGCGGTCGGTCAGACGATCGTCGGCGTCGATGAGATCCCGTTTCATCAGCATACGGTAGATCTGCCGGGACTCCTCTTCGCCCCGGATTCAATTTGTAAGTGCAACACTCGTCTCTGGGTGGCTTGTCTTTGACATTACCTTGCCGAGCTCGCGGTACCAAACCTCGTTGGGCGTTTCCCAGCCCAGGACCTTCAACGGGGTGTCGTTGATCTCGTCGACGATGGCCTGCAGGTCCGCATCCGACAGGTCGTCGAAGCTGGTCCCCTTGGGCAGGTAGCGCCGGATCCTGCCGTTGCGGTTCTCGTTCGTGCCCCGCTGCCACGAGGAGTACGGGTCCGCATAGTAGGTGAGCATGCCCAGCGCCTCGTCCACGAGCAGGTGGCAGGAGGACTCCGTGCCGTTGTCCCACGTGCGGTCGATGCGCGCGGGCGCGGGGATCCGGCTGTAGATGTCGTATTCGGCGCGCGCGGTCGCCAGCGCGCTCTTGTCGGGGATGAACCGGGCGAACAGCTTGCGGCTCTTGCGTTCGGCCTGCGTGTCGATGCACCGTTTCGA